>JAHQVV010000098.1 GCA_019634195.1 Phycisphaeraceae bacterium | reverse complement strand
GGAGGAGGCCGGGGATGAGGGTGGGGCGTCAAGCAGACCAAGGCTCGTTCTATAATTCTTTGTGAATCCAACACACCACCCTCACCCCGGCCCTCTCCCTGGGAGGGAGAGGGGGCAGGGCGGCGTCGTTGTGCGTGCAAGTCGGCCAACCGCGCTTTGGCAGCCTTGCTAAACTGAGCCCAGTCTCAGATCAGGAAGTCCCCCATGCCCCAGATCACCATTGATGGCCGGCCCTGTGAGTACGACGGCGGCAAGAAGCCGACGATCCTACAAGTCGCTTTAGACAACGGCATCGAGATCCCGCACTACTGCTACCACGACGGGCTGTCGATCGCCGCGTCGTGCCGGATCTGCCTGGCCGAGGTCGCCCAGCCCAACCCGCGCAACGACAACAAGGTCGAGCTGATCCCCAAGCTGCTGCCGACCTGCCAGACGCCGGCCGTTGAGGGCTCGGAGGTCTTTACGCAGAGCCCCAAGGCGATCGGCAACCAGAAGGCGGTCATGGAACTGCTGCTGATCAACCACCCGCTGGACTGCCCGGTCTGTGACCAGGCGGGCGAGTGTTTGTTGCAGGACTACAGCTACAAGTACGGCCACGGCCAGTCGCGCTTCGAAGAGAACAAGGTCAAGCAGCCTAAGAAAGACCTGGGCCCGAACGTCCTGCTGTACTCGGACCGCTGCATCATGTGCTCGCGCTGCCAGCGGTTCACGGATGAGGTGACCGGCACCAACGAGATCGGCATCTTCGGCCGGGGCTCGAGCGAACAGATCGATGTGTTCCCCGGTAAGCCGCTGGACAACGAGCTCGCGGGCAACGTCGTCGACATCTGCCCGGTCGGTGCGCTGCTCGACAAAGACTTCCTCATGTCGATGCGCGTGTGGAACCTGCAGAGCACGCCGTCGATCGACGGCATCACCGCCAGCGGCGACAACCTGTGGTTGGAGCACAACGACGACAAGCTCCGCCGGGTCAAGCCGCGGACGAACATGGACGTCAACACGTGGTGGACGAGTGATGAGATCCGCTACGGCTGGAAGTTCGTGCACGCGGACGAACGCCTGACCACGCCGTCCTTGAAGGGCGAGGGCCAGTTCGGCCAGCGGCAGGATGTGAACTGGAACGATGCGCTCAAGGCCGCGGTCACCGGGCTGCGTGACGTGACCGATCAGTATGGCAGCGGCTCGCTCGCGCTCGTGGTCAGCCCGATGCTCGCCTGCGAAGAGGCGTACCTGCTGGCCAAGGCCGTGGTCGCGCTCGACGCCGACGCGACGCTGGCCGTCGGCCCGGTGCCGATGGATGGCGAGGACAAGACGTTCCCAGGCGGCTACACCGTCTACGCCGAGAAAGCCCCCAACGCCCGCGGCGTGGAGCGGGCGCTCGCGCAGGTCACCGAGAACGTGCTGGGCTTCGACGGGCTGATGGACAAGGCCGGCGAGTTCTCCGGCCTGGTCATGACCGCCAACTACCCGACCGACTGGGCCACCCCCGGGATCGCCAAGCTGATCGAGACACGCTTTACCGTCCTGCTCGACACGCTCGACCACGGCGGGGCGGTGATGCAGGCCGCAGACGTCGTGCTGCCAAGCTGCACCTTCGCGGAGAAGGCGGGCACGTTCGAGAACGTCAACAACCGTCTGCAAGGCTTCGAGCAGGCGATCAAGGCGTTGGAGTTCAGCCGGCCCGAAGGCCAGATCGCGCTGGACCTCTTGCACACCGCAACGGGCGGCTCACGCGTGGTATACGACCCGCAGGCCCTGCACGCGGAGATGGGCGACGCGTTCGCCACGGACATCCACCAGCCCGATGCGAAGCGCGAAGCGGTCAGCGAAGCGCAGTACGTGCAGCTGTGATCGCTCTTGCTCCCTCTCCCTGAAAGGGAGAGGGCCGGGGTGAGGGTGGGGCTAACGGTCCGCCTGTGCTTGAGACAAGATGAAACGAGCTACACCTTCCGGATTGCTGGCCAACTCGCTGTTGGTCACGCGGATCACACGCAAGCCTACTGACTCCAAGTAAGCGGTTCGCTTTGCGTCGCGATCTCTTTGGCCATCATGCGACTCGCCGTCGAGTTCGACGACAAGCCGATGCTCGGCACAGTAGAAATCCGTCACGTACGGGCCGAAGGGGACCTGCCTGCGGAACTTCAACCTGCCGAGCCTGCGTGCCCGGAGCATGCCCCACAAGACACGCTCTGGTATCGTCGATTCGGCACGTAGATCGCGGGCGCGTTCGGTCGATGGCTTTGGTGTTCGGTGCTGCCGGTTTTCTCTGCTCATCGGTAGCCATTATGACGAATACACGCCACCCTCACCCCAACCCTCTCCCTGAAAGGGAGAGGGAGCATTCACAGACAAGACTGCCAACTAGTCATTGGCAGCCTTGGTCGATTTCTAAATTTGTTCGTTGTCCGCCTTACTCCGCCGTCGATTCCTCGACATGCGCGAGCTTGCTTTCGTCGTAGCGTAGCAGGGCGGAAGTGGGGATCATCTTTTCCCAGGCGTCGTTGTTGGAGAGCTGTTCGCTGCCGTCGTGGTAGGACCAGTCGGGCTCGACCGGGGCGACGACGGGGCGTTCGGCCTGGCAGCCGGTGAAGGCGAGCAGGGCTAGCAGGCCTGCGGCGGTGAGCATTCGTAGCGAGGCAGCGTGTTCAAGCATTCGGTGCACCTTTCGACGCCTCCGGGTGTCGGCTGGGGTTGCCAACCGGCCTCCGGTATCGTCGGACGACTCTCGCCTGGCGGGCGAGCGTATCGTTTTCGGGCTGCGGTTTATCGGCCAGTGCCAGGAGGCAAAAGACGGATTCCGAGCCTGTTAAATTACTAGGGGCATCCGTGCCGTGTCGTGTGGGCTTACACTGGGTGGGCCGACTTCGAGTGAAGACTCGAAAATATCGGACGCCGATGCAATGTCAAGCTTTGCTTTTGCTTTTGATGGCAAGTGTTCAACCTGCACAACCCGCACTATTCCCCCAAACTCCGCCCGGTGAACGTCTTACGGGTGATTCGCTGTCCACGCAAAAAAAACGCCCGCTCCGCCCCGGCCTCTCGCTCTGCGTCCTTGGCTCGGGCTCCGGCGGCAACTGCACGATCGCCCGGCTCACCGATTCGGCGGGGAACCGCGGGGCGGTCTTGCTCGACGCGGGCTTCGGCATCCGACGCACCACACGCAAGCTCAACGAGGCCGGCATCGGCTGGCGGCACGTCCGGGCCGTGCTCCTGAGCCACCTGGACCGCGACCACTTCACGCCGACGCTGACCAAGGCCCTCGTCGAGCACCGTGTCGCCGTCCACCTGCACCACTGGCACCTCGACGAGCTCGCCCAGGCCAAGGGCACCCAGCCGCTCTTCGACCACGGCCTGGTCGAGCCCTTCGGCGACGGCGCACTGATCCCCATGCCCGGCGTCACCGCGACGACGACCCGGCTGCAACACGACCGCCAGGGCACCATCGGCTACCGCCTCTCCACCCGCTTCGGCGACGTCGGCTTCGCAACCGACCTGGGCCATGCCCCCCGGCAGCTCATCGACCACTTTGCCGGCGTCGACGTGCTGTGTATCGAGTCGAACTACGACGAGCGCATGACCGTGAACTCATCGCGCCCTGTCTGGGTCAACCGCCGCAACCTCTCCGACTCGGGCCACCTGAGCAACGAGCAGGCCTACGAAGCCGTCCAACAGATCCGCGACCGCAGCCCGCACGGCAACCCGCGGCACGTCGTCCTCCTGCACCGCAGCCAGCAGTGCAACCACCCGACGAAGGTCCGCCGTGTGTTTGAGCGCGACCCGGAGTTGGCGAAGCGTGTGACGCTGACGGATCAGCGCAAGCGGACGCGTTGGATCAACCTCAAGCCACTGCGAAGGGTGCAGCGCGAGCAGATGTGCCTGGCGGGGTAAAGAAGCCACAACGGTGGAATAGCGCGGTGTACGAAGCCGCCACTTCACCAAGTGGCGGACGAATCGCGGCATGCCTTGATGCGGGTGAAGGCCGCCGTAGCCGCGGCGTTTGTCACACTCCGTCCGCCGGTTGTGAACCGGCGGCTTCGGCAACGCCCATAACCTCGCCAACCCCTTTGGCGGCGGACTTCAATCTGCGCACAGTTCGTTCAAGTGGGCCACCCGTGCTTGGCCCAGTTGGCGCGTCACCCCAGCCCCATCGCCTCAAGAATCACATCACGCACCGCGGTACACGGCAGCGTTTGGCCCGCACGTCCCGCCCCAAGCATGACGGGTTGCAGTTCGGGCGGGTTGTCGACTCGCCCGTGCGTGCCCTTGACCAGTGACGGATCCAGCGGGATCACATCCATCAGCTGCCGGAACCCCATCTTCTTCTTGGCCAGCTTCCACGCGATCGCGGGCATCGATGCCTGGCTGAACAACTCACGCGGGTCGTAGCCCGGCTTGCGGTGGATATCGACACAGTTCGCGAAGTCCGGCTTGTTCGCCTCATCCAGCCAGTAGTCGTGCGTGAACCACTTGCCTTGGTTCGCGACGAGCACATACCGGCCCGCCCGCTCGTGGTTGATCGACGCGGCCTCGCAACCTTCAAACACAGACTCGTCCACCGTCACGCCCGGCTTGCAGTACACGTGTGCCACCTGGTGGTCCGCCACCGCAAACGCATCGCTCGCCCCGGCATCGAGTAACTCGTGCCCGCCCTCATTACGGATCGTGAGCAGGCCCGCCTTTCGCAAACGGCGGTTGATATCGATGTGCCCGGTCGCCTCCTCAATGCCATACTCGCTGACGACGATCACCTTCGTGTCCCGCTTATTGAAGAACTCGATCAGCCCGCCTGCGACTTGATCGACTTCAATCACGTCTTTTAGTGGCGGCGAATCGTAAAGCGATTCAAACTGATGCGCTGTGATCGCCATCTTGTCCGGATAATTTTCGTCTACAGCGTTAATAATCGATTCCAACTTAGGTGGTCCGAACTTTTGCAACCCGTAATCCAGGTGTGGCAGGTACACCAGTGTCAGCGTCGGGTCGTACTGCTCAACACTGTGCATCGTCGCGTCCGCGATCCAGCGTGTTGACTCGATGTCCGCCATCGGGCCCCAGAACTTAAACAGCGGGAACTGTCCCAGTTTGTTCTGCAATTCGTCACGCAGCGAAGCGGGGTGGGTGTAGCAGTCGGGGACCTTCCGGCCGTCGGCCTTGTACTGCGGGCGCGGCGTGATGCTGTAGTCCACCGACGAGTACATGTTGTACCACCAGAAGCTGTTCAGGCAGGTCACCGATGGGTCGCGCTGCTTGGCGGTCTCCCAGACCTTCTCGCCGTGGACGAGTTGGTTGGACTGCTTCCAGAACTGGACTTCTTGTTGTTCGTGGTTGAACCAGCCGTTGCCGACGACGCCGTGCGACGAGACGGGCTGGCCGGTGAGCATCGACGACTGCACCGAGCACGTCACCGCGGGCAGCACGGGCGTGAGCGTCGCCTGCTCGCCGAGTGCGCTGATGTTCGGCGCGTGTTGCAGCAGCGACCCGGAGAGGCCCACGACATTCAGGATGGCGACTTTCTGAGGCATGGGTAGAAGATACCGTGGTTTGGAAGCCGCCGGTTCACCAACCGGCGGACGTGTCCCAGTTCGTTTCCGCCGGTTGGTGAACCGGCGGCTTCGTCAACTCCCCGCGACCTTGCGGTGTGCGAGTTTCGTCATCCCCGCACACGCCACGCAGAACAACGACGCCGGCCAAAGCCCCATCACCACCAACCACACCGCGTCCAACAGCGGCATCGCCGCGATCATATTCATGATGGTCTTGGGGCCTGCGAATCGTTTGGTTTCCATCTCACGACGGGCGACGATGGAGATCAGGACGGTGTAAGCAATTAGCGTGAAGGCTGGCCAGAACACATAGAACACCCAGATATTGTCAAAGACAGGTGGCTGGCGAACGCTGGCAGCGCTCAGCACAATTAACCCACGGCAGAGCCCCATCAATAAAACCGCTCTTACGCTCCGCTGATGCGTGAGGTTGTACATTACGATCGCTGTAACCAAGACAGCTGCAAAAGCAGTCGCTCGCCAGGGCTGATACTCGTGCCAGACATAGTTCCATTCAAACCAAGCAAAGCCGAATAAGCCCGCGCCCAAGCATCCGGTTGCTAACCAAAGCGCGGTCTTGGGGTGTATTCTTCCTGATGGGATCGGGCGGTTTGGACGCTCTTGTAGGTCGACTTCACGATCGAGATAGTCATTCAACACCATCCCGCCTGAGTAAAGCAAGCTAAAGGGTATCAGTAGCGATAGCACTAGAACGGCACCGCTGAAAGGCGCATTGGTGAAGGTCCGGAAAACTTGGGCTGCAGATAATGTGTCTTTCAGCGAGCCGGTCTCAAGATATGAATAGCAGGTGATGACGCCAGCGAAATAGCCCAGTACGCAATTACTCCAAACCGTCGGCAGATTTGAGATTCGGCAGAGTTCGAGGAGGGCACGGAGATTCATGGGGGTTGGTCAATCAATATCTTTGGTAGGACAGGCATTCCTGCCTGTCGGTCGGCGTAGCCGAATGCATTAAACCCAACAGGCCTTCGGCCTGATGACAGGCAGGAATGCCTGTCCTACTTCCCAAACGTATCGCGCACCCATTTCAATTCGTCTGCAATCCCGTCGGGCAGCTCTTCTCGTTGCAGTTCCTCGGGCAGCACGTCCCACGCGTAGGTTTCGACCTCGTAGTGGTGCAGTTCCTCGTCGCCTTGCACCGCCCGGATCAGGTCGCCGATGTCGCCCTGGGTCGCTTCGAGTTGGCCGAAGGATTCGACGTAGACCGGGACATGGAAGTGGATGCGCCACTCGCCCTGCGGTTCGTCGCCGAACTTGGTGAGGGCTTCGGGCAGGTCGTCGAAGTAGTGCATGGTGCCGTCGGGCAGGCGGGCGGTGGTCTGGTGCTGGTAGCGGTCCTCGGCGAAGCTTTTGAGTTGTTGCAACGCCGCGGCTTTGTCGTTGGCGTCCTTGGCTTCGAAGTCGACGCGGACCGCCGAGCTGAGCTGGACCTTGCCGATCTCGATGCGGGCCTCGCGGTAGGCACGGACGGCGTCGCGCTGTGGCTCGAACATGACCGCCGAGTGGCAGACATCGTGGCACACGCGCAGGTAGCCGCGGATGCTCACGTCGTCGGGCGAGTCGAGCAGGTACTGCGTGAAGAAGCCGCAGACATCCTTGGCGGTGTCGAGGATGCAGCCTGGCTCGGGCTCGAGGTCGATGTGGATGTGCTTGCCGGTGTCCAGCTCGAGCCGGGCGAGTTCGTGGACGAGGTTGTGCATCAGCCCCGCGGCGGCGGACTTGACCCGGTGCAGGTCCTGGTCGGTCCCGCCGCTGTGCGCGGGCCAGCCCAGCGGCAGCGTCGAGATGCTGCCCTCTGCGCCTTCGGGCAAGAGCTCTGCCAGTACCCTTGCCAATGTCAGTGTGTAGTCGTATCGCTCGGGCGTGGTCCAGTCGGGCTGGTAGACCTTGGTCTTGACGGTCGGTTCGTGGAAGTCGCCGTAGGGGAAACCGTTGGCGGTGTAGACGAGTAGGCCCATGCCCAGCATCCAGGACTTCAGGTCGATTAACGCGGTGGGGTTGGCCAGTGCATGCCGCGCGGCGTCGGCGGAGAACCAAAGCCCGACCCCCATCGGCTCGCCCGGCGACACCCGCTGCTTCACCGGCACGGCGTACTTGAGCAGGTTGGAGCGCATCTCATCGAACGTTGCGCCTGCATGCACATTGGTGCAGTAGCCGAGCGTGGTGTTGGGGCCGAGGATATTTAGCATCTTGGTGCTCGTTTTAACGCCAAGACGCCAGGACGCCAAGTCGCCAAGGAAATTAATGGTTTGGGCTTCGGTTTTCCAAGAAGCCAGCTAAGCACCCAGCAATAATGCAAGCCGGTCCGCCAATAAAGGACACACTTGTCATGAAAGATAGGCCGGGTTCGGTTTTAGATAAATGACGAAATGTTAAGCCGAGTATGAGAAAACCAACTCCGGAAATGATGGAGATCAAGTACCATCGGATTCTTGATTTCTTCTTGGCGTCTTGGCCACTTGGCGTCTTGGCGTTCAAAACAAACTCCTATTCGCTCGTCTTAAACCGTCCGCTTTGCGACAAGAACTTCAGCGGGTTGTTGTAGCTGATCTGCTCGATCGTCTGCATCGTGTGGCCGCGGAGCTTCATCTCCTGTTGGCACTTGGGGACTGCCAACGGGTCCGAGCAGCCCCAGTCGCCTGCCGAGTTGATCCACAGGCGTTCGGTCCCGCTCATCTCGATCACATCCGCGGCCCGCTGCGGCGTCATCTTGGAGTCGGGGTACAGCGTCATGCCCGCCCAATGGCCGCGGTCCAGGACGTGCTCGTAGGTGTGCTCTTCGACGTGGTCAATGAGGACGCGGCCAGGGTCGATCGAGCCGTGGTTCTTAATCGCGTCCATGATGAGCTTGGTGCCCTTGAGCTTGTCTTCGAGGTGCGGGGTGTGGACGAGGATGAGCTGGTCGTGTTGGGCGGCGAGGTCGATCTGGGCCTCGAGGATCTCGAGCTCGTTCTTCGAGTTCTTGTTCAGGCCGATCTCGCCGACGCCCAGGACGTTGGGCTTTTCCAGGAAGCCGGGGATGAGGCCGATGACCTCACGGGCGAAGCCGGGGTCCTCGGCTTCCTTGGGGTTGATGCACAGCCAGCAGTGGTGGGC
>JAHQVV010000097.1 GCA_019634195.1 Phycisphaeraceae bacterium | reverse complement strand
CGGGTACCCACCCGATCCAGACTTGATATTCTGTCCGGTTATGAACCGCATCGACCGTATTTTTCAAACCCACCAGCAGCAGGGGGGCAAGGCCTTGATGCCGTTTATTACGGCGGGTGATGGCGGCGTCGATTTGCTCGGCAGAGTGATCCCCGCGCTGCAGCGCGGCGGCGCCTCCATCTGCGAGGTCGGCATCCCCTTCTCCGACCCGATCGCCGACGGCCCGGTGATCCAGGCCTCGATGACACGGGCCCTGGACAGCGGCGCCACCGTCGAGCAGGTCTTCGAGCAGGTCGCGGCCCTGCGTGACCAGACCGAGATGGGCCTGGTCGCGATGGTCAGCTACTCGATCGTCTACCGCATCGGGCTCGGCGCGTTCGTCAAGCAGTCCGCCCAGGCCGGCTTTGATGGATTCATCTTCCCCGACCTGCCGCTCGAAGAGTCCCGGGCGGCGCGGGATGCCGCGGCAGGCGCGGGGCTGATCCTGAGCATGCTCATCGCGCCGACGACGCCGATCCAGCGCGCTCAACAAATCGCCGCTACGAGCACGGGCTTCGTCTACGTGGTATCCCGCCGCGGCATCACGGGCGAGAGCCGTGCGCTGCCGCCTGAGCTGCCCGGCCGTTTGGCGAAGCTGCGCGACGTCACCGATGCGCCGATGGCCGTGGGCTTTGGCATCTCTAGCGCGGACCAGGTGCGCGATGTTGTCGCCGTGGCGGACGCGGCGATTGTCGGCTCGGCGATGGTGCGGCGTATGCACGAGCACCCGGACGACCCCGCCGGGCAGGCCGAGGCGATAACCCACGAACTCGCCGCCGGCCTCCCGAACGCGACGGGTGTCGCCTAACGCCTGACAGGGGGATCCATGAGCCACAAGACGCGGATCGTGATGGGCCTGCTGGCCTTCTGCGTCGCGCAGGCGGTGCTGGTGCTCGGGCTGGGCCTGCTGTTGGGCGCGTTTGGAACCCACGAGCCCTTGGCCGCTGCCCTGGCCCTCATCGCGGCCAGCCTGCTCCTGGCCATGACGTGCGTGATCGACCCGCTCGTCCCTGAGGCGGGCAAGTTCTTTACCGCCGCGATCAAGCTCATCACACTCGTCGTATTGCTCGTATGCACCTCGCACGTGCTCTATAGCGTGATAACCGGCCATTACGATCTGCCAGGCCTGTCTTGAGTACGCTCGCGAACCACCCGATTGCACGGATACGCTTTCAATACACGATAAAGAACATGATGATCAAGCGACTCTTATTATCGGCACTCTGCCTGCTTACCCTCTCGACGCAGGCCCAAGAGGTCAACACGCGCGTCAACGAGCAGCTCTCGGATGCCTACATACGCTCGGCCCTGTCGTTCATGACCTTCTCCGAGGTGATCGAAACCGAAGACCCGCTCGTGCTGGCGGGCACGCTCCTGGACGCCGCGATCCAGCTCAACCCCGACAACGCCCTGGCTTGGTCCATGCGGGCCGAGCTTGCGCAGACCTCGGGCGATCAAGACGCCTACGAGCAAGCCCTCGTCGGCTACCTGGACACCGGCGTCGATGACGACCGGGCCCGGTTCGATCTGATCCAGTTCCGCCTGGCGAATACCAACACGCTCGACGACCGGCTCCGTGAAGTCGAAACGCTCCTGAACAGCGCGGCCGGCCAAGCCTTGTCGGGCCCACTGCGTTCGCAGCTGGCGACCACCGCGTACGCCGTCGCCAGCGAGCTGCTCGATGAGAAGGCACGCCGCAAGTGGGCGGTCGAGGCGGCCCGCGCCGATCCGACGAACCTGGAGGCCGCGCAGACCATGCTCGCCCTGGTCACCGAGCTCGGCGGGGACGAGGTCCGCCGCGGGACCGCGACGGTCAACGTGATCCGGGCCGGCCCCTTAAGGCCTGAGCCAAGAGTCGCCCTGGCATCGATGCTGGCCGAGCAGGGCGCGTTTGTTCGCGCTGCCCAGCAGTATCAGGTCGTCTCCACACGCCTAAGCCCCGAGCCGCTGCCGCTGCACGCGTACACCAACTGGGCCCAGTGCCTGGCGATGTCGGGCCAGGATACGCTGCTGCTGCAACTGCTTGAAGAGTTCGAAGCGGCACTGAACCAGACGCCAGCCGGACCAGCCGAGCCGGCGGGGGAGGATGGCGAAGAGGCCCCGCCGACGCAAGCGGTGGACCTGCCGCTCGGCCTGGCGTTGATCCAACTCGCGGTGCTCCGTGACTCAGAGGACAGCAACAAGGCGCAGATCGTCTTTGATCAGATCACACGCCAGCTGCAAAACGACCAAGACCCTCAAGGCGCTGAGGACACATCGGCCCAGGCGGGCAAGGACCTCGCCCGGATCGCCGCGGTGTTCGCCCCGGACCTGGATCAGGCCGAGCAGGTCGCCAAGGACAACGCCAGCGACCCCGTCGCGTTGGGCTGGATCGCGCTGCGTCGCGGCGACGCCTTAACCGCGAGGCAGGCCCTCAAGCCGCATGCCGAGCAGCACGCGCTGGCCGCCTGTGGCCTGGCGCTGGCGACCGGGACGGACGACGCGGGCAAGGCCCGCCTGCTGCAGAACTACATCGAATCCGCATCGACCTCGTCGCTCGCCGCACTCGCCGCCGGGCGGGCGATGCTTGAGATCCAGACCCCGCCACAACCCACCACCTCCGGCAAGGCGCTGCTCGCGCTGATGGCAAAGTTCCCCGAGGCCTTCTGGCTTGTGGATATCGAGCGGACCCCCTGGCTGGACGTCCGCATGAAGATCAAGCCCCAACGCATCAAGCCGCTCGAGCCGATCACCGGCGAGATCACCCTCTGGAACACCTCACGCTTCCCGCTGGCGATCACGGAGCAAGGCCCGATCAACCAGAAGGCGATCGTGACAATCTCCGCGTCCAACGCCGGGCGCCTGATGCCCCCGAGCCAGCCGATCGTGATCGACCTGGGCCGCAAGTTCAGCCTCAAGGCGGGCGAACGCGTGATCGTGGACGTGCGTCTGGACTACCACCAGTTCGGCTTGCTGCGCGCGACCAACCCCGGGGCCCCGTTCGCCTTCGATGCAAGGCTCCTGGTCAACCCCACGCTCACGCCGGTCGGCGCCTGGCTGCCCAGCGGGGTCGGCGGGGTCTCCGATGTGCGCGACTGCCTCGTCGAGGCGCGGCAGGCCAGCGAGCAGGCCATCGATGCCTGGCTGACACAACTGGCCAGCGATGTGCCGAGCCAGAAGCTGCTCGCGACACAGCGCTTGGCGGCGCTGAGCCGGGACGCACAGCCCGAACTGATGGACAACGCCATGGTCCTGAAGCTGACGCCGCCGCTGCTCGCGGCGTACGACCAGGGCACCGAGGCGCTGCGGGCATGGGTTATTGACAACGCCATCGGCTTGTCAGAGGACAACACGACTTACCCCGGCCTGCTGGACCGCGCGACGCAGAGCAAATCCAAGCTCGTCTGGCTCTCGCTGCTGACCACCCACGCGACCGAGGCAGACGCAGACCTGCTCCGCACCGCGATCGGTCGGCAGGACCTCCCCGAGGTCTCACGCTTTGCTGAGCGGCAACGCCGGCTGCTGCGGGACTACGCGAAGTTCGTCGAAGAACAACAGAGCGCACGACCCGCCGAGTAAATCAGGCGTCGCTCGCGGGCCCGTTGATCGCAGCCGCCTCAACCTGATCCGGCTGATCGACGGGCTCGGCCGCGTCTTTCGCTTGGCTCGCCAAGAAGCCCGCGCTGGGGTAACCGCCCAACGCAATCGACGCCAAGGCCGCGACCACGCCACCCGCCCGACGCAGCGGCGGGGCGGTCTCAACCGTCTGGCCCTGGTCCTCGCCAAAGAACGCCACGCCCACGATCCGCAGGTAGTAGCCCGCGCTCATCGCCGAGTTGATGATCAATAGCACGACCAGGCCCTGGTACAAGCCGGCATAACCCGAGCCGCTTGTGCCCGCCGAGAACGCCGACCCGATCAGGTACAGCTTGCCCAAGAAACCCACCAGCGGCGGCAAACCAACCAGCGAGATCACACTCACCAGCAGCACGCCCGCCTGGAACGGGTGCCGCGTCCGCATGCCCGCGAGGTCGTCGTACGTCTCGACCTCGCCCCCGTCCCTACGCGTCAGGCAGCCGAGCACCGCGAACGCGCCGATGGTGCTCAGCCCGTAGGCGATCAGGTAGAACAGCACCGCCGCGGTGCCGTTACTCAGCGAGGTGTCCGCCTCGGGGTTGTCCTTCATCAACTCCATCGCGAGCATCGGCCCGACCAGCACACCCACGAGCATGTAGCCCGAGTGCGCGATCGAGGAGTACGCCAGCACGCGTTTCAGGTTCGTCTGCACCAGGCCCAGCGCGTTGCCAACCGTCATCGTCACCGCCGCGAGGATGGCCACGAGGTAGACCAGCGCCCCGGGCAGGCTCGGCAGATCGCCGGCCGACGCGTGCGCGTCGGACAGGGGGAGGCCCAGCAGGGCGATCAAGGCGATCATCCCCGCCGCCTTGGGGACGAACGCGAGGAAGGCCGTCACCGGCGTCGCCGCGCCCTGGTACACGTCGGCCGTGTAGAAGTGCATCGGCACCGCCGCGATCTTGAAGCACACGCCCACAACCCCCAACGCCACGCCGATCACCATCATCGGCGACGCGCCGTTCTCGCCCACGTACGCCGCGATCTTGGCGAACTCGGTGTGGCCCGTCGCGCCGTAGATCAGCGTGAAGCCGTAGAGGAACACCGCCGCCGACAACGCCCCGAGGAAGAAGTACTTGACCGCCGACTCCTGCGCCAGCCCCTTGTCCCGGTCCCGCGAGGTCGCGACCATCACGTACGTCGGCAGCGACGTCAGCTCCAACGCCAGGAACAGCCAGACCAGCTCCGACGCCCCGGCCGTCATCATCACGCCCGTCAGCGAGAACAGCATGAACGCGAAGAACTCGGCCTTGTAGTCGTCGCCCGGATTAAACGCCTTGCCGTCTTTGGCCTCGGCGTCCATGACCTGCTTGATCTTGTCCACCGTGCCCGTCGCAACGAACACCAGCAGGATGCCCATCCCGCAGACCGCCAGCTTCAGGTAAGCCGCAAACGAACCCAGGCCGAGGAAGTGCTTCGCCTCCACCGTGCCGATCGACAAGAGCACGATCGCCGCGGCGGCCAGCGTCCCGACCGCGACCATCGGCGTCGCCTTACGGACCGCCTTGTGGCTGGAAAGCCCGGC
Source organism: Phycisphaeraceae bacterium (assembly GCA_019634195.1). Lineage (GTDB taxonomy): Bacteria > Planctomycetota > Phycisphaerae > Phycisphaerales > Phycisphaeraceae > JAHQVV01. The sequence goes on along the minus strand of JAHQVV010000097.1, from coordinate 977 downwards.
GATCAAACACGCACAAGCCCCGATCAACATCGTGATCTCGGGCCAGAGGTGCTGCAGCTTTTCGAGGGTGGCGTCCATTAGTCGTTGGCCTCCTCGGTGTATTGGTCAGTGGTTTGCCAAGGCATGTAACGCCAAGACGCCAAGGCGCCAAGACGCCAAGAAAGGCAAGGGGATTTAGGTTGATTGAGGAAGGCATTCACTATTCGTTGGCCCCCTCGTTCGTGCTTAGTTTTACTAGTGAATCTAGTGCTGCGGTGATCTCGCGTTCAATTGCGTGTCTTTCCTCGTTCGATGTTGCCAAGTCAAGGTTCATGCGCAGTTTTTGGATAGTTACCTTGGCGTGCGTGATCGCATCGTGTTCATCTTCCTTGGCGTCTTGGCGACTTGGCGTCTTGGCGTTCAAATCCGAATCTTCTATCACCAACGCCGAATCTTCAGCCTCCGCCTCGATCCGGTCGATCTCATCATGCACATACTGCGTGTGCTCCTGGATCGCTGGCTCAAGCGAGCGGAGGATCGGGTAGGGGAACAAGCCGATGGCGACGCAGACGACGGCGATGGGCACGAGCGTCATCGCTTCGCGGTAGGAGAGGTCGTGCCCGCCGGCGATGCCGGTCTCGCCGGTGTCTTCCCAGTGCGGCAGGTTCAGGGGCCCGAACACGATCTTGCCCACGAGGAACAAGAGGTAGATCGCGGCGAGGATGACGCCCGTCGCCGCGAGGATGGCGTACCAGGGCCCGAGGATCGGGCTGCCGTTGACCGCGCGCGAACTGAACGTGCCGATCATCGTGAGGAACTCGCCGATGAACCCGTTGAGCCCGGGCAGGCCGACGGAGGCGAACGCGAAGAGGCAGAAGAAGAACGCCCAGGCGGGCATGATCTTCGCCAGGCCGGACATGCGGTTGATCTCGCGGGTGTGGAAGCGGTCGTACAGCATGCCGATGCACAGGAACATCCCGCCGGTCGCCAGGCCGTGG
>JAHQVV010000096.1 GCA_019634195.1 Phycisphaeraceae bacterium | reverse complement strand
CTCATCCCCGCCCATCTGGTTGATGAACGCGTTGGCCTCGTCGATCGATTTCTGCATCTCGCTGATCAGCGACTGGATGTCATTCTGGATGCCCTCGGCGGTGCCCTGGATCGAGGCGATCGCCTGGGCGTTGAGGTTATGCTTGAGGAACAAGACCTGGTCCTGCATCGACGACAGCACCGGCGGGATCGTCGCCTCGGCCCGCTCCATCGCGCCGATCAACTGCTCGTATCGGCTGCGTGTTTCGTCGAGCCGTTTCGCGCTGATCGCGCGCAGCTCCTCGCTGTTGTACGAGTTGAGTTCTTCTTCCCACTCCTCGAACAGGGCCTGGGCAACGGACCCGACCGAGTCGATCTTGTCGCCGACGTCGCTCGCGGCACGCTTGGACTTCTTGTAGCCCGCGTCGAGCTCTTTGTACATCGCTTCCAGGTCGTCGCCCTCGAAGTCGATGACGGCCTTGAACTGGTCCAGTGCGCTGGTGAACTGGGCCTTGGCCTGCTCCTGCTCGTCGCGGGCGTCCTCGACGCGGTCCACGAGGATGTCGCGCTTCTCGTAGCCGAGGGTCTCCATCGTGCTGTAGTAGGCGGCCTTGCAGGCGGCAAGGGTGCACAGCAGAGAAAGGCACAGGGCAAGGCGTAGGGCGGTGGTCATGGGGTTCTCCTGGTCGTTGGGGCCACGATGATAGCGGGTTGGGGCCTAGGGTTTTAGGCTGATTTCCTGGGCCGGGCTACCTTGAGTCGGGTCTTAACTCGGCCGATAAACATAGGTACGGTGGGAGGTAAAGGCTCTGCTGGAGGCAGAAAGTGCAGGTCGAGGTCTCGGATAAACGCGGTCGCAGCCGATTTAGGCCGCGCGGGATGGACTGTAACCTCGGGCAGGTCGTTGACCTGTCGGCGAGCGGGATCCGCGTGCTCACCCGAAAGCGGCTGACCGGCGAGCATACCGTCGTGATCAAGGGGCTGGACCAGCAGGCGCTACGGCTGCGGGTGCGGGTCATCTGGCACCGCCAGCACGCCGCGCTGGAGCACATCCACGGCATGTGCTTCGAGCGGCTAACCAGCGAGCAACGCGACCAACTCGAAGACCTGGTTATGGCGCTGTCCGCCGGTAGGCGGGCACCCAAGCAAGCCGGCTTTGCGGGCTTCGGCATGCTCGGCCTGTTGATGATCGCCGCGGCGGGGGTGATGCTCGGCGCCGCGCTGTTCTGGGGCCTGCTCAACGAACCGATCCAGGCCCAGCTCCCCGGGCTTTACAACAGCCTGAATACCGTGCCCGAACTCGGCGCACTGCTCGTCATCGCGGCCGGCGGCTTCGGCCTGCTGGGTATCGCGCAACGCAGCGCCTCGGAACACACCTGGGTCGACACCCAACGACGCCACCGCGCACAGATCGAGCTCGACGAAGTGCGCCAATCGCAAAACATCCTCAATGGCATCCTGGAGAGCTCGCTCGGTGGCGTCTGCGTGCTCGACGCCCTCCGCAACGAGGCGGGGGACTGCACGGGCCTGCAGATCCAACTCATCAACCCGGCCGGCGAGCAGCTCATCGGCAAGGGCGAGACAGAACTCGTCGGGAAGATGCTCAAAGAAGCGTTGCCGCAGTTGACCCACCACGAGTTGTACCGCGACCTGTTGTCGGTCGTGAACGACGACAAGCCGATCCAGCAGAACTACCAGGTCGGCGAATCCGGGCATTGGTACCTCGTCGCGATGGTCCCCTTGTCTGACGGCATCGCGGTGACGTTCCTGGACAACACCGAGTCGCAGCGAAAAGGCCAGCAGCTCAAGCACATCGCCTACCACGACGAGCTCACCGGCCTGCCCAACCGCAAGGCCCTGCTCGAGCACGTCGACTCCTCGCTGCAGCGTTGTCGACGCACGCCAGGCCACAACTCCGCGATCCTGTTCCTTGACTTCGACCGCTTCAAAAATGTCAACGACACGCTGGGACACGAGGCGGGCGATCAACTGCTCATCGGCATCGCCAAGCGACTGAACGAAAACCTGCGCGACGGGGACATGTTCAGCACCCAGGCCGGCGCGTGCCTGCCCGCGCGGCTGGGCGGCGATGAGTTTGTCGTCCTGCTCGACGGGATCCATACCAAAGAGGACGCCTTGGTCGTTGCGCGTCGCCTGCTCAATGTTTTCAAAGAGCCGCACCTGATCGCAGGCCAAGACGTCACATCGACCGCGAGTATCGGCATCGCCATTAACCACGGCGAGTACGATCAGGCCGAGGACATCCTCCGCGACGCCGACAGCGCCCTGTATATCGCAAAGCAGAACGGCAAGGCCCGTTACGTCCTGTTCGACCAGAACATGCAGGACCAGCTCATCCAACGCATCCGCCTGGAGCAGGACCTCCAACACGCCCTTGTCCGGGATGAGCTCTCGCTGGTCTACGAGCCGATCATCGACCTGCAGACCGGCACGCCTGTGGGCTTCGAGGCGCTGCTCCGCTGGACCCACCCGGTGCACGGCGAGGTCTCGCCGACCGAATTCATCCCCATCGCCGAGGGCGTCAACCTGATCGGCGAGATCGGGCGCTGGGTCATCGGGCAGGCCTGCCAGCAGCTCGCGGAGTGGAATGGTATTGGGCTCACGGGCCGCTTCCTGAACATCAACCTCTCGCGTATCCAGCTCTACGAGGCCGACCTCGTCCAGCACTTTGAAGACCAGCTCAAGCACCACGGCCTAGACGCCGGCAGCCTCCAGATCGAGCTGACCGAGACGGCGGTGATGAACGACCTGGACTTCATGGCCGACCGCCTCAGCCAGCTCAAGGATCTGGGCCTGGGCCTGGCGCTGGACGACTTCGGCACGGGCTACTCCTCGCTGAGCGTGCTGCACAAGCTGCCCTTCGACACGCTCAAGATCGATCGCGCCTTCCTCGACGATGCACGCACCGCGATGCAGATGGATAAGACCCACCGCTCCAGCGCGATCATCTCGACGATCACCCAGCTCGCCGACCACCTCAAGCTCAACGTTGTCGCTGAGGGCATCACCGCCCAGGAACAGATCGCCACCCTGCAGACCCTCTCCTGCCAGTACGCCCAGGGCTGGCTATTCTCCAAGCCCCTGCACCCCGAGCAGGCGACGCAGATGCTGCAGAACCCCGGCTGCTTGGCCTCGTCACTGTTGGACAACGAGTTCGGCTTCGGCGCAACCGCGTGATTCAATCGATCGCTTCATCGGGTTGTTTGAATCACGCGATCGCTACCCCGCGCCTTGTAAAGCTCCTATACACGCTGCTAAGCTAGCTGACGACCGTTCAGGCCGATCGGCAATCAATTCAATCGCTTGTTTGATATGAATCGGCCGGCTATTCCGTCTTGAACTCGCGGGAGAAGATCCGCTGCATGATCAGGAAGGTGAACGACGCCGACCACGTGATCAGCACCAGCCCCGCCAGCGCCTCGATGCCCACCAGCAGGCGCACCGGACCGAGCGGCGCGATGTCCCCGAAGCCGACGGTGGTGTACACCGACAGCGAGAAATACAGCGTGTCGCCGAAGCTGCCGTCGTAGGGCCCGTCCAGCAGGCTCGGCTGCTCGGGGTGGATCAGGAACACGAGCCGGTAGGCAAACGCATAGATCGCCGCCTCGATCAGGTGCACGGCGAGCAGGACCAGCACCGTCACGACCAGCACCGGCCGGGACCGCCGGTCCGTCTTGCGATGCAGCGTCTTGACCAGCATGCGGATGGTCTCGTAGTGGATACCGACGCAGCCCAGCGTCGCCGCCGCCGCGATCCCCAGTACCACCCAGATGTGCCCGGCCGATGCGCCGGAGAAGGCCAGCAATGAGCACGACACATCTTCCATACGGCGTGATCCTGGGGCGTGTGGCGTTTACAGATGAGTACACATCGTGGACTAGCTTAGGCGAATTCGATCTCGCGTTTGAATGAACTCGTGCTTTGGCCGATGCCGATCGTAATCGACCTGAGAAAGGATTGCTAGGAAGGCTATTCAGCCCGCAACCTCGCCTTCGTTCCGATCAGCATCCGCGTCCATCGTTGCATGAGTCGCAACCCGTTGAGGACTTTGATTGGTAGCCGATGATGTTGCCACGCCGGTCTTGTTCAAACGAACAGCATTCCTGCAACATAGAACGCAGCCTTGCTCTGCCACGCTGGATTCGTGATTTCGCGCCCGACAGCGAAAGCCCCAGCCGATCCGCGATCTCTTGCTGCGGTAGTCTGTCTAACTCGTACAGCCGTGCCGCTTCGCGGTAGGTCTCGGGCAAGGCCGCGATGAAATCTGGTAGCCAGCCAGCGACGAAGTGATTGAGGTTGTCGCGGTCTTCTATTGGTGCCGCAGCGTGCTCGAGCCCCTTTTCATCGGCCCTCTTGTTTGACCGGTAGTGGTCGATGACAAGGTTGTTTGCGATGCGGAAGACCCAGGCCGAGATCCGCCCCTGGTCATCCAGATCCCCGACCTTTTGGTGTATCCGGAGGAAGGTTTCTTGCAGGAGGTCTTCGGCGAGTTGTGGGTCGGAGACACGGCGCGTGAGGAAACCCCTCAGCCGATCGCTGAGGAGTTCCCATATCTGTTCGGTGGATGGTTCGTGGCGATTCATCGTGGTTACGCGCAGCACGCGCTGCCGGTGCTTTGCTCCGAGCTTGTGTTGCAGCAGTTGGTGTTGGCTTCGGTGTTCTGGGGCGCATCCGCCTCCAGGACCACAAAGACTTCCCAGCTGTTGCCGTCGGGGTCTGTGACCCAAGCCTTATCTTGCACAGCGAAACAACACGTGGTGTTTTCCTCAACGCTGATCGCCAGCCCTGCTTTGGAAAGCCGGGCGACGGCTTGGTGCACTGCATCGGTGCTCTTGACCTGGACGCCGTAGTGCGTCGCGGGCTTGCCGATCGGGTCGGCTTGAGACACCTCGTTGAGCGTCAGGTTGACCGACGGGTCCTCCGGCTCAAACTTCGCGTACCCGGGGCGTACCTTGGCCGGTGCAGTGCCAAGCAGCGTTTCGTAGAACCCGAGGGAGCGCTGCAGGTCTGTCACCGCGAGCGCCAGGTGGATGCGGTTGTTGCCGGGGAACTCGATAGGGGATGGCTGTGTCATGGTGCTGACCTTTCTTCTGGGGGGAGGCGACATGCCTCCCGTCACCCCTATAAACGGGGCGGCGGCAAAAAAGACGCAGCTTCTGGCAATATTCTATGAGAGGCAGATGGGGATAGACGTGCTGAAGGCCGCCCACAGCCCTACTCGACGTTCTGCACCTGCTCCTTGATCCGATCGATCGCGCTCTTGAGCTCGACGACGCACCGGCTGATCTGCGCGTCGTTGCACTTGCTGCCGATCGTGTTCGACTCGCGCAGCATCTCCTGGGCCAGGAAGTCCAGCGTCCGGCCCGCGGGCTCGTCCGCCTTCGCCGCCAGCACCTCGCGGAACTGGTCGACGTGCCCGCTCAGCCGGGTGATCTCCTCGCTGATGTCCGCGCGGTCCGCGAAAATCGCGACCTCTTTCAAGAGGTCCGGCTCGCTGACTTTCAGTTCCGCCTTGGCCAGCAGTTCGCCGACGCGCTTGCTCAGCTTGTCGTGGTACTCGTCGATCACGTGCGGCGCCCGCCCCCGGATCACCGACAACCGGTCCAGGATCACCTCTAACTGCTTGGACAGGTCCTCGGCTAGGGACACGCCCTCGACGGTGCGCATCTGCTTGAGCTTGCCCAGCGCCTGCTCGAGCAGGTCCTGCACGATCGGCCGGGCCTCTTCAACGATCTTTCCCTCGTCCACCGCAGGCTGCAGCACGCCGGGCAACGCCAGGAGCTGGGTCAGGTCGATATTGACCGCCTGGTCGTGGACCTTGCTGCGGACGGTTTCGAGGTGGTCCAGGTAGGACAGCAGCACGTTCTCATTGACATCCGAAGCGGCGCGCTCGTCGTCGATCTTCAGCTTCATCGTCAGCACAAACGACCCCCGGGCGACGCCCCTGCGCAGGGCCTGCTCCAGCTCGGCTTCCAGCCCGGCCAGCTCGTCGGGGAGCCTGCAGGAGAGCTTAAAAAACTTGTTGTTCAGGCTGCGCAGCTCGAGCGAGAACCCGATGCCGTTGGCCCCGGCGGATGCCTCCCCGAAGCCTGTCATAGAATGGATCATGGCGAGATGCCTTGCAAAAAAGAACGTGAGAGCGGGCATCATACTAGATGGGTGCCCGCGCCTCGACGAAAGAAAAACGAGCCGGCGTATCTACGCCGGCTCGTCTGAGTTTGGATCGATTCGTTTCAAGCCCGCCGCGTTGCGGAAGCAATGCTGCGGCATCCCGGTTACTCGCCCGGTTCTGCGGGCTCGGGCGCTTGCGTTTCACTTTCAGCCGCCTCACCTTCAGGGGCGGGTGTTTCGGTCCCAGGCGTTTCGCCTTCCGCTTCTTCAGTAGGCTCAGGCCCGGTTTCTGTCTCGGGCTTGACAGGCGGCAGTTCCGCTGCGCCTTCGGGCGCACCCGCGCCGTCCTGCTCGACCTGCTCGGCGTCTTCTTCCGCGGGCACCTCGTCGCCGGCGTTGATCGCCAGCGTCATCGAGCCGGCCAGCAGCAGGAAGAAGATGAACAGGACGACGGTGACGACGGTGAGGACGTTGCCCACGCCGCCGCCGATGAACGCCTGGCTTGAGCCGCCGCCCGCGCCGCCGCCGAACGCGCCGGACAGGCCGCCGCCCTTAGGCTTCTGGATGAGCACGACGAGCATCATGATGATGCAGGTCGCCGCGAAGCCGATGGCCATGAGCCAGATGCCCGCGCCGGGTGATTCGCCACGGGCTAACAGTTGGAGAGTTGTCGGAAGAGCTTGCATCGCTTGTTTTACCCTTTAGTCGCTTCGTTTCTGTGCCTTACGCGGGCACCGCCGCGGCGTCGATGATCGCGGCGAAGTCGTCCGCCTTCAGCGACGCCCCGCCAATCAATCCGCCATCAATGTCCGGCTGGGCCAGCAGCTCGGCCGCGTTGCCCGGCTTCATCGACCCGCCGTACTGGACCCGCACGCCGTCGGCGATGTCCTGATCAAACATGAACGCGATCGCCTGGCGGATGACCATGTGCGCCCGCTGCGCGTCTCCGGGCGTCGCGGTCTTGCCGGTGCCGATCGCCCAGACGGGTTCGTACGCGATCGTCACGCGCTTCATTTGTTCATCGGTCACACCCGCAAGCCCGTAGCCGAGCTGCCCGGTGTTGATGTAGTCGGTCTTGCCCGCTTCGCGCTGCTCGATCTTCTCGCCGATCGCGAGGATCACGTCCATGCCCGCTTCCAGCGACGCGAGGACCTTCTCGTTGATCAGCGGGTCGGCCTCGCCGATGACGTGGCGACGCTCGGAGTGGCCGACGAGCACGCACGTCACGCCGCAGTCCTGCAGCATCGACAGCGACACCTCGCCGGTGTACGCGCCGTTGGGCTGCGTGTAGACGTCCTGAGCGCCGACCGCGATCGGGGCGCCCTTCTCGTGCAGCACGGCCGCGACCGGCAGCAGGTACGGCAGGGCCGGGAACACCGCGACCTGCACCGCGTCGCCGCTGACCTTGTCGGCCAGGGCCAACGCCAGATCGACCGCGTCCTGCTGGTGCAGGTTCATCTTCCAGTTGCCACCGATAAACGGCCTACGCGTACTCAAAGGTCAGCTCCCGCTTGGGTTGGTTTTCGTCTCCGCAGGCCGCCGCCCGCGCGAATCGAGGATTATAGCGGAAATAGCACCGCCGCCCACACCCAAAGCCCAAAGCTCTGTGACGTGCCCCAGAACGTCCAGGTCACCCGCTGTCCGTATCAGGCCCCCCAAACCCTTCTGCGCACAATCGGCGCGCCCCCTCCCACACGCCTCCCAAGGCGGGGGGACGATACCCCCCCCGCCAAGCCATCCCCCTCAATCAAGCCCCAAACCCACTCCACGCGCGCACAACCCACACACCCCTTACACCCCCGCAACGCCTGCCAGCCAACCCGCCCCGCCGCCACGCCCCGCGACCGCCAAACCCCTGCACCGCGTGTGAACACCCGCAACTTTTCTTCAAACCCGTGCAATCCAACGCACCGCCCGGCACATTAGATAGCGGAGCAGCACCCCTCTGCCTCCACAGGCCCCCTCGTATCTGCGCCTGACATGCCCGGCCCAACCCCCCTGAGGAGACGATGAT
>JAHQVV010000095.1 GCA_019634195.1 Phycisphaeraceae bacterium | reverse complement strand
GACGAAGCAGCATTGACCGAGCCCGCCCCGATCAAGCCCGTCGCCATCGCGCCGGTCTCTTCTAAGCCCGTCCACACCGAGCCGAGCACGCCCGGCCTCGCCGCCGCCCCGCTGCAGCCTGCCGAGCCCGTGCACACCGAGCCGGCCCGTCTGGCGATGCCCGACGGCATGGACGACGACCCCGAGCCGGTCTTCGTCGACACCCACGCCTCGCCAACGCGCACGCTGTCCGCCACGCGCGAGCCCCGCGTCGTGCCCATCAGCGTTAAGCCTGTCCAGCCCCAGCCGCGCCAGACCAAGTACGACGACTTCCGCCACACCGCCTCGGGCCTGCGCTACAAGATCACCCACGTCACCGACGGCGCCTCCGCCCGCGCCGGCAACTACCTCACCATCCGCTACACCGCCCAGACGCTCGACGGCAAGCCGCTGATCAACGACGCCTCGCAATCCTTCATCCTCGCCTCGGGCCAGGCCATCCGCGCCCTTGATGAGGGCCTGGCCGGCATCCGCGAGGGCGAACAGCTCCGCCTGCTCGTCCCCCGGGGCCACTCCGACCAGGGCACCCTGCCCGGCATCAAGCGCGTCCCCGACCGGCCCTTCCTCCTCGATGTCCAACTCGTCTCTGTCCGCCCCGGCGTCAGCTACATCATCGAATCGCAAGGCGAAATCGCATCCCGACCCGCCATGCCCGGCGACACCATCGACCTGCACTACCTCGCCCGCGTCGAGGGCCGGGACGAGGTCATCGACGCAACCCTCCACCGCGGCAAGCCCATGCGCATCACCCTCGGCAACAACGAGGTCATCCAGGGCCTGGAACTGGGCATCACCGGCATGCGCCCCGGTGAGTCACGCCAACTGACCATCCCGCCCTACCTCGCCTACGGCAAGCACAGCGTCGCCGGCGGACTCATCCCTGAGAACGCTGTCCTCAGCTTCCGCATGACACTAGTCCAGATCGTCGAAGATGACGAGTGATCTGTGTAGCGGGTGACGCGAAGCGTCCCGTTCAACTCCTCTGTCAGTTCGCACGGGACGCTTCGCGTCGCCCGCTAAACGCTAAACTGTGCCCATGCTCCGTTTTGCCGTCATCTTTGGCCTGATCGCGATCTTCACGCTCTTCGCCGCGTTCACGAGCTTTGACCCCGGCCCGTCCGAACTGCCCGACGACGCCGACGACCGCGGCACCCTACGCTTTGCCATCCCCAACGACCCGGGCAACATGGACCCGGGCCGGACCTCCGCCTCGACCGACTTCCGCGTCGTCAAGTGCATCTACGAGCCGCTGCTGGTCATCAAATGGGGCGGCGACGGCATCGAGCCCGGCACCGCAGAAAGCATGCCCACCGTCTCCGAGGACGGCCTGACCTACACCTTCAAAATCCGCGAGGACGCCAAGTGGTCCGACGGCGTGCCCGTCACTGCAGATGACTTCGTCTTCGGCTGGCGTCGCGGGATGATCAAAGAGACGGCCGGCAAGTACGAGACGCTCTACAACATCATCGCCGGCGTCAAAGAGTTCAAAGAATGGCGCGGCGCGCTGGTCAATAAAGACGCCTACGAAGCCATGTTCAAGGGCGAAGACGAAGAAGACCAGAAGAAGAAAGACGAAGAGCGCAAGACCTTCCTAGAGAAGTACCCCGACTTCGAGAAGCAGCTCGAGCTCTCCCCCGAAGAGCGATGGGAAGTCACGCTCAAGGCGTTCGAAGAAAAGGTCGGCGTCAAAGCGCTCGACGACCGCACGCTCGTGGTCACGCTCGAAGCACCGACCGCTTATTTCGATGCGCTTTGCGCGTTCCCGACCTTCTCGCCGATGCCCAAGCACCACCTCGAGCCGATGGCCGACATCGACGACGCGGGCTGGTACATCCCCGATAGTTACTTCGGCGACCCGGACCGCCTGGTCACCAACGGCCCGTACGTCCTCAGCGAGTGGCGGCACAAGGTGCGCATGGTCTTTGACCAGAACCCGTACTACTGGAACGCGGACAACATGGGCAACATCCGCGTCGTGCAGGAGACGATCCCCGATGCGAACCTGCAGTTCCTCCGCTACGAAGAGGGCCTGCTCGACTGGATCCCCGGCGTCGGCGGGATCAAGCAGAAGCTGATGGAGCAGAAGCGGCAGAACCCCGACGAGTGGGCCTACATCCACAACATCCCCAACGCAGGCACGTACTACTACGAGTTCAACTGCCGGCCGACCCTGCCCAGCGGCGCACCCAACCCGATGGTCGACCCCAAAGTCCGCCGGGCGATGGGCATGTGCATCGACCGCGAGCAGATCGTGCAGAACGTCACCGAGATGAACGAGCCGACGGCCCTGCTCATGGTCCCCGACAAAGAGATCCCCGGCTACATCGGCCCGGCCGAAGCGGGCCTGCCGTTTGACCCCGAGGCCGCCAAGCAGCTCTTCGCCGAGGCGGGCTACCCGGGCGGCGAGGGCTTCCCACCCATCAAGATCACCGTCAACAACGACGCCGGCCCAGGCCACGCCAACATCGCCCTGCCCATCAAGAAGAACTGGGAAGACCACCTGGGCATCAAGGTCGAGCTTGAGCAGATCGAGTTCAAGGTCCTGCTCGAACGCAGCACCAAGGGCAACTACTACACCCGCCGCGCCGGCTGGTTCGGCGACTACGCCGACCCCACCACCTGGCTGGACATGTACCGCGTCGGTGATTCGAACAACGACTGCAAGTACGAGAACCCCGAGTACGACGGGCTACTCAAACAGGCCGCCCTGGAGCTCGACAAAGAAAAACGCTTCGGACTGCTCGCTAAAGCGGAGGCCATGCTCCTGCAGGACGCGCCGATCGTCCCGATCTTCTACTACACGACCGTGACGATCTACGACGAAGACAAGGTCGACATCCGGCAGAACGCGTGGAACAACCTCCGCCTCGAACTGGTCCCCATGAAACGCGATAAGTAACTGGTGGGACAGGCTTCCAGCCTGTCATTCCACAAACCGAAGATCATGACAGGCTGGAAGCCTGTCCCACCAAAACCATCACGACCAAACCACCAATGCTCCGACTCATCCTCTCACGCCTGATCCAGCTGCCCATCATCCTGCTCGTGATCCTCACGGTCTCGTTCACGATGGCGTGGGTTATGCCCGGCGACCCGTTCAACGCCGAGGGCGCCAAGAAAGTCGACGAGTCCGTCAAGCGTGCCATGGAAGCACGCTACAACATGGACAAAGGCCCGCTTATCTTCTTCACCGGCTACGTCGAGGGCATCGTCACGCGCGGCGACTTCGGCGAATCCACCGCAAGCTCCGGCCGAAAGGTCGCGGACATCATCAAGGACGGCTTCCCTGTGTCCGCCTCGCTCGGCCTCTGCGCGATCGCCATCGGACTGCTGATCGGCACGACCGCGGGCGTCCTCGGCGCGCTCAAGCCCAAGTCCGCGCTCGACTCCGGCTCGCTGGCCGTCACGCTCATCGGTATCTCACTGCCCAGCTTTGTCACCGGCGCGATCCTGTTGGCCGTCGGCGCGAGCCTGACCCGGCTGTACTTCCCAAGCCTCACTTGGCTGCACTTCCCGCTCGGCGGGTGGTCCGGCCCCAAGAGCATCATCCTGCCCGCGATCGCGCTGGGCCTCGCCCCCGCCGCCTACATCGCAAGGCTCATCCGGCTGGGGCTCGCCGACATCATGTCGTCCGACTTCGTCCGCACCGCAAGGGCCAAGGGCCTGTCCCACCGTGATGCGCTCTTCAAGCACGCGCTGAAGGTCGCCTTCCTGCCCGTCCTCTCGTTCCTCGGCCCGGCCGCCGCGTCGGTCATGACTGGCTCGTTCGTCGTTGAAAAGATCTTCAACATCCCCGGCATCGGACAAGAGTTCGTCTACGCCGTGCAGAACAAAGACCAGATGGTCATCCTCGGCGTCGTCCTCGTCTTCGCGACCATGCTCATCGTGTTCAACCTGCTCGTCGACCTCGCCTACGCCTGGGTCGACCCGCGGATCGAGCTGGATTGATTCCACTCGTTTCAACCACAGAGGCCCAGAGAACACGGAGTTAATCACAGAGATCGACTGAGCTGCATGTGCTGCTTCTCATACCTCTATACCTCAGTGGTTCAACTATTGGTTTCTATCTTCTTTGGCTGCATCCACCCGCCGAGCTTTTCTTGCTTGCTGCGTAATGCGATCACGAGCGTCACCACGCCGAAGATGAACAAGCCGATACTTAAGAGCTGGCCCTGCGTTACCGCAGGCAGTTGGCCGTCCTCGATGAACTGGCTGTCGGGCAGGCGGAAGAACTCGTTGAAGACTCGCATCAACGCGTAGCTGACGCAGAACGCCCCGCCGATGAGACCGGCCTTCACGGGCTTGCGGTACAAAATCAACAGCACCACAAACACAATCACGCCCTCGGCCAACCCGGCAAAAAGCTGGCTGGGGTAGCGCGGTGTCAGGTGCTCAGCCAAGTAGGCCACCCACGCCGCATCGCCCGCCTGCACATGCGCGAGCGTCGACTCATACAGCGCGCCGAACTGGGTCTGGGAATACACCTCGCCCTGATCGAGGGCGAACTGCCGAAGGTCAGCCACCTGTTCAGGCGTCCACGTCTCGGCGATCTCCTGGGGGAACTGCACCGCCAGCGGGAAGTCGCGCGGGCAAGCCCGGCCGAAAAGCTCGCCGTTGATGAAGTTGGCGATGCGCCCGAAGAACAGGCCCAGCGGCCCGCCGAAGGCCATGAGATCGAAGATGTGCAGCGTCTTATTCGGGCTGAACATCTTCTGCCGCCAGACGAAGAAGACACAGCCCGCCGCCCCGCCGATGATCCCGCCGTGGCTGGCCATGCCGCCCTGGTTGATCTTAAAGACACCCCAGAACGGGAAGCTGTTGCCAAAATCGAGGAACAGGCTGGGCTGGTAGAAGACGACGTAGCCCAGCCTGCCGCCGAGCACGATGCCGATCGCGATGGCGACGACCAGGTCCATCGTTTGCTCGGGCTTGAGGGAGGAGACACCGGCTGTTAACACCCGACGGATAATGAAGAAGCCGATCACAAAGCCGAGCAGGTAGGACAGCCCGTACCAGCGGACCCCGCCGTTGAGCAGGTCGCCGACAAACCCGGGCAGTTGAATCGCGAACGGGTCGAGGTTGTGGAGCCAGGGATCGGCGAGCAGGAGCATGGGCACAGTTTAGTTGGCCTTGCGGTGTAGCGGGTGATGCGCAGCGTCCCGTTCGAAGCATCTCTCACAGATGGCATGCGACGCTGCGCGTCTCCCGCTACACCCTCCTAATTCGACCCCGGCGGGTTCTTAGGGTCGCCGATCAGCGTGATCACCGTGCCCTCCCGACCGCCGACGCCGATGTCCAGGAACGTGATCTGCCAAGGGTCGCCCTCGGCCTCGCTCTCGCACCGGCTGCGGACCGCGGCGCTGCCGTTGGGCCCGCTGATCGCGAAGGTCAGGTCGTAGGTGCCGTTGCGGTCGTCGTGCTTACCGATGACGATCGTGCCCGGGTCCAGCGGCAGGCCGACGTGCTGCTTCACCGCGTCGGACGCCTCGAGCTCGGCCATCGTGAGCTTGAACGCATCGCTTGACTTGATCGACGCGAACCCGATGAACAACCCCGCGACAGACCCGATCAGTGTCAGGCAGAGCAGGATGATGATCGGGATCAAGAACTTCTTCCGCTTGGGCAGCAGCGGCAGCTTCTCAGTTGGGGGATGTTCAGACGCGCTCATCAGCAGATTGTAAAGGGCAAGCGATCGACACACCTGGGACGGCCGCTACCCGCAAACAACTAAAATTTTATTACTAACACTTTCATCGCATTGCCTTAACGCTTTCTAGGCATTCGCTTGCAATGCTAACCGTCGACCAGCCGGCG
>JAHQVV010000094.1 GCA_019634195.1 Phycisphaeraceae bacterium | reverse complement strand
TGGTAGATCGAGAGCGTGCCGTCACGGTCGGAAGTGAAGTAGAGCGTCTGGCCATCCGGCGACCACGCGGGCTGATGATCCAGCGCAGGGTGCCGAGTGATGCGCTGGGCCGGGTTCTCCGAGTCAAGCGTACGAACGAATAGCTCACCATGGATGCTGATCGCCATGACCTTGCCGTCAGGGGATAGCACGGCTTGATTCGCGCTCCCCTGCAACGGCTTAATGATGGTCCGGCCGCTCGTATCCGTCGGCGCCGTAACCATGATCGGCTTGGGCTCGGCCTGCTCCTCACTCAGGTCCAGCGTGTACAACTTGTCCCATACATGCAGGACGATCGAGCCCGCCTCCCGGGCGAGGTCAAAGTGCTGAACATCATCATGCTTGAACACGGTGAGCGCACGAGCTTTAGACTCATCGTCATTGATATTGAGGCGGTACAGATTGACGCGATCAGGCAGCCGAGCGGAAAGATAGGCGATCGTTTCACTGTCGATCCACCTCGGCATGCCGTCGTTGCCGGGGTTGGTGGTGAGTCGGCGGAAACGGTTCGCTTGCCGGTCGTATAGCCAGAGGTCGCGGTTGTCGCTGTTGGTCAGAAAGGGCTTCGTCCAACTCGCGCGACCCCGCACAAAGGCCACGTATCTGCCGTCGGGGCTGACCACGGGCGAGCGACCAAACGCGTCGTGCATGCGGGTGATCGGGCCGCCGCCGACATCGACAAAGTAAGGCCTGGGGTTCTTGTGGACATCCGCCTCCCGCCAAGCACTCACCGCAATCGTCTGGCCATCGGCCCAACCCGCTAGAACATGAGACCGGTCCTCCCGGGTCACCGCTTGCACGGCCGTGCCGTCGGCTTTCATCCGATAGACATTTCGGAAGCCGGAGCGGGTGGAGTTGAAGGCGATTGTTTGACCATCGGGGCTCCACGCGCTGAAGTCTTCATCCATGGGGTGCACTGTCAGCCGCATGGCTTGGCCGCCAGCGGCGGGGACCCGCCAGAGGTCGCCACGCCAACTGAAGCAGATTGTTGAACCATCGGGGCTGATCGATGGGAATCTGGGCAGATCAACGCTGTCGGCCGGCGGGCCTTCGGGCACCAAAATCGCCTGCCCCGCAAGGGGGTGCTCGGCGTGTTCAACGTTTTGTGCGGCCGCGCAAACGCTGAGCAAGAGCGCGACAGGGGCTGAGAGAATTAGCGCGAACGGATGTAGCATCGTGGGGTCCATGATCGGGCGAAAGACTGCTGAAACAGTTTAGCCCTCGAATCGTCCCACGGTAAATGCGGCGACTGATGGCAGGCCATTGCACCTGAGCCCAGCCAAAGAAAAACCCCCGCGTTTATTGCGAGGGGTTTTCAATGCCCGTGACAGGATTCGAACCTGTACTCCATTGCTGGAACTGCCACCTGAAGACAGCGCGTCTGCCAATTCCGCCACACGGGCTTGGGGATCGCGTAGTTTAGCTTGGGCCACGCAAGCGTCAAGCCCGCATCAGTCCAGGCTCAGCAGCGTGATGTTTGTGTTCGAGTAGATGCACAACTCGCCGGCGATCTCCAGGCCGTGCTGACAGATGTCGGCCGGGGCCTGGTCGGTGTGTGCGAGCAGGGCCCGGGCCGCCGCGGTGGCGAAGGTTCCGCCCGAGCCGATGCCGATGACGCCGTCGCTAGGTTCGATGACATCGCCGGTACCAGAGACAAGCAGCGAGACCTCGGCGTCGGCGACGACGATCAGCGCCTCGAGCCGACGCAGCGCCCGGTCCATCCGCCACTGCTTGGCCAACTCGACCGCGGCCTTCTTGACGTTCTGGGGCGAGTCCTGCAAGTGGCGCTGAAAACGTTCGAGCAACGCAAAAGCGTCCGCCGCCGCGCCCGCGAAGCCGACGAGCACGCCCTTGCCGCCCGTCCCGAACTCATCGAGTCGGCGGACCTTGATCGCGTCGGCCTTGGCAACGGCGTTGTTCATCGTGACCTGGCCGTCGCCCGCAATGGCCACCTGCTCGCCCCGGCGGACACACAGGACGGTCGTGCTGCGGATCTCAAGTTCGTTTCGTTTGCTCGGCATACGGATCATCTTAGTGCGGTGCAGTGGTAGACGCGAAACGTCACGCTGTGTTCATAACGATTCACACGGGGCGCGGCTCGTCTCCCGCTACACTTTCACCATGCACGCCACTGGTCAAGACGAAACCGGGCACATCCCCGTTCTATTGAACGAGGTTCTTGCGTTCTTGGACCTTGATCGCGACCAGCCCGGGCGGCGCGTTCTGGACTGCACGCTTGGCCGAGGCGGGCATGCCGCACACATCATCCCCAGGCTCGGGCCCGGCGGGTACTACCTCGGCACGGACCTGGACCCCGGCAACCTCGCCTACGCGAAAGCACGCCTCGAGCCCCTCGCCGAACAGCACGGCGTCTCTTTACACCTGGCCAACACCAGCTTCGCCGCCGCAGAAAACGCCTTGAGACAAGCGAATCTTGACTCGATCGATGCTGTCTTCGCCGACCTGGGCTTTGCCTCTAATCAGGTCGACGACCCCAATCGCGGCCTTTCGTTCAAGCACGACGGGCCGCTGGACATGCGGCTAGACCCCAACGGCCCGGCGACCGCGGCGGACCTTGTGAACCGGCTTGGCGAGACGGAGTTGGCGGACATCCTCTTCCGTTTCGGAGATGAACGTTTGAGCCGGCGAATCGCCCGGAAAATTGTGCAAGCCAGGGCGGATCAGCCGATCTCTACCACACAGGAGCTCGCCGAGATTTGCAGGCGTGCCTACGGGCCAAGGGGCAGTTCCCGGATCGATCCGGCGACCCGCAGTTTCCAGGCCCTGAGGATCGCGGTCAACGGCGAGCTCGAAGCGTTGGACATGCTGCTCAGGCGGCTGCCCAACCTGGTTGCAGAGGATGGCTTGGTCGGCATCATCAGCTTCCACTCGCTCGAAGATCGCCTCGTTAAACGGGCGTTCCAGGAGGCCGAAAAACAGGGCACATTCAAGCGCGTCACACGTAAACCCGTGGCCGCCACGCCAGAGGAAGAGCACCACAACCCAAGAAGCCGCAGCGCCAAATTACGCGTCGCGAAACGACAGAACAGGAGCGAGGAAAGGCAGCACTACAACCCGGCCGACCCCGCCCTGACGACAGGCAAACCAGATTAAGACCACTCGGTCGTCAAGGAAGACGGCGGCCCAACCCACGGATGAATAGGCATGGCTCGCGAAACAAAAGTCGGACTCATTGTTGGCCTGGGGGTCATCCTCTTCGTCAGCGTCTTCGTCTCGGATTACCTCTCGGTACCCGCGACCCGTGAGGAACTGGCCGAGGAAGACCTGCCCAACTTTGTTGAGCAAACCACCAATCAGCCCGAGTTTATCCTCACCCGAGAGGACGATACCGAGCCGGCCGCGGAGATCACAGACCCGCGCAACCTCGCGGCGGTCAGCCTCGAAAACATCGAACGCCGCGAAGGACCGCCTCCCGACCCAACCACCGTGACCATCGGCGAGCCGCCGTTCCGCGAAGCGCCGACACTCGCTGGCCCGGTTAACGACACGACGCCGCCGGCTTTTGACCCCAACGCCGACCCGGTTGGCTTTGAGCCTGTCGACGATACGCACCTGGCCCGTGGCCACCAGCTCTCGCCGGAGCGCGAGGGCCCGGGCAGCAACCACCTCGCAGACCTTGCCCACGTCGAGCTCCCCGACCCACAACTCATCAACGCCCAGCCCGGAACGATCAGGCACAAAGTCGCCTCTGGCGAGACTCTCACGGCCATCGCCCGCAAGCACTACGACGGCGACGGCAACATGTGGCGATCCATCCGCGACGCGAACCCAGGCAAGGTCGGGACCAACGGCGAGATCGTCCAGGGCGTCGTCCTGACCATCCCCAAGCGCACAACCGAAGCCGAAGACCCGACCGGTGAGCTGGCCCAACGCAGCGCGACCGGAGGCGACCGCCCGCAGCGCCAACGCGTCCGCATGGTCACGGTCAAGGAAGGCGAGACGCTCAGCGAACTCGCCGCCGAACACCTTGGCTCGGCCGGCAAGTGGCAGCTCATCATGGACGTCAACACAGATGTCCTCAAGAAGCCCGAGCACCTGCGTGCGGGCATGAAGCTGCGGATCCCCGCCCCGCGTGTGGCGCAAGTGATTGAAGAAGCCAACGAGGCCCTCGCCGGCTCGGGCAACGCACGCGAAACGCAACCCGAGCGCGAACAGCCTGCCGCCCGCAATACCTACACCGTCAAAGAAGGCGACAGCCTCTACCGCATCGCCCAACAGCTTCTTGGCGACGGTGAACGCTACGACGAGATCTACAAGGCCAACAAGGACAAGCTCAGCAGTGCCAACGACATCCGTGTCGGCATGACGCTCAAGCTGCCCACCCGCTGATTCAAGGCGAACACCGATGACGCTGCGCTATCTTGCTGTTGTGGCCCTGCTCTCCGCCGTCGGCGCGGGGCTGCTCGGCTTGCGTCAGCAGGAACTCAACGACAAGCACGCGATGGCCGAGTCGCACGCCCGGATGAAAGAGGCCCGCGAGCACATCAAGGACCTTCAGGTCCGCATCGCGAAGATGACCCGGCCCGAGGCGCTCAACGAAGCGATCGAGCGGGCCGAACTGCAGGTCGAGCCGATCTCCCGCCGCCCCGCTACCGAAGAAGACAACGACGAACCGGAGCAGCAGGATGGCTGACCAGACGCCCGACGATCCACCCAAGCCCGGGCCGTACCGCCTGACCGACTTCACCCCGCCGGAGGACCGTGAGGCGCTGGACCAGCAGCGTGGCCGGCGGCTGTCTTGGACCGCGCGGGGCGTCGTGATCTGCCTGACGATCACCTTCGCTGGCCTGCTCGGGCGCGTCTACCAGCTACAGGCCTACCCCGACCCGCACATCGAGGCGCTGCGGGAATCGCAGATCGGCACCGCGCACATGGCCGCGATGCGTGGCGGGCTCATCGACCGCACCGGCCGCGTCCTCGCCGCGACACGGGTTGGCTACCGCTTGTTCTGTGACCCGCTGTTCATCGCGGACCGCACCGTCTTTGGCGAGACCATCGCGTACGAGTTGGGCTACAACCCGGTCGACATCGACATAAAGCTCTCGGGCCGGAGCCACAAGCGGTACGTCCTGCTCGATGACCGGATGAACGACGCACAGGTCGATCGATTCAAGGGGTTAGAACTGCCCGGGATCTACATGGAGCCGATCACGGTGCGCGATTACCCGCAGGGGCCGCTGGCCGGCACGCTGCTGGGCTTCGTCGGCCGCGACGGCGAAGGGCTCGAGGGACTGGAACGCTACTGGGAGGACCGCCTGCTCGCCAAGCCCGGGTCGTTCAAGTTCATGCGCGACTACAAACGCAGACGCATGTGGGTCAACGGCGAAGACTACGTGCCCTTCGAGGACGGCGAGAACATCCGCCTGGCTATCGATGCCTACATCCAGCGCGTTTGCGAGGAAGAACTCAGAGCGGCCGTTGAGCAGTACGGCGCCAAGTCGGGCCAGATCATCGTTATGCAGCCCAACACCGGCGAGGTCCTGGCGATCGCGACGTACCCGACCTACGACCCCAACGCGTTTGGCGAGGTCGATGACGAGCAGCGCCGCAACCGCCCGGTGACCGACGTTTTTGAGCCCGGCTCGATCTTCAAGCCCTTCATCTGGGCGGGCCTGACCGAAAAAAAGGCCGCGTACCCCAGCGAACCGATCGACTGCACGACCAGTGGCGTCTGGGTGATGCCCAACGGACGACGGCTTCGCGATGCCCGTGGCAAGGGCATCATCTCCTGGCACAAGGTCCTCAAGTACTCGTCCAACATCGGCATGGCGAAGGTCGCGATGCGCGTCAGCATCGAAGACGTCTACAACATCATGCGGTCGTTTGGTTTCGGCCGACCGACCGGCATCGACCTGCCCGGGGAGGTCGGCGGCCTGCTGACCATGCACGAGCACCGCGGCGCACAGAGCTACTCGCACGGCTCGTGGCCGATGGGCCAGGAGATCGGCGCCACCGGCATCCAGATGGCCCGCGCGATGTCCATCCTCGCCAACGGCGGCGTCATGGTCGAACCCCGCATCGAGGCCTGGAAGCGAGCCGACGACGGCGTCGCGGTTACCACGCCCCAGCGCGTTATAAGCCCACGCACCGCCGAGGCAACCCTCTATGCCATGCGCGACACGGTTATCGACGGCACCGGCAAGAAAGCCAACTCCCCTTACTACGACATCTGGGGCAAGACCGGTACCGCGCAGCTGCCCAACCCCGAACTTGGCAACTACTACCAGGACCGCTACCTTTCATCCTTCCTCGGCGGAGCGCCGCTGGATAAGCCCAAACTCGTCGTCGGCTGCTTCATCAAGGACCCGGACAAAAAGATCGGCCACTACGGCGGGATCGTCGCCGCACCGGCCGTCCGCAACGTCATCGAACGCTCGCTCATCTACCTCGGCGTCCCCACCAACCCCGGCACCGACCTGAGCGACCGGGTCGACAATCTCTACGAGGTCGTGGAGTAGTTATTCACGCGATAATAGCTACGACGCGACACGTCACAAGCGAGCGATCTATATCTCATCAAAAGCAAGCATCCGGCGCCGCGTAGCGTCGCGGCTATTTCCATACAATGCGGCCTTCAGTAACCCCCGAAGGAACGCCCCTTGAAACGCACGCCTTTCTACAACTACCACACCGACCACGGCGCGAAGTTTGTCGACTTCGCCGGCTGGGAGATGCCCATCCATTACGGCTCGATCATTGACGAGCACAACCAGTGCCGAAACAGCGGGTCGGTGTTTGATGTCTCGCACATGGGCCGGGTCCGCATCTCCGGCCGGCACGCGCGCAAGTTTCTTGAGACGCTGTTGACACGCAAGGTCAGCGATATGGACGAGGGCCAGGCCCGCTACGCGCTGATCTGCAATGAGAACGGCGGGGTTATCGATGACATCCTCGTCTATCGCTTCCCGGACGACTGGATGATGGTTGTGAATGCGTCCAACCGCGAGAAGGTGCTCGCGCACATGGACGCGGTGGTGAAGCAGTTCGACTACACGATCAAGGTCGACGACACGACCGAGTCCACCGCCATGATCGCGGTGCAAGGCCCAAAGGTCATGAAAAAGATCGGCGGGTTCTCCAAGACCGTGCCCACGATGAAGAACTACCGTTTCACCGAAAAGAACCTGATGATCCTCAAGATGGTCATCTCCCGCACGGGGTACACCGGCGAGGACGGCGTCGAGGTGATCCTCGGCGCGAAGATGGCCAATATGGCCATCAAGCTCTTGCTCAAAGACAAGGGCAAGGGCATCGTCAAGCCCGCGGGCCTGGGCGCGCGCGACACACTGCGCATCGAGGCGGGCATGCCGCTGTACGGCCACGAACTGGACGAGCACACCGACCCACTGTCGGCAGGGCTCAAGTTCGCGGTGTCGCTAAACAAAGACAAGGCCGAAGAAGGCCCGGCCATCCCGCGTTTCATCGGCCAGGACGCCCTTGAACAGATCGCCGCCGATGGCCCACCGAAGCAGCTGATCGGCATCAAGATCGACGGCAAGCGTACGCCGCGCCAGGACTGCGAGATCCAGGCCGACGGTAACGCCATCGGCACCGTCACCTCCGGCTGCATGAGCCCGACGCTGGGCCTGCCCATCGCGATGGCTTACGTCACGCCAGGCTCTGTAGACGAAGGCGACACCGTCACGGTCAAGGTCGGTAGTGGTGAGGTCCAGGCCGCCGTCTGCAAGCTGCCGTTCTACAAACGGCCCAAGTAAGACCGGGCCTCGCCGAGCGTCTACCCGACGTCCGCCAACCCTGCCGAGTACCCCCGATGTTGAAGACACTGATCACGAGCCTAATCACCCTTAGCCTCGTGCTCCCCGCGCTGGCCCACTCCGGCCACCCCGAGCACGGTGAAACCCCCAGCGCGCAATCACCCGATGGGCGTGAACCGCGGCAGCGCGGCAGCCCCGGCAAAGGCAAGGAGCCCCACTCCCCCGTTACGGCATACAAGGATGCCGAGATCATGGGTTGGAAGCTGCTCGTCCATGAAGACCTGATCGCAGACAAGGATCTGCACAAAGATGTGATGGACGAGATCCACTACCAGCTCTATGTAATCATCGAGACGCTGCCCGCCGACAAGGTCAAGCTGCTCAAAGACGTGCCGATCTGGGTCGAGTTGAACAACCCCTACAGCAACGCGGCGCAGTACCACCCCAGCAAGAACTGGCTCGGCGCGAACGGCTACCTAACCGAGAAGGCCAACTGTGTCGAGATCAGCAACGCCCGGGGCTTTGCGCGTCGCGGCCCTCGCCAAAAGGCGAACACAATGCTGCACGAGTTCGCCCACGCCTACCACGACCTGCACTTAAGCTTTGGCCGCAAAGACATCATCGAGAGTTTTAAGAAGGCCGAGGCCGCGAAGACCTACGACAAGGTCCAGCACATCGGCGGCCGCGAGGTGCGGCACTACGCGATGACCGACCACAAGGAATACTTCGCCGAAGCAACCGAGGCCTTTTTCGGCTGCAATGACTTCTACCCCTTTGTCCGCCCGCAACTCAAAGACCACGACCCCGAGTTGTACGAGATCGTGAAAGAAGTCTGGGGTGTGAAACGCTAAAAACAGCCCCGCACGTGAATGCGGGGCCAGGGTTTGAAACCATTCGTGCCCCGCACTCATGTGCGGGGCTATTTATTGAGTGTGCGTCAAGCGCCACGCCGCGCGGCCACCGCTTCCCTCGCACGTATCGCGGCGAGTGGCCGGTCCGAGTTCATGCGGTCGTTGAGCTTACGCAGCGCTTCGATCTCGATCTGGCGGACGCGCTCACGGGTCAGGCCAACGATGGCCCCGATCTCTTTGAGGGTCAGGGGCTCGTCGCCCTCCAGGCCGTAGCGAAGCCGGAGGATCGTCGCCTCGCGGTCATCGATCGCACCGAGCAGTGTGGCGATCGTTTCGAGATTGTCGTCGAGCAACACCGCCTCGTCCGGCGGCATCATGCGGTCGTCGGCGACATATTCGCCGATCGAAGGCGCGTCGTTGTCGCCCCCGCCGCCTTCTTGTGAAGGGCGCTGCGAGGCGCGGACCGCCTTCTTGATGATGCGGACCTTCTTCTCGGGCAGCTCCATCTTCTCGGCCAGCTCTTTGGTGTTCGGTTGTCGGCCCAGCTCTTCTTCCAGGTCGCGCGACGCCTTCTTCCACTTCGCGATCAGCTCGACCATGTAAGCGGGGATGTGGATCGGCTGGACCGCGTTGATCAGCGCTCGCTTGATAGCCTGCTTGATCCACCACGTGCCGTAGGTCGAGAAGCGGGCGCCGAACTCGGGATCGAAGTTCTCGACCGCTTTCATCAGCCCGATGTTGCCCTCTTCGATCAAGTCCTGCAGCGGCAGACCGCGGTTCATGTACCGCTTGGCGATAGAGACGACCAGCCGCAGGTTGGAGCGGACCATGTGCTCCCGCGAGGCCATGCAGCCCTCGTCGCGGATCCGCCGAGCGAGCATGACTTCCTCTTCTCGGTTGAGAAGCGGGCTCTCATCGATCTGCTTGAGGTAGACCTCCAGGTCGGACTTGACGCGCCTGCTTGGCATAGTGATTCCTCTCTCCGTGTCCCTGGACCACACGTTGGTGCGGGCCGAATCCTGGCTGGCGGTGCCTGCCTGCGGAACTAATCGGACCTTGGCAAGTCCTGCTTAACGCATTTGTACGTTCCGATAGCTTGTTTAAGCCAACAGCCCGCACGACCGGTACAACCGACACCCCGCCCCAGTAGCCGGTGTGATTCACGGTGCTCAGGGCAAGCTGCCGGGGACGATCCGGGGGCGTAGCGGTATGCTTTAGGGATGCACCTGCTCTTTCATGCCGGGCCGTTGGACGAGTTCCTGCTGCTGATGCCGCTGATGCGGGCGATGCCCAGGCCGATGACGGTCGTCGCGCCATGGCAGCGGACATCGCTGGCCGCGCGCATGATCGGGACCACGCCGATGGACATCGAGTTGTTCGAGTTCACCCGCCTGCACGCCGAGGGCGGCCCGTCACGTGTCAGCCCTGCCGTCGGCGACCTGTTCGAATCTGCGACGCAGATCATCAGCTTCCTCAGCAGCGAGGACGACGCTTGGGCGAAGAACGTCCGCAGGCTTTCGACCGATGCGGAACTGATCCTGATCGCCCCCCGCCCGCCCGCCGAGGCCGAGGAGCACTTCGCCGATTGGCACGCCAAACAACTCGGCGTTCAGGGCCTGTCGCTTCGGCCCATCGAGCCACAACCCCGGACAAACCCCGCCGGCCCGATCGTCATCCACCCGGGCAGCAGCGCGATCAAGCGTTGCTGGCCTACCGAGCAGTACGAGGCCCTGATCAGCACCCTCGCCAAGCAGGGCCAGGACATCAAGCCGGTCATCGGTGAGGTCGAGTTAGAACGCTGGTCGCCCGACCGGATGCACCACTGGACCGAGACGCTGGGGGCCGAGGTCTACCGCAGCGCCGATATGCTGATGCCCGTGCTGCAGCATGCGCGTCTGTTCATCGGAAACGATGCCGGGCCGATGCACTTGGCCGCACAGCTCGGCACGCCGACGCTGGGCATCCTAGGCCCGACCGACCCGGGCAAGACCGCCCCCCGCGGCGAGCACTTCCGCTGCGTGGGGCCACCGGGTGGCCCGGGGCGGATCGAGGATGTGTCCCTCGCCGCCGTGCTCGAGGCGGTGGGCTTAGAATAAGGCCTATGAAGATCATCCTCGCCAGCCCGCGCGGCTTTTGTGCCGGCGTCCACATGGCCATCGACACCGTCCAGGAACTGGTCGATCTCATCGGCCCGCCGCTGTGGGTCTTCCACGAGATCGTCCACAACAAGCACGTCGTCGACCGCTTCGTCCAGCAAGGCGTTACCTTCGTCGACTCTATCGACGAGGTGCCCAACGGCCAAACCGTTGTCTTCAGCGCCCACGGCGTCTCCCCCGCTGTCCGCCAGCGCGCCGAGGCACGCAACCTCCGCATGATCGACGCCACCTGCCCGCTGGTCACCAAGGTCCATGTCGAAGCCCGCCGCTACGCCAAGCAGGGCTGCAAGATCCTGCTGGTCGGCCACGCCGGGCACGACGAGGTTGAGGGCACCTTCGGGGAAGCCCCCGAAGCCATCACCATCGTCGAGTCCCCCGAGGACGTGCAGGCCACCAGCTTCTCGGTCAATGACCAACTCGTCTATCTCACCCAAACCACGCTAAGCATCGACGACGCCAACGTGATCATCGACGCGATCAAGCAGAAGTACCCGCATTGCAAGGCCCCGCCCAAGGAAGACATCTGTTACGCGACGACGAATCGCCAGCAGGCGGTGCGCGAGCTCGCCAAGTCGGCGGACCTGACCCTCGTCGTCGGCAGCAGCAACAGCTCCAACTCCGTCCGCCTCACCGAGATCAGCGAGACCGACGGCACCCCCGCCCAGCTCTTGGACGACAAGAGCGAGCTGAAAGATGAATGGTTTGAAAGCGTCGAGACCGTGCTCGTCACCGCCGGCGCGTCGGCACCGGACGACCTGGTGCAGGACATCATCGACGAACTGGTCAAGCGTTATAGCGGGGAGGTCGAGCCGTCCGCTTCCCTTGACGAAGGCATGCAGTTCGCCCTGCCCGTGACACTACGTGTGATGAAGCACGAGATGACGCAATAAGAATTAAAACACTCAAGCCCACCGTATTGGCTGCGTCAACGCGGTGGGCTTTAAAATCACTCATCCAGATCGATCACTCGATCAGGCTTCAGCGCATTCTTGAGTGCTTCAAGATCAAACATCTGATCCTTGATCCGCCGCGTGCTCGTGGTCGCCGATTGGAAATCCAGCGTGAAACGCGACTCGAACCCCGACACATAAACCTCGGCCTTCTCGCAGATCAGAGGCGGGGTTTTCAAAGTCTTTGCAGCCTCGACTTCCAACTCCCCGGTTAGCTTGGCGGTCAGCACGCTAAAGCCCTTGCGATCGGTCAGGTCCACGCGCGTGGGGCGGAACGTCGCCGGATCGATCAGCATGCGCATGCCGAGTTCGGGCATGCTCAGCAGGTACTGTTCGCCGTACCGATCGATCGCTGTCAGCGTTTCCTCCTCGGGCAAGGCCGCCGGCAGCGGCTCAAGCCCCAGCAGCGTCGGCACCATGCTCGGGTGGATCGGCAAGGGGAAGGCCCTGCCGCCCCCGATCGCCCCGTGCTCGCCGACATAAAGCGTCTTGTTGTCGCCATCGACACGGTCGAAGAGGTAGTAGCCGGATTGATTCGAGCCGGCCCAGAGATAGATTTTCCCGAGCTTCTCGACGGTCATCGCCGTGTCGATCGGGCCCTCGCCCCGCCGCATAATGAACTTGCCGTTCCCGCTCTCGCTGCGGTACTTGCGGTCGCCATCGCCTTCAATCTCGACCCACTCGATATCGATATCCGCGCGGGACCACAGCGTCGCCAACGGCTCGATCGCGGCGTTGTATTGCGTGGCCAGCTCTTCATACGTGATGTCCGCGGGCGTAAGTGGGGAGATAAACCCACCCACAGTGGTAAAGGTATTGGGGCGGTGACAGCCCGATGCAACAAGGAGCAGCGCAACAAACAAAACCCCGGCTAGGCGTTCGACCGATCTCAAAGATCCAGCTCCAATACCTGGCTAAGCTGCTCGGTGACGCCGGAGATCTCGTCCTCGGTGATGTGCGGGTCCAGCACCTCGAATTTGTTGTCCTCGTTCCATTTACCGAAGTGGCCTTTGCCGATGTCGAGCTTGGGCGTGAACTGCCAGTGATCCTGTACCGGGCCATCGTCCTGCTCGCGTCGATCGATGCCATCGTGCCGAAGCAGTTTCTTACGCAGCAGGATCAGGGCGAGCACGTAGCGGAAGGCGAGCTGCTTGTCCTCGGTCGCGTCCTCCATCGAGAGCATGAGTTCCTGGATCGCGGCGTCGCCGACGAGCAGCTTCTTCTTCTCGTTGGGCTCGGGCACCTCGGTCCGCCAGAAACCGAACAGGTACGGCGGGCGGAAGGCGTTGTCCTCCCAAGCGTCGGCTGACACATCGATCCGCAGCATCGGGAGTTCACCCTTGTCGTTCGCCTTGCGCTGCTCCTCAGAACGGTCGTCGGCCGGCGGGTCCACTAGCGCGGCGTATACAGTCTCGCCGGGCGCGAGTTCATGGCCCGTCGCGGCGCAGACACCGGTAGGCCGTTGGATGTCGTAGGTATTTTGGAGTTGGGACATAGGTCGTCTGTATCTCTAGCGGCTAGCTATCGCTGCGGGTTCAATCGATTTAGAGCGATTCATGCGACGCCGAGTTGCCGCTCCGCCGCGGTGACGGTTTGCTCGATGAGCGTCGCGATGGTCATTGGGCCGACGCCGCCCGGGACGGGGGTGATCATCGATGCACGCTCGGCGGCGGGCTCGAAGTCGACATCGCCGACGTTGCCTTCGTTGTAGCCCGCGTCCATGACGACGGCCCCGTGCTTGATCCAGTCGCCCTGCACAAAGTTCGCTCGGCCCACCGCCGCGACGACGATGTCGGCCTGCGCGACGATCTCGCTGAGGTTCTGCGTCCGGCTGTGGCAGATCGTGACCGTCGCATTGCGACTGAGCAGCAGGCCAGCCATGGGCTTACCGAGGATCGCGCTTCGGCCGATGACCACGGCGTGCTTGCTTTCGATTTCGACATCGTACGCGTCCATTAGCCGGACAATACCTTCCGGGGTGCAGCTTGCAAAGCCCGCTTCGCCGAACCACATGTGTGCAAAGCTGCCGAAGGTCACGCCGTCGACGTCTTTGACGACGGGGATCGCTTCGAACGCGGCGCGCTCATCAACCTGTGGCGGCGAGGGGTGCTGTAGGAGGATGCCGTTGATCGCCGGGTCGCTGCCCAACTCGGTGACGCAGCTGACGACGTCTTCGGTCGTCGATGTTTGGGGCAACTCGACCTTGTGCGACTGCATGCCGATCGACTCGCAGCGCTTGCGTTTCATCTGCGTGTAGGTGACCGACGCGGGGTCGGCCCCGACGAGCACCGTCGCGAGGCACGGCGTCACGCCGGTCTTGCCTTTGATCGTTTGGACACGGGTCGCCGCGGCGTCGAGTAGTTCCTTGGCGACGCGCTTGCCATCCATGAGCGTAGCGGTAGTAGTCATAGACGAATTATAGGGGGATCGGATTTAGGGATCGGGAATTCGAGACAGCGTGGATAAACCCTCTATGATTCATAGCCAGACAGTAACCCCGAGACCACCAGACCCCAAACATGCCCGCGATCCTGCTTTCTATCGGTGACGAACTCATCCTCGGCCAGACGGTCGATACGAACGCCGCGTGGCTGGCCGGGCGGCTGTCGGGCCTGGGGATCGGCTGCGTCGAGCACCGCACCGTGCCGGACGACCTGGACCACATCGCCGAGGTGATCCAGCAGTGTGCCGAGGCGGCCAAGGTGCTCATCATCACCGGCGGGCTCGGACCGACCGACGACGACCTGACCCGCCCTGCGCTCGCTAAGGCGATGGGAGTGGATCTCACCGAGGACCCGGCGAGCGTCGAGCACATCGCGTCCTATTTCAAAGGCCGGGGCCGTGTGATGCCTGAGCGTAACCGTATCCAGGCGACCCACCCGCAGACCAGCACAATGATCGAAAACACCTGCGGCACCGCGCCTGGCATCCGTGCCACACTCGGACACTGCGAGGTCTTCGTCACGCCCGGTGTGCCGCGCGAGATGAAGGCGATGTTCGAGCACGAGATCGAGCCCGCCATCCAAGACCGGGCCGGTACTGCCCGCACGATCCTCACCGCTAAACTCAACAGCTTCGGCAGCGGCGAGTCGGACATCGCCGATCGGCTTGGCCCCCTCATGGCCCGAGACCGCAACCCGCTTGTCGGCACGACCGTGGCCAACGGCTACGTCTCCGTTCGCGTCCGCAGCGAGCACGAAGACCCCCGGCAGGCCAAGGCCCTGCTGGAGGAGGCGCTCGCACAGGCCAAAGACAAAGTCGGACCACTCGCGTTCGGTCAGAACGAGGTCGCGCTGCAAGACGTCGTCATCGCGCTGCTTACCGAGCAAGGCAAGACTATCGCCGTCGCCGAGTCGTGCACCGGCGGATTGATCTCGGGGATGCTCACGGATGTGCCTGGATCGAGCGCATCCGTACTCGGCGGGTGGGTGACCTACGCCAACGAGATGAAGGCCGAGCAACTGGGCGTGCCGATGGCATTGATCGAGCAGCATGGCGCGGTCAGCCAGCAGGTCGTCGAAGCGATGGCGAGCGGTGCCCTGGAACAAAGCGGCGCCGACTTCGCCCTCTCCACCTCCGGCATCGCGGGCCCAGGCGGCGGCAGCAAAGACAAACCCGTCGGCACCGTCTGGATCGGCATGGCCTACCGCGAAGGCGAAGCCGTCAAGGCCATCGCCCGCCTCGCGATACTGCCCGGCGACCGCGAGGCGGTCCGCGACCGATCGGCCAAATGTGCCTTGCAACTGCTCCGCCTCCAACTCATGGGCGAAGACCTCAACCAGATGAAGTGGGCCAGCGCCCCATGAATGACCGATCATGGATAGGTAGGACAGGCATTCCTTCCTATCAGACTCTTCAAGGGGCCTATGATTCGGCTTCGCCGGACGGCAGACAGGAGTGTCCGCCCCACCGTTCAGGAACTGAAGGAAAAGTGGTGCCGTTTTGAACCCAGACCCGAACCCCCAAACTTCAGACCCAGACAGCATCCCCCCCGGCCGGATCGATATCCACAGCCACATCCTCCCGAGCATTGACGACGGCTGCGCCACCGTCGAAGAATCGCTGCAATCGGTCCGCACGCTCATCGAACACGGCTTTGTCGGCACGATCTGTACGCCCCACTGCTGGCCCAACAACTTCCCTCACATCACGCCCGCGCACATCAAGGCCTGGCGCGATGCGCTGGCCCAGGAGATCGAGAAGGCCGGCCTGCCGTACCAGCTCTGGACCGGCGGGGAGCTGCGAATCTACCCCGACGCGGTGCAGTGGATGCAGGCCAATGGCGTGCCGACCCTGGCCGACTCGCCCTACGTGCTGTGCGATTTCTGGGAACCGCGATGGCAAGACTGGATCGACGAGACGCTCGACTGGCTGCTGGACAACGGCTACACCCCGATCCTCGCGCACCCCGAACGCTCGCCAACACACGACAACTTCGAAGCCCACCTCGACCGCATCATGGACAAGGGCGTCCTGCTGCAGGGCAACCTCCGCTGCTTCACCGGCGAGGAGGGGCACTACCCCGACCAGGCCATACGGCAGTACATGACCGAGGGCCGATACACGCTGCTCGCGTTGGACATGCACCGCCCCGCCGTGCTGCAAGGCCGCCTCGACGGCATCGCGATCGCCTCGGAGGAGTTCGGGGAAGAAAGAATCAACGCGATGCTCGACAGTGAGGTTCGCCGGTTATTATTTTCGTAACGCGAATTGCGACACCATCCGCGATCTGTAAGCAGTCGCTGTTAGAATCCTCTCATGCCTGACTCGGCGAGTGCCGCCCAACAACCCGTCAAGACCACGCCGCTGTGGCGCAACCCCAGCTTCACGCTGATGTGGGCTTCCGTGGCGGCCAGTGGGTTCGGCGACCGGATGATCATGGCCGCCGCCCTGATCTTGCTGGGTGCGATGGCCTCGGAGACGGACTCGGGCAGGGTCAGCTTTAACGCCGCGACACAGTTCTTTTTCTTCCTGCCATACCTCTTCCTCTCTTTCCCGGCAGGTTGGTTAGCAGACAAGCTCCCAAGAAAATGGATCCTTCTGACGTGCGATGAGTTGCGTGCCGCCGTCCTGTGTGGCGCATTATTCAGTGTGTACAGCCTTTCGGGTGATCCGGTTTTGACGACCGACATGCACTGGAAAGTCTTCCTTGTCTTGTTCTTAGTCGGCTCCCTCGCCGCGACGTTCAATCCGACTCGCAACGCGACAATCCCGCAGATCGTTGCTCAGAAACAGCTCCAGGCCGGCAATGCGTTCATTATCGGGCTGGGTGTCGTCGCGTCGATGATCGGAGCCGTCGCGGCAACACGCATCCTCGATGCGGAGCGAGGCGAATCAATTAAGTACGGCCTGATGATCGCGATCGGTTTTTACGCCGTGTCGGGCTCTTTCTTTGCATTCCTCAAGCCGCGCGATGCGGAACGGCCTGAACAATCGGATCGCTCGTTACGCCAAGCCTTACGCTACCTCCGCGGCCATATGAAACATATCAGGCTCATGGTTGTATTCACATGCGTGTGGGGTAGCGCCATGATTGTGTACAACGCCGCGTTGACATTTGGGCACCTCCATTTTGATTTCGTTGGTTCAGAGTTGTTTACGCACTACCTCTATATGACCGCGACGATCGGCGGGGGGATGCTGATCGGGGCTGGCGTTATCGCGATCATTGGCACTCAACGCGAGGCCACACTGGTCCTCAAAATCAGTCTGATCGGTGTCGCTTTGTGCATGATCGTGTTTACGCTCGTGCCCTATCGCCCGCTGCATTTTGCAACGGGGCTCTTCGTTGGCATCTTTGGGAATATGTGTGTCATCAACGTTCTTTCGCTGTTGCAGGTGATCAGCCCTAACTATATGCGTGGCCGCATCATGGGCTTGACCAATATTGTTTCAACGATCGGCACGATCACGATCAACGGCATTATCTGGCAGCTTCCTGACGCAGACAGCTGGATGCCCCCTGTCGTTCTCACCAACGCGGGCATCCTGCTGGTCATCGGTATCGCTGGATTGATTTACACCCTGCCACGCGGCCCCATGCCCAACAAGATGGCCAACGTCTTCTGGCGGCTAACCCGTTTGTTCTGTTTCAGTTGGCACGGCATGACGGTGCGCAACAAGCAGCGCATCCCCGCCAGGGGCCCGGTCGTCATCGTCGCCAACCACACCACCGCGATGGACCCGTTCCTCATCCAATCCAGCACGATCCGCATGGTCCGCTGGCTGATGCTCACGTCCTACCGCATGAAGATCGGCAACGCCCTGTGGAACGCGATCGACCCGATCTGCATCGAGCACGACCTGGCCAGCGATGAGCGCGGGAGCGCCATGCGGCAGATCCGGCAGATCGTCGGCGAACTGAAGAGAGGCCACGTTGTCGGCATGTTCCCCGAGGGGCACCTGCAGTACGACAGCCGCGAGCTCAGGGACTTCGAAGGCGGCGCCGCGGTCGTTGCACGCCTTTCCGGCGCCCAGATCGTTCCCTGCTGGGTCGATGGCACGGTCGTGAGTAGGTCGATGCTCAAGCACGTGCTCAAGCCCACGACCTCCACGATCACCTTTGGCCAGCCGTTCACGCCGGGCAAGAACGACAGCCCCGAGGACATCACCGCGGAGCTGCGGCGACGGATCATCGCGCTGGGCGAGGAAGAAGCGGCTAGGCGGGCGGGTCAGACATAAACACAGCGAGTGCTTCGAGGCGCGCCGCGGTTTCTCGCTTCAATACTTTCAGCATCACCGGCTCGATTATCTTTCGCAGCCACCGAGGCCTGGCCCGGAAGTGGAACGTGTACTCAGCGGTCGATCCAAGCCCGTTATCTCCGTGCTTGATCGAAGCACTAAACGATTCAAAAAGCAAAGGCCTGTTGATCAGCACGACTGCGGCCAACCTCGGCTCGTCAAAAGCGATGTACTTCGTCTCCATCGCGATCAGGCCCAAGCATGGCTTGCCTACACAGCAAGACGTCACGCCTTTGCAGGCGGCTTCGTGGCCGCCGGTAAGGTATGCCTTCTTCAGCAGCGTGCCCACTCCAATCGACGGGCGTAATCGTGCAGCAGCTTGAAGACATCCGCCGCAGGGAGTGGCATCTGTTGTTTGGCGATCCCGCCGGGCATGCAGTTTCCTTAAGAGAGCCGAATGATCTTCAGCAATTGACGTAAGTTTAGCTCAGCATAGCATTTGCCCTATCGGTTCGATATACTTGAGCGAAGGACTAGGGAGCCCATTATGCTCATCCGCAAGCCCAGTGAGACCCCGGCCAAGCCGATGACGATGCCCGGCGCGGACCGGGTGCAGATGCGGCTGATGGTCGGCCGAGACGACGGGGCACCGAACTTCGCGATGCGTGTCTTTGACGTCGAGCCCGATGGCCAGACGCCGCACCACCAGCACAACTACGAGCACGAGATCATGATCCTCGACGGCACCGGCGTCGCGATGTGCGGCGACACGCCTCACGAGGTCACCGCCGGCGACGTGATCTATGTCCCCGCCAACGAGCTGCACCAGTTCCGCAACACCGGCGACGAAACCTTCCGCTTTATGTGCATCGTGCCCACGCAGTTCGACTGCGGCGACGGCGCGTGCTCGCCAACCCCCGGTTCATAACGCTAGGACCTCACCCCACACTTCGACTGGATCGTCATCATGGCCGACAACGCACCGAACACGCCACCCGAGAAAATCAAGCGGCCGTTCTTCTCCACGCCCCCCGGCCTAGTCACCGGCGGGCTGCTGCTCTGGGTCGGCTCCTTCATCGTCAGCTGTATCCTGACCGTCGGGCTCTTTAACAGCTCAAGCGAATCCGAGATCGCCAACCCGATCGTCGTCGCCTACTTCGCGTACAGCCCGCCGATCCTCATGGCCATCGGCGGCACCATCATGCTCATCATCGGCGCCATCCGCTGGGCAGTGTACGGGCGGGACAGCGCCGGCGCACCGTGGACCAAGAACCTCGTCACCCTCACCCAGTCGGTCAACGAGCGATTGCTGCTCAGCGAGACCGCCAAACGCATCGCCTACCGCCACGAAGACATCAACCTGCTCCGCTCGACCATCCGCGAGGACATCGACAAGAAAGACTTCGACGCCGCACTGGTTCTGGTCAATGAGATCGGCACGACCTACGGCCACAAGGAAGAGGCCGAGGAATACCGCGACCAGATCATCGCCGCCCGCACTGCGGAGCTGGAAGAAAAGGTCCAGAAGGCGTTGGCCAAGCTCGACGAGTTGCTGGCCGCGCACAAGTTCGAGGAGGCCTCCAAAGAGGCCGAGAAGATCCATCGGCTTTACAACGATTCGCCGCAGATCCATGGCGTCCAACGCAAGGTCACCCACGCGCGTGAGCAGTACAAGCACGACTTGGAGCGGGAGTTCCTCGAAGCCGCCAAAGTCGACAACGTGGACCGTGCGGTCGGACTGCTCAAGGAACTAGACAAGTACCTGACCGAGCAGGAGGCCGCGCCGTTCCGTGAGACCGCCCGGGGTGTCATCGGCAAGCAGCGAGAAAACCTCGGCGTGCAGTTCAAGATCGCGGTGCACGATAAAGAGTGGCTGCGTTCCGTGTCTGTCGGCGAGCAGATCATCCGCGAGTTCCCCAACTCACGCATGGCCGACGAGGTGCGCGGGATGCTCGACCTGCTCCGCGAACGAGCCGCCGGCCAGCGCGCCGCTCAGCCACGTGAAACACCCGCCGGCTGAGGCGTGCCTGCTCCCCCTCAATGCTGAAACGGCCTATTGCGATGAGCGACACCCGCATCACCCCATGGACCACCCCCGGCAGTGATGAGCAAACGATCTACGGCGATACGCATTGGCCCGCTAACGAGCCGGCCGGCGTGCTGATCTGCTGCCACGGATTCAAGGGGTACAAGGACTACGGATTCTTCCCGACGCTCTGCGATCAAGCCGCGGCTCGGGGCCTAATTGCTGTGCGGTTTAATTTTTCACACAGCGGGATGACCAACCGGATCGAGACGTTTGAACGCCCGGGCCTGTTTGAACAGGACCGCTGGGGAAGGCAGGTCGAGGACCTACAAACCGTTTTTCAGCTTGCTGACCTGCCCGCCGATCTTCCATGTGCCGTCTTTGGCCACAGCCGGGGTGGCGTGACAAGCACGCTCTTCTCGGGCCGCACGGAGCCTGAAAACTTGGCCGGCCTCATCACCGCCGCGGCACCCGATTACGCCTGCAAGATGGATGACCTGGTCCGCGATCAACTCCGCGCCGAGGGCCGGCTGCTGTCGCCATCGGGCCGCACCGGCCAGGACCTGTACGTTGGCCTTGGCTGGCTCGAAGAGATCGAACGTGACCCGGCGTGGTTCGACCCCACCCTCGCAGCAGCAAACGTGACCTGCCCGATGCTGGTCCTGCACGGCGATGCGGACGACACCGTCCCACACACCTGCGCTAAGCGGCTGCACGAAGCCGCCGCGCCACATAGCGAACTCGCGATCATCCCCGGAGCGAATCACGTCTTCAACTGCCCCAACCCGCTACCAGCCAATACCCCAGCCGACGGCTTGCCGGCAGTGACATCCGAGTTGATCGAGCGGAGCCTGGATTTTGCCGAACGCTGCTGCAGAACCAGCCAGGCTTAAGAAACGGTCGCCGTAGATTTACGGCCTGCAGATTCGTGCCTTAGGGCAGCGGTCCAAGAGCCTCTTATTGATCAACTCGTAGCCCTTTTCGGTCGTCTTGTACCACCGATCGTTCTCGAGCGTGCGGTAGCTTCGGCCCTCGCCAAACATCGCCATCTCGTCGGTCATATTGGGGTCGATCCGTTCGAGCCAGGCGATAAACATGCCCTCCGCTTTGAGGTCATCCAGATTCATGCCGTCTTTAATCTGCCCCTCGGGGCAAGCTTCGCAGGCAAATACACTGGCGATGAAGACATTGTCCGTGCCCTCGAGGGGCGAAGCCGCTTGTGCGGGCCCCTTATGATCAACGATCTTGATCGTCTGGCTGTCTACGTCGAAGTAGACGAGTTTGAACTCCCTGGTGGATGAACCCGGCCCGCCGCCGGTCAATTGACACATCACTAGGCCGAGGCAGAAAATAATGACCACGAGCAGGCCCACGACCGCGACCGATTGGTTCTCCTCAAGCTTCTTACGCAGTTCGAGGTCTTCAAACCAGTAGCGTATTTCCTGCAGACCCATGTCGTACTCCGGCCAATGGCCAACTGTGGTGAAATGAACCGTGGCACCCGCCACGCAACCAAACGTGTTCCATACGATATCGGCAAGTCGCTACCGCGTCACACACCCCAGGTCGATGATCACGCCGCCGGACCAATAGGCATCCGCGTTCATCGTGCGGTGGTCTACGAACGTAAATACCACCGCGTTCGCGTGGTGGGCATCGACAAAGTCGAGGTCACCCTTGCCCGGGCCCGCCCACGGCGCGTTGCCGTAACGCTGGGCGTGGAAGTGCACGTGCGCCAAACCAAGATAGACCGCTTGCATGCACCGCGCCGTGGCAAGATAGGCCTGGTCATGCCGCCGCAGCAGAGGATCAAACGGCTGATAAATCAGCTTGCCTTGATCGTCCCAGACCAGCGCCCCGCCAAACTCGGTACGCCGATCGTTGTGGTCCGCTTCTGCGTGCTCGAACAGGCTATCGCGGACAGCCCAATCGTCCATCGCATCGAGCAGGTGGTCCAGCACGATTAGATCCGCGATGCCGAGACGATCGAGGTGGTCCTCAAAGCGGCCTGGGCGTTTCGTGACAACGGCTGCCCCCTCGGCCCCCTCGCCCCTGGGTACATGCCGACGATCCGACAACCTTCCCCGAATATGTTCCAGCCAGCGAGCACGCCCCCACCCCTCGGCCTGGACATCATGGTGCAGCAGCCCCGGCAGGTGACGCAGCGCCAGCGTCGCTGGGCCATCGTCGGCGTGGCTGCGCCGCCACTGCGCCCAACCCGACCACCGCAGTGCGTCGTGCTCAGCCGTTAATCGCATCAGACGCGCAATCGCCTCGCGGTCGGCGGGCAGCACATCCACCGCCGGCTCGCATTGCTTGAGCATCGAGACAAGCAGGCTTGCCTGCCCGCCCACCGCTTGCCTGACCAAGCCACGCAGTTCGTCGTGCGACGCAATCCGACACAGCACCGCCCAGGCGGCGACCTGCGTGGCAGGCGGGTGCGACTCCGCCTGCTCAAAGACGATAGCATTGAGCAGCACACTAGCCTTCTCGCCGGTGATCGCTTCGATAGCCCGACGTTCGGGTCTCTCCACATCCGACACAGTGCTCGACGGCATCGCCCAGGACCGCACCAGCCAGACCAGGGCTCGGGGCTCGCGAGCTTGTTCTGCTATTCCGCTGAGCAGCCGGATCATCGGCCAGTCATCGATCTGCCGGGCCTTCGCCGCACACTCCGCCCAGAAGCGATCGGCATCCTCCGCGATCATGTGCTCGACCGCGGCCTGTCGGCCCGCCATCGGCTGTCGCGAATACGTAACCGCACGCATCGGCCTGGGGCCTGCTTCGTGCTGACGACCGCTGGAGCCGTCCAATGGGCTAGGCGGTGACACGCCCGTCCCGCTGCGGCACGCCATGAATGTGCCGGCCCAGCAGACCAGAACTAAGAACACACCCCAAGGCCTCACACGCATCGTACGACTCGCTGAATACAATCGCCGAACTACTTCAGACGCATCCGGTACTCAAGCCTCACCGCCGTCGCGTCGTCGACCAATTCGCGCAGCTCTTGCCCGGTGATATCTCCCAAATTCGCCCCTTCTTTTCCCGACAACATAGAGCTGAGCAGGCCGGGGACCGGCTTACGGATAATCGAGACCCTCGGCTCACCGCTCAGCTTGGCTTCGCTGTGTGCGTGCGCGATCGCGTCGTCGAGGTAGCCGATCTTATCGACAAGTTTGGCATCTAGCGCTTCCTTGCCAATGAAGATCGCACCCGTCGCGGCCTGCTCGAGTTCCTCCGTGGTGATGCTCGGGTCGGCGGCTTGTCGGCCGATTTTCACAACCTTGAAAAAAGTATCGTACGCGTCATCGACCAGGTTCTCCAGCACAGCAACGGCGGCCTCGCCGTCTTCCGTCAGGTTGCCTTCATCGTCGTACCACTCTACGAACAGGTTGTTGGCGTCGTCCTTGTTGGGCGACTTGTTGGCGATAACCATATTCATCTCGACGCCGAGTTTCTCGACCATCCCGCCGAGCCCGGGGACCTGCGCGAGCACGCCGATGCTGCCGGTGATCCCGGTCCGTTCGCAGAAGATGTAGTCGGAGGGTGCCGCGATGTAGTACCCGCCGCTGGCCGCGACGGCGCCGAAGCTCGAGATGACCGGGACGTCCGGGTGGGCTGCGCGGAAGCTCTGGATCGCGTGCCAGATCTGGTCGGAAGCGGTCACCCCACCGCCCCCGGACTCGACACGGATGACGACCGCTGCGGGCGGATCGTTTTCGAGCGTGTAAAACGCCTTGCGTGCGAAGTCCGCGACCGTGCCATCGATCATGCCCGAGATCTCAACGACGACGACTCGGCTGGTGTCGCCGGTCTTCTCAAACGTCGGGTTGTAGGGCTGCTCGGGCGGCGCGGTCAGCGACAACTGATAGATCACCGTGTTAATCGGGCCGGCGAGGTAGATGTTGGCCGTCACGGAGATCAGCAGGCCCACCGCGAGGAGGTAGATGATGATCTTGCCAAGGCCGCTCTTGCCCGAGGGCTGCTGCACGTAGACCGCGGGGACGTAGCCGGGCGGCGGTGGTGGCGGGGTCGAGGTGCCGGTCGGGTCGATGGGCTGGCGCGGTGCGCCGGGGGATGGTGCTTGTTCGTCGGTCATGGGCAAACTCCTGCGGTGCTAAGTAGCCGTATCCTGACATGCTACGGCCAAACGTGCTGCCGTGATCATGCCGCCGGTGGTTGGGGCCCCTCGGCTGGGGTATGATCGGCACTTATGGGTAATCACCTGCACATCGATCCGTTCAGCGGCATCGCCGGGGACATGTTCCTCGGGGCCTGCGTGGACCTGGGCATCGATCTGGACGCGATCCGCCAAGCCCTGGCCAAGCTCCCCGTCGAACGCCCCTACGAGATCACAAGCCAGCGTGTCCAGCGGCACGGCATCGGCGCGGTCGATCTGAAAGCCAAGCTCTTGGACGAGCAGCCCGCAGCAGCCGATGTGGTCGGGCACCACAAGCACGGCCATGATCACAATCACGGCCACAGCCACAGCCACAGCCACGATCATGGGCATGATCACGGCCACACGCACCATCACCACACCGGCTACCGCGAGATCATGGCGATGGTGGATGAGCTCGACACGACCCCGCGCGGGCGCGAGCGGGCCGGCCGGGTCGTGACGAAGCTGGCCAAGGCCGAGGCACGCGTGCACGCCAAGACACTCGAAGACATCCACTTCCACGAGGTCGGCGCGGTCGATTCGATCGTCGACATGCTTGGCTCAATCGTCGCGATCGAGCTGCTCGAAGTCGACTCGGTCTCGTGCGGCCCGCTGCCGATCAGCCGCGGCTTTGTGAAGTGCGACCACGGCATTATGCCGGTCCCCGCGCCGGCCACGGCGTATCTGATGCAAGGCGTCCCCACCGTTGGCGTCGACCGTACCGGCGAACTCGTCACACCGACCGGCGCCGCACTCGTCGCCGGGCTCTGCGATCATTATGGGCCCGCCCCGCCGATGACGATCCAAGAGGTCGGCTACGGCGCAGGCGACCGCGAATCGCCGGACGTGCCCAACCTCCTCCGGCTGATCCTGGGCACACCCAGCAGGCCCGGCGAACTCGGACCCACCACTCCACACTCAACAGAGGCATAGAAAATTGGCAACCAGAAGAAGACCAAAGAAGAAGCCCTCCAACAACGGCATCTGGGTCGGATCGGGCATCTCCTGCGGGATCGTGCTCCTGATCGCTATCGCGCTCTTCTTCAAGTTCCAGCCCGGACCGGCTGACCGTGCCAGCGGCGCGATCACCGACGAAAACCTCGCAAAGCAAACGCTCAAAACCGAAGGCCTGCCCGAGCTTGGCGACGCGCCCGGCGGCAGCAGCAGCCTCGACGACCTGTTAATCGAGGCAAAAAAAATCCAGAACTTCATCACCGCGGGTGGTATCGAGGATCAAGAAAAAGCCGAGAAGGCCAAGCCCGTGATCCAGGCCCTGCACGGCGCCGCCGCGAGCGAGATGGGCAAGGGGCTGCTCGATCAGCAGATCCCGGTGAAGTACTTCGATTCGCCTGAGATGAAGTCCAATTTCGCGGCCGTGGGTCGCGCCATCAGCATTACGATCAAGAGCCACAGCGATCAGATCGAGTTTGATGAGGCCCAGGCCATCGCGATCTCGTACCTGAAACTGGGTCAAAAAATCTATGAGAACAACACCCGCCTAAAATCGCGTCAGCGTGGCCTGGCCATCATGAAGAGCGCGCTCCGAAAGCTGGGAGAGATCAACAAAACCCGCTATGAGGATGGCGAGATCGAGCAAGACGAGCTCAGAGCACGCAACGACAAGGTCATGAAGTGGAACAACGCGATCAAGGCGGTCGAAGACGTCTGGAACAGCAAGCTCGAACCGACCGAGTCGGTGAATCAAAAGAAGGGCAAACCGAATATCGGAGACCTGATCAGGGTCGCCAAGGAAGACCAGGACGTGACCTTCCGCGCATGGGCGGCGCTGCGTCTGGGCTACGCCCTGTTCGAGCGTGGTGAGGCGGGCAATCAGAAGGCGATCAAGGCCGCGATCGAAGAACTCAAGAGCGATAGCGTAAAGCTCGTCGCCGACGCCGCCGCGGCCGGTGAATCCATCAAGGACAGCGACGAGTACTACGAGCTGCGTAAGTAAGCCATGCAGGTGTTGTTGCTGGGACTTTTCGTTGCGGTCTTCCTGCACGACGCGACAACAACCGTTGATGTCGTCGCCGACGGCAAGGCCGTCCGCGCGGCCGAGGCGCTGCCCGGGGATGTCTGGCCTGGCCTGAGCCTGTGGTCGGTATTGCTGGTCGTCTTACTGCCCAAATTGTTTATCGGTTTGTCGTACTGGCTGGCCTGCCGAAGCACACACCGCAGGCTGGGCAACGCTCGCGGCCAGCGGTCCCTGAACCGGCTTGAAGCGATGTCCAGCGCGCTGCCGCTCGTGCTGCTGTGCCTGTTCATCGTTGACCTGTCCGCGGGAGCGCTTCGCCACCTCCGCGTGCCGCTGCAGCACACGGTGCTGGTCGATGAGCTGCTGATCATGCTGCCGACGCTGCTGACCGTGGTCTGGGCATGGGCGGCGTATCAACCGATCGACCGCCGGCTGCGCGAGGCGCTGATCATGCGCGACGCGGACGCGGGCAAGCCGGTCTACCCCCTGCTGCCACGCGGGGCGTACATCGCCATGCAGCTGCGGCATCAGTTCGGCCTGCTGCTGCTTCCCCTGCTCGCGGTGTTCGCCTGGTCGGAGACGCTCACACTGCTGGGGCCGAACTTCGGTGGCCCGCTTAGTGACAATGCTGCCATGGCCCTCTCGCCCCTGGGCGTGCTGGTCATCTTCATCGGCGCACCGCTGATCATCCGTCACGTCTGGCACACCCGCCCCCTGCCCGCTGGCGAGGTCCGCGACCGAATGGTTGTGCTCTGCGAGCAGCACAACGTCCGCGTACGCGAGCTGCTGCTCTGGCAGACCAGCGGGCGCATGATCAACGCGGCGGTCACAGGCCTGGTGAGCAAGGTCCGCTACATCCTGCTATCCGACGGCCTGCTAGACCAGCTCGGGCCGCGCGAGATCGAGGCCGTGATGGCTCACGAGCTGGCCCATGTAAAACACAAGCACCTCATCTGGATGGCCCTGGTCGTCGTCGCGCTGCTCGGCTCGCTCGAGGGCGGCGGCTACGCGGCCTTGGACGCCTGGGCCGGACCGATGCAGACGCAGGTATCGGGGCTAAGCGGCGAAGCCGACAGCACGTCACTCACACTAAACGACCCCA
Source organism: Phycisphaeraceae bacterium (assembly GCA_019634195.1). Taxonomy (GTDB): domain Bacteria; phylum Planctomycetota; class Phycisphaerae; order Phycisphaerales; family Phycisphaeraceae; genus JAHQVV01. The sequence goes on along the minus strand of JAHQVV010000094.1, from coordinate 11,058 downwards.
ACGTGCGGATGGCCATCGTCAGCATCCCCGCCTTCATGGCCGCACTGCTCACATTCGGCTGGGTCTCAAGGCGGATCGAACGCCAAGCCGACGTTTTCGCCGTCCAACACCTGGCCATGAACGCGGAAGACGCGCCGGCCGAACCGCCTGATACGCGGGCCTTCGACGAGGCCTCGGTCCAGACGATGATCCACGCCCTGCAGCGCGTCTCCGAACTCAATCACGCCCCGACCACACGCAAGAGCTGGCGGCACGGCTCGATCGCCTGGCGGCAGGACCACCTGCGATCGCTGATCGGCCAGCCGCTGGACACCCCCGCCATCGACCGCGTGCTCCTGCGGATCAAAGTCGCCACGCTGATCGGCTTATTGATCACGGCATCCTTCTACTTCGCCTGAGCCAAGCTATAATCCCCGGCCATTTAATCCACCCTGAGTAAACCCCATGCGTTTCATCAAAATGACCGGCATCGGCAACGACTACGTCTACGTCGACTGCTTCGACCAGACCGTCGAGCACCCCGCCCGCATGGCGCAGATCGTCTCGAACCGCAACTTCGGCATCGGCAGCGATGGGCTCATCCTCGTCCTCCCGCCAGACGATGGCGTCGATGCCGCGGCACGCATGCAGATGTTCAACATAGACGGCAGCGAGGGCCAGATGTGCGGCAACGGCATCCGCTGCGTCTGCAAGATGGTCCACGACCACCAGCTCGGAGACCGCCACAGCGACAACCCCATGCGTATCCAGACCGCCTGCGGCGTCCTGTCGCTGGCCTACGAATTTGACAACGAAGGCAAGGTCAAGACCGTCAGCGTCGATATGGGCAGCCCCATCCTCGAACCCGCGAAGGTCCCCGTCGATGCCGAGGAGCTGACCGAGACCGACCAGCCGCAGACCTTCAAGCTCTCCGTGCCTGGCACGACCGAGCGTTTCGACGCGACCTTCGTCTCCATGGGTAACCCCCACGCCGTGATCTACGTTGATGAAGTCAGCGAGGAGACCGGCGACCTGCTGCGTAGCTGGGGCGAAGCGTTAGAGAACCACCCCGCCTTCCCCGAGCGGATGAACATCCATTTCGTCGAGGCTGTCGACGACGAGACGGCCAAGGTCCTGCACTGGGAGCGCGGCAGCGGACCGACCCTGGCCTGCGGCACCGGCGCCTGCGCGGTCTGTGTCGCGGGCGTGCTAACCGAGCGAACCAACGCGAGCATCACCGCACACCTGCCCGGCGGGCCGCTACATCTCGAGTGGCAAAACAGCGCCCACGGCACACCCGGGAGCCCCCCCGGCCCTGTTATCATGACCGGCCCCGCGACGGAAGTGTTTACCGGCGAATGGCCGAGCTAATTTTGGTAGGACAGTCGTTCCTGCCTGTCAATAGGTCAAAGACCTAATCGTAAATCGTCTGGCATATCCATTCGGCTGCGCCGATCGACAGGCAGGAATGCCTGTCCTACTTTAACCGCCACACCTTCATGTCCCGAACCTTGCCCCACGTGCCGTAGCTGAACAGACCCAAAGGCTTGGTATCGACCACCGCGCCATGCGTGTCGTACTTCTCGTAGTCGGCTCGCTTCACATCCACGAGTTGCGTGCTGTCGAGCCAGCACTGGATCTTGTTTTTGGTGACGAGGATCTTGACCTTGTACCACTGCTTGTCTTCGAAGGCATGGTACTGCGTGGTTGCATTCTCCGAGGCGTTGAGTCCATCGAGGTTCGACAGGCCCGTGATTGCCCCGGCCCAGCCGCCGAGCACGAGGCTCACGTGCCCTTCGTTACCCACCGGGAACGTTACCCCGAGGAACATATCCACGCCCTCAACACGTTGAGCCTGCATGGTGATCGCGTAGTTCTCTTTGGCCTCGCCAAGGAGTCTAGCCAGGTCGCCTTGATACGTGACGCCAGTCAGTGGGTTGCCGTAGTCGAGGTTGAGCGTGCCTTCTCTGAAATAGACATCGCCCTCGCCGCCGAAATTGATCGTCTGCCACTGGGTCATATTGCCCGGCAGGAGCTCGACGGGCGGGGTCTTCTTGACGGGCGTGCTGCAGCAGCCGGTGACGAGGAATAGCAGCAGCAGAAGCGTGAGAGCATGTTTCATGCCCGCAGTGTACCGCTGATCACGCGGCCTGAGTAGTGGGTTCTGATTGCGAGAATCAACCGGCCATACGGCCATAGGAACTGCGTCGCTGCGCGTCGCGGAGCACGTGGTACGCCTCGTTAATGTCCTCGAAGCGCTTGAGCGCCTCTGCGGAATCATTCCGGTCGGGGTGGTACATCGTTGCCAAACGCCGATAGCTGGCTTTGATCTCGGCGGCTGTCGCTTCCGGGTCCAGCTCGAGCGTCTTGTAGTAGTTAGGCAGTTCGACCTCGGCCCGAGGCTTCTCCACCTTCCGTTTCTTACGAGGCTCAGATTGATCGCGACCACGATCTTCATCCAAATGCTTAGCCGCCTCAGCCATACCGAAGCGAGCGATGGCCTCAAGCACCTTCTCGACGCCTGGTTTGAGCTGGACGAACTGCAAGCCGATCTCGTGCCGCTTCAGCCCCCGCCGCTTAACCCACCGGACCTGCGTGCCCACCTGCAGCGACCCGTCGCTGAACTTGAGGCGGACCGGGATGGCCCCGCCCTGCTTCACCGGGGGCTTGCCGTCGCAGAGCACGCGCATCCCCGACGCCGAGATATCCGCAACCTCTCCCAAGGCGCAGCGGACTGTCTCACCGCCGTAGCGGTGGGCCTTCCTCTGACGCCAGGACGCATCGCCCGGCTGCGCCTGTTTCTTCCAAGGCCAACCCTGCATAGATGGGTTATCGGCAAAAATGAGTGGCGGATTAAGCGAAGAAAAACGCCGCCAATGAGGGCGGGGAATTGTATGCATTTGGCCTTACCAGACCACCCAGCGGTGAGATGGCGATCACATCTCGCAGCCGTATTCCGCCAGGGCTGGCTATGTCGCTTTGGCGAGCGACGCGGATTCGCGGCGGCGGGCTAGGCAGAATAGCTTGCCCCAAGCCTGGCGTTGCCGCTCGATGTGGAAGTACTTCTCGATGACGCCAAGCACCTCAACGGGCCGTGACAGCCAGTTGTCGTAGGTCTGTCGTTCGTTCTCGTAGAGCACCTGGAAGGCATCCAGCTTGCCCCAGAGCCGACGCAGCAACGCGTTGGCCGACGCCGCATGCACCGCTCGCAGAAACGGCGTATCCCAGGGCTCGACCATCACCAACTTGCCGCCGGGCCTAAGCACGCGCGCCGCCTCCTCAATACTTTTCTCCAGATCTGCTGGCAACTCCGGCAGGTGATGCACGCCGCCCTGGACAACCGCAATATCCTGACTCGCGGTCTCCAATGAAAGGTCGCGCGCATCGCAGACATAGGTCTGCGCATCGCCTGTGTACTGACCAAGCAGGTCTGCCGAGAGGTCCACCCCGGACAGGTTCGTAAAGCCCAGCTGGGAAAGCGCGACGAGCCCGTTACCCCGGCCGCAGAACAGTTCGACAATCGCGGCGTCTTTGGGCCAATCCTTCGCGCCGAACCAATCGAAGCGACGCAGGAACTTGTCGACCTCCTGCTCGGGGGTCTCGAACCGGGCGTAGGCCTGCTCCCATGTCTCGTTGCAGCAGCGTTCGGAGGTGTGGATCGTAGTCAGGCTGGTCATGCGGCTTTCCGGATCGGTGCTGCGGGCGTGGTCGTGACCGCCGCTTGCAGCGGCGCCTCGGGTTCGGTCGGTGCCGCCCCCATATTCAGGCTGCGCTCCGCGAGCAGTTCAAGCGCCCCCGCGAAGCACCGCCCGAGCATGCACTGGACCCCGGCCGCGACAAGCACGACACCCGGGATGACCCAGCGCATCGCCACGCCGTAGTCCAGAGAGGAGAACCCCCCCGACGCCCACTGATACGACGGAACACCGATGCAGGTCAAGCCGATCAAAGCCGCCCCGCCGCCAAGCAGCAGCCCACGCTCGAGCGTGATCGACGAGAGCCAACGGCTCAGCCGCGTATCCTCCGGCGAAAAACCCTCCGCAATCGCCAGCAGCTTCGCAAAGACCCCGAACTGCATCGCCTGCACCCCCAGCAGGAAAGCCAGCGCCCCCACGAGCATCGTGTGCAGGTCAAAGGTCATCGGCCCGACGGTCCAGTTGAAGCTGCCCGCGAGCATGAACATCAGCCCGACGAGCGCGATCACCACGCCGGGCCGGAAGAACAGGTAACGCGGGCTCCGCAGCATGAAGAAGCGCAGGGTCCGCCAGCCATCACGCATCGTCCGAAGGTGCGGCGCATGGGCCTTGCGGCCATCCGGGTGCAGGGTGATCGGCACTTCCGCGGTATCCTCGCCGTGCAGCGATGCGCGGATGATCATCTCAGTCGCAAACTCCATCCCCCCCGCGACCGGCGTGTTCCTGGCATAGAACTCTCGGGTAAACCCACGCATGCCGCAGTACACATCATGGATCGGCGACCAGTACATCTTCCGCACCATGAGCGAAAACATCGGGTTGCCGAACCAGCGGTGCGAGAACGGCATCGCGCCCTTGGCCACCGTCCCGCCGCCCGACGGCAGGCGGCAGCCCTGCACCAGCTGATGGCCCTGACGGAGCTTCTCAATGAACTTCGGGATTTCGAGGAAGTCGTAGCTGTCGTCCGCATCGCCCATGAGCACGTACTTGCCCTTGGCCGACGAAATCCCCGCCTGTAGTGCGTAACCATAGCCCTTGCGTGGCACGTGTACGATGCGGGCCCCCTCGCTCTGAGCGATCTGGATCGAGCCGTCGGTCGACCCGTTGTCCGCGACCACCACCTCGCCGACCACATTCGCCTCGCCCATGCCCTTCCAGGCTTTTCGGATACAGGTCGCCAGCGTGTCCGCCTCGTTGAGGCAGGGCATGACAACGGTCAGTTCGATGGCTTGTTGGTCTTGCATAGTCGCGTTCCGGTCGGTTCAGTCTTGGCGTTTGCGAGCGATGACGAGCATCGCGGAGGTCTTCATCCCAATCATCACGCGCAGCCGGTCAAAGGCGGTCACCAACGCGAGAAGGGCAAGGTTGCGGAAAGGGTTGCACCAGCGTGCTAACCGCGGCATCCGCGGCGTGCCGTACCGCAGGCGGTGATGCAGGCTATAGATCCAGAACGAGTGGCCGCTCTGGTACCGGATGTCGACTACCTCCATGCCGTTGTCCTCAAGCAGCTGCGTGATCGACTTGGGGGTAAAGAGGTTCCAGTGCCTGGGGATGTGGTAGCCGCCCCAGAACCTCTTGCGACCCAGCCTGGCGTCCAGGCTCTGGACATTCGGCGTCTCCAGCGCGAAAACCCCATCCTCCGATAGCCAACGCGCTACCCGGCTCACCACGGCGCCGGGGTCATCAACGTGTTCGATCACGTGAAACATGGTGGCCAGGTCGATGCTGCCATCGGCGATCTGCGTGCAGTCTTCGACACGCTCGCAATGCGCCGAAAACCCTTGCTCGCATAACGAGTCGACAACACCCTGATCCAACTCGAGCCCATAGCACTGCTGCCTGCAAACCCCCAGGCGATGCATCGCCTGGAGCAGCCGCCCGTTGCCGCAGCCGATATCTACAAAGCTCTTGGCGGGGGCAGGCATCGCTTTACGGATGCCGGCCATCTTCATGCGGTCGATCCACTGCTTGGCCTTCACCGCGATCGGGCTGACCTGCGCATCGTAGTTGTAAGCGTAGTAGCTGGGCGGGTAGATCGTAGACAGCGTCTCGACCGCAGGACGGGGGTTAAGCCAGACGTGCGAGCAGTCGTCGCAGTGGACAAACCCCCAGCGATTCCGGCAGGTTTCCAGTTCGTAGTCGTAGCCTTGCGCATAGCCGGAGCCAGCCTGCGACTGACACACCGGACACGCCGGGACCGCCGTGGTCTGGATCATCGGCGCATCAGTGTTCTCCCAGCCTTTGGGCATGCCACGATCTTGATCCTGCGGATCAACCCCGACATCAATCATCCGCGGGTGGGCACTCATGCCGCCCTCCTTCGCAGCGTCTCCGCCGGCGGCATGGCCTGATGGGCCGGCTTATCACAGCCATCGATCGGCAGTGAACGCATGTACCGCCAGAGGTAGCCCACATAGCTGCGCCGCCAGACCATGTCCGTGCCCTGCCCTGCGGCGGCGATCAACTCCGTATCTGCCTGACGCAGGCGGTAGTACGGGATCGTCGGCCAAAGGTGGTGCGCGGTGTGATAGTTCATCGACATCGGCGCGACCAGGCAACGCTCCAACGCCGGGCTGTGGTACGTGATCAACCGGTGCTCGTCCGCAACGTGATCGGCCTCGGTGTGCGAGTGCTCGCAGAAGCTGCGCAGGTTGTCTGCGAGGATGGCGAAGACATACACAGGGGCGAGCCAGAGCACCGGGTAAGCCCACCAGCCGATCGCCAGCGTGAGCCCTGCGATCAGGCCGCCCTGCCACGCGCCAAGGATCAGCACATCCGCCAGCCGGTAGCCATCGCGTGAAGACATATCTTTCGCATCGCTTTTTCGACGCAGAAACACATTGGCAGCAGAACGCGCCACACTGGTCAGCCCGGTCAGGAAACCGAGCAAGGGGGCCAGCCCGGCCTTCCCGAAGCAGGCGTATTTGTGATGGTCTGGGTCGCGGTCGGTCGCCAGGTGAGCATGGTGCAGCAGGTGGTTGCGGTTGTTGAGCCGGGTGATCGCGCCGATCGGCGCGAAAATGAACAGATCGGCAAAACGGTCGTTGAGCTTACGGCGTTCAAACAGCCGGCGGTGCAGCGCGTCGTGCCCGATGATAAACAACGCGTAGTAGCGGTTGCCGATGACCGCGAAGGCGGGCAGCACCACCCACCAGACCGGCTGCCACGCCACCGCCACCCATGCCGAAGCGATCAGCAGCCAGCATGCCGCGGTATCCAGCACCGGGCGCATCGCCGAACGCCGGCTAAGTTCTTTCACCCGCTGTGGCAAGAGCAGACGCGCATAAGCCGCCTGGCTATTACGGCGGTCGACACCTTGCATGTGTGGCAATGCCTGACTCACGGCTTCGCCTCCATGCCGGGGTGTTGAATCATTTGCCACTGCGCCTCGATCAGCGAGGGGAGGTCGGCACTCGCGCGCGGCGGCAGCGTTTGTTTTACAAAGCACGCCATCAACAACGCATTGGAAAGAATCAACAAAGCCATTACGACGGCACCGCTCATCACCGCAACCCGGCCACGCATCAGGTGCAACAGATACGCCAATCCAAACGCGGCCAGCGGGGCTGAATTGATGAAGATGCGATTGCCGAAACTGTCACCCGAGTCCCAGCTGACCCAGTAGCTGTACAGCCCGATGTGCAGCACGACACCAGCGGCCAACGCGAGCCAGACACCACGCTCCCTGCCACGCACTAGGCAGCACGCCACGATGAGACCCGCAAAGCCAACGCCATACAACGGGTGGTACAGCCAGCCGCCGCCCTGACCCGAGGTCAGAATCTCCGGCAGCATCGGATTCGTGAAATCAAAGCCCGCGCCGTTGCCCCATTCCGAATAGCCGTTGAGCACCCAGCGTCCATACACCGCACGCCAAACGAGCAACTGCACCCCCGCAGCGGCAAACACCGCGAGCACAACCGGCAAGCCGTTGGATACGCTCGGCCGCCAGCCCGTCTTGATAACCTTCAGCGCCGCCGGCAGCAGCACGATCATCATCACCGCGTCCGTCGGGCGCACCAGCACCAGCATGAACACGACCGCTGCCACCGCCCGCCACATCCACACGCGATCGGGCGTGCGATACAGCCGTAGCGCCAGCCAAACAAGCGCACTCATCAGCAAAAACGAAGGCCCGTGGTTCATCATCGGGAGCACGCCCGTATAGTAGATAAGGTTCGTGCCTAGGAACACAGCGAACACCGCGAACCAGGCCGAGCGCGGGCCCACCCACGGCGCGATCGCAGAGCCTAACACGCCGCAACCCACCGCGACCAGCAGCACGTACCAGAGCGTAACCGCGAATTCATACGGCCGGCTGTACCCGTCCGTGTCGTGACCAGACGCCAACGCGATGATGTGCCCCGCGACGAAGCCAGGCACGCCCATCAGCGATGAGCCGACGGTGTAGAGGTTGACGATCCGGCCGTCAGCCGTTCGCGGCAGCCCGCCCCAGGTCTTGCCAACGACGAAGACCTGCTTGCCCGGTGTCAGCGACTCGATCTCGTTAGTAGAGTCCAGATCGTGGTCGATCATGACCGTGCGCATGTGGGCGTAGTACAGCTGCGCATCCCAACCACGATAGAAGCTTCCGTAGTAACTCAGCGATACAAGCCAGACCAACAACCCCAGAGCCCCTATAACCAGCGACAGCAACCACGGGCTGTACCGTGCAAGGCGAAGCCGATGGCCCATAACACCTCGCGACGCGGGGGGATCGTGGCTTGAGGCCAACTGGAGCTTAGAGTTCATAGATCACGCCTGGCTTGCGGCAGTCTGGAATATGCTGGTTTAACAGACTTGGGATCGACGAAGACAATCGCGAGGCTGCAAAGGCTCTTAGGGGTTATCGGGCCTGCGGCCGGGCACACCGTGCTCCACTTGGGAATCAGCATCCGGCTTGCGCAACTCAAAACTCATGACACTGGGCTTGCTAAAGAGTTTTTGAACCAGCGTGACCGGCAGGGCCGGCAACAGGAGCAAGGGATACAAGGCCATCCTGTACCGCCCGGGGCTGGCCCGCCAACCTAATTTTTGAGCCAGCCAACTGTGGGCGCTGACCGACCAGTGGTTGGCACCCTCAAACTCGTAGCGACAATCAACCAACTCCAGCCCCGCATCCGAGGCGTAACGCCGAAGCGATGACTCATCAAACAGGATGAAATGGCGCGGCGCATGCCAACCGGCCCAATACTTGCCGAATAGCTTCCGATCCCAAGCCGCGACATTCGGGGTCACCCCCAGGATCCGCCCACCGGGCTTGAGGACCGACCGAAGACGCCGCAGCAGACGCCGTGGGTCCGGGACATGCTCGATGACGTGGTTCAACAAGATCAGGTCGACACTCTGCTCGCCGACCACCTCACCGATGTTGTGCTCATCACCGACATACGCTTCGACGCCGAACTCGCGGAGTTGATCGATGGGCTTTTGGCAGGGATCAACCCCCACCAGCCGCTGCGTGGGCTTTATATGAGGCTTAAACGCCTGGAGCCAGTGACCGTTACCACAACCAAAATCTAGCAGCACCCCATCGTCTGGCAGCAAAGGCATCAGCTCACGCCGCTTCAACCACACCATGACTTTGTACAGCAGCCCCATCATCCGGCCCGGCGGGGGGCATTGGGCAAAACACCCGTACACATCGGGGTAGTAGTGAAAAATCTCCTGATCACTCGGGCGCGGGTTCTGATAGATAAGCCCGCATTCGCGGCAGCCGACGTAGCGGAATCGACGCAGCGCATAGGCGTCCTCAATCACGCCGAGATACTCGTAGTCGGCATCAATCTCCGCAAGCACATCGGCTTTGTCCGCGCCGCAGCCGTCACAGATCACCGAGATCAGAGGGGGGACACAGGCTTCACTAGCGCCCTGCTCAGGCGGCCTGCCGGGTAGCTGGCTTGTCATCGGACTCGGGGCGGCTTGCTGCATGTGGGGTTGCTTTCTTAGGTGTGCGGGCCGCTGCGATACCCCACGCCTCGTGTATCAGAAACGACAGGTAGCCCCCCATGTCCCGACCCGGGTACGCTAGGCCGCGCTCGCACATCGCCCGCTTAAAACGCCTCAGCCGATAGTGCGGGACATTGGGATAGGCGTGATGCAACGCGTGGTAATTGAAGTGACACGGCGAGATAAAAAACGCCTCGACCGTGCTCGGCGAAAAATCATAAAGACGTTCTTCGGTCGTCGCGTCATCTTCCGCTGCATGCTCAACATACGCACGCACCGCGATGAACAAGCTCGCAAAACTAGCTAGCGGCCACACCCAAAGCACGAAGTAAGACCACCACGGCCCAATCGCAGCGAACACGCCAAACAACACGGCCTGGCACACTACCACACGCCCCCACTCCGCAGAAGACGAGGGCAAGCCTTTTTTTGATGTGCCCGACACAACCGAGATGCGCGCCTCGCGACGGAACAAGAGGCTGTACGCGGTCAACACCAACTGCCCCCCCAGCAGCCGGCCGATCAGAAACAACATCAAACGGGCGAGTGGCACCCGGCCCTCATTGCAATAGTTGATCCAATCCGGGTCATCGTGGTGCCCGACCAGACGGTGGTGGGCCCAGTGCCGGTTGCGGTCGTGGTAATAAGGCATCCCGGCCGCGTAGCAATAAAACCAGCCGCCGACAAAGTCGTTGACCCGCTTACTTTTGAAGCACAGCCGGTGCCAAGCCTCGTGCGCAAGATTAATCAGCCCGTGCTGCAGGCCGCCGACGAGCACCGCGGCCAGCACAAAACCGAGCCAGTGCCCGACCGCGCTGGCGGCCCACACCAGGCCCAGGATCGCGGCCCAATGCCACAGCAAATCCAGCCCGCCACGCCAGGAAGATACGACAGCGAACTGCTTTCGGAGCTCTTGCCCTGTCATAGACGAAACCTCAAAACGACTTCTACAGCCCGCCCCAGCGGCGACCGCTGCTACCGGCCTTTACACGCAATAGATATCGGTACTGGGCCTGCCTCCCCTCCAACTAAGACGGGCCAAGCAATCCGAGATACCCCCTGAGTACTCACACTCACGCGACTGCGCAAATAAAAACCCGCGGCACCGGGCCACGGGTCTTTAAAAGGCATAAACGGATCGGCTGGTTAGGCTAGCGCGGCTTGCGCCGCGACCAAACGCGCGATCGGCACGCGGAACGGCGAACAGGAAACGTAGTTCAGCCCAACGCTGTGGCAGAACTGGATCGATGCTGGGTCGCCGCAGTGCTCAACCACAGATGCCGACCTTGAGCTTCTTCTTGGTCGACCGTCCTATCGGTATTCGCGGAATGCGAGAACCCGCCTTAAGAGCGCGAGAACGATGCAGTAATCGCCATGAGCTTATCTGGGTTCCGCTGCGCATAAATGCACTTAATGTACCCCCGGTGAACAGCAT
>JAHQVV010000093.1 GCA_019634195.1 Phycisphaeraceae bacterium | reverse complement strand
CAAGAATACAAGTGCCAGCAGGCGATTCAAGCATCAAGAAATGCGTGAAGTGATGGTTTTTTGGCATGTTTTAGATAAATGCTGACTGCAACTTAAGCGGTTTACGCCGAATTAACCGCCCGGCCTAATAACTCATCAGTGAAAGATCCCCGCATTACGCGTTACCCCAACCAGGTAGGGGTAACGCGAGGCAGACATGCCAAAAAAAATAATAAGGTTGGGTTAGGTCTTCTCAGAAGACGGTTTCAGCCGTTTCTGGATCTCGCGTGGCGGGATGCCGCGGACCCTGCGAAACGCACGGCTGAAGTGAAATGCGTCCTTGTATCCCAGCCGGTGGGCGGTTTCTGACACGGTCAGGCCTTGGGCGAGCAGTGACTGTGCGGCATCCATCCGGACCCGGTCGTAGACGGTTTTGGGGAGTGCCCCCATCACCTCAGCGAACTTCTTCCTGAATACGTTCACCGACATCCCCGCGATCTCGGCCATTTCGTCAACCGAGATGAGCTGATCCAGATGCCCCTTTAAGTGATCGAGCACCCTCTGGATCAGGACCGCCGGGTCCTCCTCGCTTGGCAAAACCTTGGACCCAGCAACCAGCCCGGTCAACAGTGAGCAGAACAGCGCGGTCGAGTGACGCCGTGTCCACAGGCAATCAGATCCCAGGGCCTCGGCGATCGCGTCAAATGCTGGTCTTGACAGAACACCATCGGGCGGGGTCAGCGCCTCTCCTTCCGGCAGGTAAAGGGGAGAGGTCAGCGCGAAATCAAACCAATACAACTGCCATTGCTGATCCGCGCGGATCGCTTTAAGCTTATCGTCGTCAATGATCAAGAATTGCCCCGCCGAAAGCGAAAGCCATTCTTCCCGATCGACTGCGTCCAACTTTACGCCCCCCAACCCCGACACCGAATAAATCAACTGCTTCCGCGATTCTTTATGGACATGGTGCTGAAACGTTTTCCCGGGTGAATACGACACCGCGCCAGCAAAACACAGCCTGATCCCCCCCAGGTTCGTCGGTGCTGAAGCACTCAGTCTTATACGCTCTGTGCTGTCGGGCATAATCTGAAGAGTTCTTGTTTTGGACGACTCGGATATGCTGGCGAGAGGCCGTGGGCCCAATGTTATCGTATCGCTGCCCTCAGACGTGGGTAAGGCATGTCGGGAGGCTGTAAAATCCCCACCTTGCAACTGCTGCCCACCATCCCCGAACTGCGTCAGCACCGCCGATCGATCGATCGGCCCATCGCGCTCGTGCCGACGATGGGCGCGTTGCATGAGGGACACCTCAGACTGGTCGAAGAGGCCAAGCGGCTGAGCGATGAGGTTTGGGTATCGATCTTTGTGAACCCGGCACAGTTTGGGCCTAAGGAAGACCTCGCGAAGTACCCCCGGCCAATCGAGGACGACCTGGCGGCGTGCGAGCGGTTGGGGGTCACGGCGGTGTTCAACCCCGAGCCGGGCGAGGTCTACCCGCCGGAGACGATACCGGTGTTGCTAGACGTGCCGAGCCTGTCGGGCGAGTTCGAGGGGGCGCACCGGCCCGGGCATTTTGTGGGCGTCTGCCGGGTGGTGCTCAAGCTCTTCAACCTTTGCCAGCCGAGGTACGCCTGCTTCGGGCAGAAGGACTACCAGCAGCTGCGGGTGATCGAGGCGATGGTGGGGGACCTGAACCTGCCGATCGCGGTCCAGCGGGTGGCGACGACCCGGGAGGCGGACGGCCTGGCGATGAGCAGCCGCAACCGGTACCTGGGTGAAGAAGAGCGGAAGCAGGCGGCGGGGCTGTACAAGGCCCTGCAGTTGGCCAAGCAACTCATTGAAGACGACGGCGAGACCGACCCGCCGATCATCGAGCGGGTGATGGAGCAGGCGTTGGTCGCCCACAAGATCGAGCCGGACTATTGCGCGGTTCGGCACCCCGAGACGCTCGCCCGGCTGGACATGGTTCGCCAACCGGTGGTCGCCCTGATCGCGGGCCGGCTGGGTGGGGTCCGCCTGCTAGACAACCTGATCATCTGATTGCAGGGGACGATTCAAACAATTGTTTTTGATGCTAATCCTGTCGGATCGCCGATGAGAGCGGTGTCACAGGTCGAACATTGGTTTGATCGGCCGTTTTGAAATAATTGTTTGATCGCAGCGGTTGACCTGATATGAGCAAGCCCACCCTCGCCCGTGAACTCCACCTAGCGACTCTCGATGACCTACTTGCCGAGGCCAAGCGGATCGCCGCCCAACCGGACGCGACCTCGCGCGGCGCGTGGACACCCGCGCAAAATATCTGGCACGTCGGCCGGTTCATCAAAGCCGGCGTCGAGGGATACCCCGCCAAGGTGCCGTTGATTCTAAAGATAATTGGCCCACTGATGAAGAAGCGGTTCACGACCAAGGGCTTTTCCCCCGGTATCAAGCTGCCCAGCCAGGCCGCGGACCACATGGTCGCACCGGCCGACACGACCATCGAGCAGGCGATGGACATGTTTGAGACCGCGATGCAGGGCGCGAAAGACAAGGGTTTCCTCCCGCGGAACCCGATGATGGGCAAGATGACTCAGCAGCAGTGGGTCGACCTGCACTGCCGACATGCCGAGATGCATTTCGGGTTGATTGAACTAAAGGACTGACTCTCACTCGGTGCAAGGACATACCATGGCTAAGCCGACACTCGTACGCGAATTGCATTTTTCGAACCTTGATGAAATCCTCGCCGAGGCCAAGCGGATCGCCGCGCAGCCCGGGTGCCCCTCGCGTGGGACGTGGACGCCTGCGCAGAATATCTGGCACGTCGGCAGGGTGATCCTCGCGTCGGTGGAAGGCTTTCCGGCAGACGTGCCTTTCTTCTTTAAGCTGGTCGGGCCCCTGTTGCGAAACCGGTTTACGCAGCGGGCGTTCAATCCCGGGATCACGGTGCCATCGAAGCTTGCCGAGCACTTCGTGGCCGATTCGACGGTGACGGCCAACCAGGCGCTCGAGTTGTTTGAGCAGGCGGTGGCCAAGAGGCGGGACCAGGGCTACATCCCCGCGAGCCCGCTGTTTGGAAAGATGACGTCCCAGCAGTGGGAGCAGATGCACTGCCGGCACGCCGAGATGCATTTTGGTTTGATTGAATTGGAAGACTGACCACAACACCCCGTGCAAGGACGCATCACCATGGCCGCCATCTTCACCCCATCGATCCCGCCCGCCGATACTGCCGCCGACAAAGGCCCGGGCACGCGCCGACGGTTGCTCGACGCGGCGGCCGAACTCTTTGCGACTAAGGGCTACCGCAACGTGGCGGTCCGCGATATCTGCGAGGCGGCAGTCGCCAACGTCGCCGCGGTGAACTACCACTTCGGAGGCAAGGACAAGCTGCATATCGCCGCGATCGACCACGCCCGGCAACGCGCGCTGGAGGAAGACCCGGCCCCGGCCGGCCCGAAACCTGCCGGGCCGTTGACGCCCGAGCTGAAGCTGCGTCGGCACCTGCGTGCGATGCTGGCCCGGGCGTTCGCGACCGGGCCGGCGGGTTGGTACATGCAGATCGTCTTGCGTGAGATGGTCGACCCGACGCCGGCGCTCCAGCACGCGCTGGATGGAAACATCGGGCCACACCAACGCCGACTCGAAGCGATCGTCGGCCAGGTCATCGGCGAAGACCCGGACAGCGACCGCGTCAAGGACGTCAGCGCCGCAATCCTCGCGATGGCGGTCTATTACCACAGTTGCCGGCCCGCGGTGGAGCACCTTCGGCCGGATTTCGAGTTCAATCAGGACACGGCCGAGCGTTTGACGGATGTCATCATGTCGATGGTGCTGGTCGGGGTTGCTACGGGTTGAATTGAACGTCAAAACGCTAAGCACACAAGCATTTTCCACGCAGAGCACAGAGGCACAGAGGTCACGGAGCAAGTCAAACCAGATAAATGGTTTAACTCCGTGACCTCTGTCGGTTCTGTGAAAAACCTTTACGGATTTACGTTTCTGATTCTTCCGATTCGGTCTTGGAAGCCTCTGAGGTAGTCTCGCTGTTTTTGTCTTCAGCTTCTTCCTGACGCTCCGCTTCTTCCGCTTTGCGGTCAGCTTCTCGTTCGGCTTTCAAACGCTTGCGCCGATCGATGATCTCGGGGTGCACGTAGTTGGGGTCGCGTTGCACGGCCGGGTGGTTGTCGGTGGTGTAACGCGTGGGCTGGCCGGTGATGATCGTGTCGCGCATGATGGCGTGTGGGTCGCCGACGGTTCTTGGCCGGACGCGGTTGGGGTTGTTGAGCCAGGCGGTATCGGCTTCGTTGCGCTTCGGCATCGGCCGGAGCAGTTCGGGGGTGAGGACGAAGACGGTGTCGGCGCTGTAGGAGAGGATCTCGGCGCCGTCGTAGGTCTGCTGGTTGAAGACCCAGCCGCCGCGCGGGCTCGGGCCGATGTAGTCGGGCCGGCTCATGAGCGCGCTGACGCCGGGGGCCTGCATGATGTAGCGGTGGCTGGTCCGGCTGTCGCCGACGATCGGGTTGAAGCGGTCGAAGGTGTGCGGCGAGCGTTCGTAGCGGTCCAGCAATAACGACCCGACGCCGAACTGCCCCAGGCCCGGCTGCATGTACCGCTGCGACGCCGAGTTAGGCCCGGTGTCGCCGACGTTGCGGTCGACGACCGGCCCGGCGTATTCCTGCGCGATCCCGCCGCTGGCAATAAGCAGCGCGAGGCCGGCAGTCAGGCTGGTCAGTCGGCTTGGCATCCCACCATGATATCGGCAGGATCGGGGAATCAAAAAAGGCCGATATTAAGCCGCCAAGGCCGCCAAGAATGCCAAAGCAAAGCAGGCGTGAGCCATAAAAGGAACAAAAAGCTGGGCAAGGATCAAGTTTGTGTTCTTTGTTCCTTTTTGTGGCTGATCTGCTTTGTCTTCCTTGGCGGCCAATTTTTGCATCAGCGTTTAGAATTGGTGCATGACTCAGATCAAAGCGGACCTCGCCGATTTCGACGCCATCGCCGGCAAGCTCGATGCGCTACGCTCGGCGCTGGGCTCGGTTATCGTCGGGCAGGAAGACGCGATCGAGCTGCTGCTCACCGCGTTGCTCTGCCGGGGCCACGTGCTCGTCATCGGCGTGCCGGGCCTGGCTAAGACGCTGCTGGTGCGGACGCTAGCCCGTGCGGTCGGGCTCGACTTCTCCCGCATCCAGTTCACGCCCGACATGATGCCCAGCGACATCCTCGGCACCGAGCTGATCCAAGAGGACGAGAAGGGCGACCGCCACCTGCGTTTCGTCAAAGGCCCGGTCTTCGCACAGCTCATCCTCGCGGACGAGATCAACCGCACACCGCCCAAGACGCAGTCGGCGCTCTTGGAAGCCATGGCCGAGCACCAGGTCACCGCCGCGGGCAAGACGATGCGGCTGGATGAGCCGTTCGTCGTCGTCGCGACGCAGAACCCGATCGAGCAGGAGGGGACGTACCCGCTGCCCGAGGCGCAGCTCGACAGGTTTATGTTCGCGCTCGAGGTCGGCTACCCAACGCTCGATGAAGAAAAAATGATCGTCGCGGACACGCCGAGGATTACGAGTGCGGCAAACGAAGTCGAGCCGGTCGTGACGCGCGAGGAGCTCTTGAAGTTCGCCGATGCCGTCTGGCGGATGCCGGTGAGCGAGCACGTTGTCGACTACGCCGTGCGCCTGGCCCGCGCGACCCGGCCGGACGACGCCGGGGCCCCCGACCACGTCCAACAATACGTCGGCTGGGGCGCGGGCCCGCGTGCCGGCCCGGCGTTACTACACGGCGCCAAAGCCGTCGCCGCGATCGCCGGCGACCCGACGCCGAGCTGCGAACACATCAAGCAGGTCGCGCCGTCGGTCCTGCGCCACCGCGTGCTGACCAACTACGCCGCCGCGGGCGATGGGGTCGATGCGGGTAATCTCGTACAAGCCGTGATCAACGCGGTGCAGCCGGCGACGTATGGATAACTTTCAATTGTCCACAATTGAAACTACACCCTCTTTGCTGACCACGACGTGCTGTTTTTCACCGACAACGCCAATTGTTTTGTTTTCCCAGAATACTTCTCTGCCTTCGAGTTTGAGGGTCCCGATGTCGTGTATCCATTCGTAGGTCAAAGTTTCCCCTCCGGTCGTGACGTGCTTGCCTTGACCACCAAACGGCAGCTTCAGTTGTACGCCGTTGACGTTGATGTCACTCTGGTCAACCGGGGTTTCATTCCTTCCGCATCCGATTATGAAAAGAGTAAGAACGATCAGGCTAAAGACAAGCAATTGTCTGAAATTAGTTGAGATCGGTTGTTCGATTTGCATCAGGTGTCGCATTCCAAACAGTAGGTTGCGATGTGTTATGAAACGGGACGCTCTGCGTCGCCTGCTACACCGTTCTGTTGGCAGCGATGAGTTGTTCTTTGATCGCGTCCATCACCGGTCGATCGCGATCCAGATCAAACACTGTTTCTTCCCACGCGCTCTGCGGGTACAGCCACACCGGCTTGGTGCGTAGGTCCTCAGGCTCGTCGTCGTAACGCGGGAACACGTGCGCGTGCAGGGCGGGCTCGAGGTTGCCGAGCATCTCGTAGTTGATGCGCACTGCGCCGGTCACGGCCAGCACCGCTTCGCCCAGATCGGCCATATCGTCTAGGAATTGGCAGCGGGCATCGCCTTGCAGCGCGTTGAGATGCGGGGCGACCGGGTCGGGCAGCAGCAGGCAGTAGCCCTTGAGGAACTGGCTGTCGCCGAGTACCGCCCAGCCGGACTTCATGCGGGCGATGACCTTCGGGTTCGTGCCTTCGTTTGCCTCGGCGACACGCTGGTGGATGAGGGTGGGGTGGGCCATAGCCACGATCATAGCCGCAGCGTAAGACGCGGGGTCGAGAGTGGAGCAATGAAAAACCGCCGAGGGCTTGCTCGACGGCTTCTTGGATTTAATTTGTACCAACTCGCGACAGGCAGGAATGCCTGTCCGACCCAAGCCTTACCGCAGCACGTCCTTCTCTTCGACGAGCTGGATGGACGGGTCTTGTCGGTTCTCTTCGGTGCCGGGGGTCTTGTAGTGGATCATGCGGGTGCGCTTGACCTGCAGCGGCTGCATCACGGTCTTGCCGGCGTCGTCCTTGACCTCTTTGCCGGTCAGCGCGTTGACCACGGGGACCATGATAGGTTCGCCGGTGGACGGGTCGGTGACGGTTTTGGTTTCGCCGTAGATCCCGCCGACGAAGACTTTGAAGTGGTCGATGTCCTCGTCGGAGACCTTCCAGATGATGGCGGACTGGCGGGCGTAGTCGTCGCCCTTGAACACACGGCCGGGCACCTCGAGGGGCGATCGCAGCAGCGGGTTTTCCAGGAGGTTGCGGACCTCCTTAAAGACGGTGGTGTCGATGCCGAGGTTGGCGGTGACGATCTGGCCGTTGTCGGACTGGATGACGATGCGGGGGTCGAAGAAGAGCTCGTCTTCTTCGTAGTTGGTGACCTTATAGGTCATGTACCAGTACCACTCGATCGAGCCATCGGGTTTTTCGATGGCGATCGTGTCGGGGGTGGAGTACTCGAAGTCGAAGGACCAGTCCTGGGTGACGGCGTCGGGCTGGGGGGTGACGTCGGTGGGTGCGTCTTGAGCCGGGGCGGCATCGTCCTGCGCGACCACGGGGGTGAGCAGCGGAGCGGCGGACAGGGTTGCGGCACACAGCACGGCCGGGAGCAAACGCTTCATCATCACCTCAGAGCAAGGGTTACGGCGGTCGCGCGGCACGGGCCGTGCGAGGCTACCATTGTAAGGCGAGCGACGTTCGGGTCAATGCCTAACGGCTTGGCTGGGCTAGGTTTGTGCTTTTTCTGGGGTGGGACAGGCTTCCAGCCTGTCATGAGTCGCGTATAAGACCTTTTTATGACAGGGCCCAAGCCCGCCTTACCTAGAATCTGATCACCATGGCCAGTGTCACCAACCTGCACCCCGATACACCGCCCGAGGGCGGGGGGTTGTACCTGGGCCCGGCTCCAGCGGGTCGGCGTCGGGCGGCGCTGGCGCTGCTCTTAATCGGTCGGCCACGCGAACAGGACGCGGCGGTGGACCATTTTGAGCTGTTTGCGGACGAGCAGGGCCTGGACCTGAGCACGCTCTGGGTGGCTGCGGAAGGCGGGGCGACCGGCCGGCTGCTCGGCAGCGTGCTGCTGGTGCCCAACCACGGGGCTACCGCGATGCTCTTTGTAGGCCAGGCGGCGGGCTGGTCGGACACCTCGGCGATGGTCGGGCTGATCAGGGCGGTGTGCGATGGGCCGGGCCGGGCCGGCGTGAGCGTGATCCAGTCGCTGATCGATCCGGGGCAGGTCGTGGAGGGCCAGGTCCTCGAGCGGGCGGGGCTAAGTAAGCTTGCTAAATTGATTTACATGCAGCGGGTCATCGAGCCGGGCGAGCACCGCATGCCCCGGCCCGACGCGTTGGGCGGCTGCGATTGCCCCTCGATCCTCACATACAGCGAGGCGACCCACGGCGACTTCGCCCGCGCGATCGAGGCGAGCTACGTCGATACGCTCGACTGCCCGGGCCTGGTCGGCATGCGGCAGATCGACCAGATCATCGCCGGGCACCAAGGGACCGGCCGATACGACCCGGGCCACTGGCTGGTTTACTACGACCAGGCGCGCCAGCCCATCGCGGTCTTGTTGCTGGCTGAGGTCGCGCAGGGCAGCGGCATGGAACTGGTGTACCTCGGCGTCGCCAAGGCCTACCGGGGCAAAGGCATCGGCAGCGTATTGATGCAGTACGCGGTCTCCGAAACGGCGCGCCTCGGCGGGACGCGCCTGTACCTCGCGGTTGATGACCGAAACGACCCTGCGGTGCGCCTCTACACGGGCATGGGCTTCCGCGCCTCGACGCGCAAGATCGCTTACGTCTTGCCGAGGTAGCGCGTTTCGCGCGTGTTGCGCAACACGTTGTGTCTACGGGCGCGCCGATGCACAAGGCTCGCACTGCTGCGCTACTCCTATTTGGTTTTCACCGATCGCGTTAGCGCGATGCATTATAGATTTCACCTTATTTTTCAATAGAAATATGCACACTTGTTTTCCACAACAGACGAACGTGTGTGAGAAGTGGATAAAAATATTTTTAGGCCTTAGCGATATCGCTAGCCGTGTTTTGTGCTTGTCAAGCGGCAACATGACACAAACATGCACTTGAATCTCTCGCGAAATCCTCTATCTTCTTTTATTGTCGGCTACGGACAGCCGACGCCTCTCTCGGACGATCGGGCAAGCAACAAACACGCCCGCTCTCATCGCCCGACTCGAGACTAACCGGACGGACCCACCCTGACGTACCGGTCAGAGCGATCAGGCTCTGCCTTACAACTTTACCTCCTTTGGCGCAGGCCAACGCAACGATTAGGAGTGCTCGTGACTGCGATCACCCACGCTATCGATATCGAATCCCGGATCGTCGACACGCTGCGCGACAGCCTCGGCCAGCAGAAGTTCGCCATGTGGTTCGATGGCACCGCTCAGCTCGCCTACGACCAGGGCGACCACGCCCTGCGCGTCACCGTGCCCAACCAGTTCACCAGCAGCTGGATCGAGCGGCACTTCTCCGCCGACCTGCGTGCAGCGGCCGAATCGGCAACAGGCGAGCCCGCCGAGCTCGAGCTGCTCGTTGAGCAGGACGCCGGCCCTGGCGATGCCGTGCAGGCGGCCGCCGACAAGCTGCGCGTCGACCGCCCGCTGAATCAAGCCGAGCCGGCCGCGCCGCCCGCCGGGATGGCCCCGAAGCCGACCTACAGCCTCAAGCACCAGCTCAGCCAGTTCGTCACCGGGCCATCCAATCAGCTCGCCTACGCCGCCGCGCACCGCGCTGCCGACCTGGCCGACCCTACCGCCAGCCACCCCCTGTTCCTGCACGGCTCCTGCGGCGTCGGCAAGACCCACCTGCTCCAAGGCATCTGCGCCCAGGCCAAAAAAGCCAACCCCCAGGCCAAGGTCATTTACATGACCGCCGAGCAGTTCACCAACGACTTCATCGCCGCGGTGCGCACCAACAAGCTCGAGGCCTTCCGCCGCAAGATCCGTCGGCTGGACCTGCTGGCCATCGACGATGTCCACTTCTTTGCCTGCAAAGAGAAGACGCAGATCGAGTTCCTCTGCTGCTTCGAGGAGAACGACCTGGCCGGCGCACGCGTGGTACTTGCCAGCGACACGCACCCCAAGCGCATCAGCAGCTTCTCCGAGGCGTTGATCTCGCGCTGCGTCCGCGGGCTGGTCGTGGAGGTGAACGAGCCGGACACCGACACTCGCCGCGCGGTGCTGACGGAGCTTGCTCGGCGACGGGGTCTGCTCATGCAGCCGGCCGTGCTCGATCTGCTCAGCCAGCGTTACGAGGGATCGGTCCGTGAGATCGAAGGCGTCCTTGCCCAACTCCACGCGCTCGCGTCGCTGCCGCTCCGTGGCAAGCCCACGCTGCCGGGCCGGCCCATAGCCGTCGGGCGCGAGCTTGTTGAGCAGCTCCCCGACTTCAGCGTGCCGATTGTCCGCAAGCCCATCCGCTTCAACACGATCGTCAAAGCCGTTTGCAGCCGCCTTGGCGTCGAAGCAAGCCAGCTCGCCGGCTCCTCCCGCCACAAGTTCTTGGTGCTCGCCCGTTCGCTGTCGGTGTACCTGGCCCGCGAGCTGACGACGATGAGCTACCCCGAGATCGCTCACGCCATGGGCCGCAAGAACCACTCGACCGTGATCACCGCCGACCAGCGCCTGCGTCGGCAGATCAACGATGCCCGGCCGATCATGCTCCCGGCCGGCCAAGGCACCGCGACCCCCGCCGAGCTCGCCGCGTCACTGTCCCGCGAGGTCCAGCGGCTGCAAGCCTAAACCCGCTAGCGCAGCTTTGAGCCCGGCGAATCATTTGCCGGAAAGGCTTGGTTTTGTTACGTTTTCCGGTTCGCGTGACGACGCCCAAAGCATCATAACGCAACAGCTACGGGGTGTAGCTCAGCTTGGTAGAGCGCTACGTTCGGGACGTAGAGGCCGCAGGTTCAAATCCTGTCACCCCGATTGATAGAGGCCTGATCAAACGCATGGCCTTTGTTTGTATCGGCAAGGACGCATATTGGGCGAAGGAGGTCTGGCGCTTAACGAGACCTGCGGGCCGCGGCTTCGAGTTCGGTCAGGGCGACCGGGGTGACGTTGAGTTGAATGGATCGGGGCTGGCTGTTGGGCTCGCGGACGATGCACCAGGCGTGTCGTTCGACGCGGATTTCTGAATCAACGAGGATCACCATCCGGCCGTCACGCAGTTTGTAGGTGCCCGACGGGCTGTAGAGGTAGTCGGGCAGTGCCGAATAGCGCTCGGCGGACATGAACTGCTCTTTGACCAGCAGTTCGAGCGTCGACGGCAGCACACGGTGCTTCGCGTGGTAACGCAGCAGGTCGCCTGACAGGTCCTGCATTTGTTGTGGCACACGCAGCACCTCCTGAGGCAGGCCGTTCTCATCGGTGGCCGAGCCGAGCTTCCGGCTTTCGGTCACGCAGCCGACCAGGACCAGGAGCAAAAGGCTAGCGGTCAGCAGCCGGACCGTGCGTCGGATCTTAGGGGAGTTGGTTGGCATCTTGATCGGCTCTTGATCCGAGTCGGCGTATCTCCCTGACTCGGTGTTGGGTTGATGGGGTTGAACGCGTTTAGGCCCACCTTGGCAAGGCTGGTTGTAGCGCGTTGGGATCAAGATTCGCTTCGCCACTGTTCGAGGCGTTGCAATAATTCATTGTCCTGATTTGATGTCTGCTCGGCATCCAATTCTTGATCGGTCGTATCTCCGGATGGGGCGTCCGTGTTACCCGGGGTCATGGGCCCGTTGTTGCCGGGCGTGGGCTTGAGCTTTTCGAGGTGTTCCTGCATGCGGCCCGGCTCGACCGCGTTGTCCAGGGTCTCGCTCTCGGACTTGATCTTTTCGGCTGCTGGCGTAAGCTGATCGGGTGTCTCGATGACCTCGGGCGTCAGGAACAGCAGCAACTCGGTTTTCACCTTGCTCCGTTCTGTACGCCGGAAGATGGGGCCGACAAACGGCAGATCACCGAGCATGGGCACCTTACGAATCGTTTCACTGAGCTGGTCCTGCACCAGTCCGCCGATCACCACGGTCTGGCCATGGCCGACAGCGACTTGCGTGGTGAGCTCGCGCTGGTTGAACACAACCGCGTCTTGATCCGGCGCGACGGGGATCGCCTGGTCCGCGATGGAAGAGATGACCTGGGATACATCCATGACGACCAGCCCCTCGCTGTTGATCTGCGGGGTGACGGTGAGGATGATGCCAACATCCTCGTAATCGATTGTGCTAATGATGTCGCCGCTCTCATCGACGCGCGAGTTGGTGAGGATCGGAACGCGCTGGCCAACGTTGATGGTGGCTTCCTGGTTGTCTGCGGTCAGCAGGTAGGGCCTGGACAGCACATCGAACTGCCCTGTCGCATTGAGGGCTCGGACCGCCAAACGGAAGTTGTCGCCGCTGAACATGAGGTAGTTCAGGCCCAGCGTCGAGTCGAACAGGTCGAAGTTGCTGAGGATGTTGTCGTCGGTGGTCGAGCCAACATTGATGCCCTCGAACTCGACGCCGAAGTCCAGCGCGTTGTCGTAGGTCACCTCGGACACAAGGACACGGATCAGGACCTGTGGCACCGGCTTGTCTAGCTCGTCGAGAATCTCTTGCACGCGGACGAAGTTCTTCTCCGGCGTGAGGATCAGGATGGTGTTGGAGTCTTCATTGGCCACGGCGCTGACTTGACCGACCAGGTCGGCCGCGCCGTCGTTGCCCGTGGCGGCGACGGCGTTGGCGGACTGTACGCGTGTGCCCCGGCCGCCGCCGTTGCCGTTGGCCCCGCCTGTTGTGCCGCCGAAGCGTTGGTCGTTGGTCGACGAGAGCGTGCTCTCGAACAGGTTGTTAAAGATGTCGGCCAGGTCGGTGGCTTGCATATTCTTGACGTGGTAGATCAGGACCGAGTCTTTTGCGGTGTTATCCGAATCGAGCTCCTTGATGATCTCGGCGATCTTGACCATGGCCTCCGGGTCTGCGCTAACGACGATGCTATTGGTGCGGGTGTCGGATTCGGCGCTGACTTTCGTGCGCGCCGTATTGGGGCCTCGTTGCTGCTGCTGATTGTCGCCGCCGCGGCCCCCTCGGCCGCCCCCGAAGCGCTGCTGGATGAGCCGGCCGAAGACCTCGTCCTCGTTGACCGTTTGCTCGAATGTCGACTCGATGAGCCGGGCGGTATCGTCCGCGTCCGCGAACTCGAGCTTGAAAACCTTGACCTCGGTGACTTTCTCGACCGCCTTATCCAGCGACGAAATGATCTGGACCAGCCTGCGGATATTGGCCTGCGAGTCCGTGATGATGATCGCGTTACTCGACTGGTTGGAGGTCATCTCCGCGAATTCATCGTCGATCAGATCGTCCAGGTCCTCCCTGATCTCGTCCGCACTTGCAAACTTGATCGGGACAATATGTGTAACGATGGTGTCGGTCTGCGGGATCGCGTCGGGGTCGTTGCCGTATTGCACCGGGATGCTTTGCCGCTTAGCGTCTTCCAGCGAAACGATCTTCAGGACGCGATCGCGGCGGACAGCGGTGAACTTCTCTTCAAACAACACGGTGTTGAGCACATTGATCGCCTCGTCCAGCGACATGGGCTTCTTGTTGAAGATCGTGATCCGGCCCTGCAACTCCGCCTCATTGATGATGATCAGCCCTGCCTTCTCGGCCAGGTAGTCCAACACGGTCTTGAGCGACACCTGGTCGAAATTCATCACCAGCCCTTTGGTCACCAGCGGCCCTTCGGGGACACGGACATCGGCGGCTAGCCCCGCTGGGGCGGGCAGGTCCTGGGCCGGCGCATCCTGCCCAAAGGCCACCGGCGTGTGCAGGATCAGCAGCCCGGCGAGCAGCGCGGCCGACCGCCAATGAGAAGCACTGGCGTTGTGTGGCTTCGTGTTCTTGTGCTGCTGATTCATCGTTGTCCTGTGGTTGGTAGGCTTGTGCTGCTGATCCGAGGTGGGGGTATCTTTCGTCATGGCGCGTCCTCGGTCGGGGGGTTATCCGGGCTGGCATCTTCTTCCGCTTCCGTGTCTTGCTTTGGAGCGGGTGTGGGCGGCGGCGCTTCGCCTTGCTCTCGGGCACGGCGTTCGCGTAGCTCGCGCAGCCGGTCTTCGAGGCTGGCGGGCTTGCCGCCCGAGCTTGACGAGCCGGTACCCGTTGAGCCGGCAGGGCGCGCGCGCTGCCCCAGCAGTGTTTCACCGACACGGATGACACGCTTCGTGTCATCGATGGTATAGACAAGCGCGTCGTAGCCGATCGTCGAGATCCGGCCGGCGGAGAAGTCGTCTTCGCCCATAACCCGTGCGAGCTCGCCGGTCTCGGTGTGCTCGATGTAGGCGATGCTGCCGTCCGCGTCGTGGCTGATCCCCGACAGGCGCCACGACGCGTCGGGGTCCTTGGGTTTTTCTTCGCTGGCTGCCACCGCTTCGGTTGGCGTGGTGTCGCGCGGGGTAGGGGGGTTGCGCTGGCGGTCGACATCCTCAGCGATGCGTCGACGATCGGAGCGGAAGATGTTGAAATCGATGATGTCGCGGTAGGCCGCGCGGTCTTCGTCCGGCGGCTCCCATGCACCTTTGGGTTGATCGCTGTCCGGGGCCGCCGCGCTCGCCCAATGGCTCGTCGCGACCAGGAGCAGGCACGCAACGGAAAGAAACGCCGGGATCATCAGGCGTGCTTGTGGAGTCATCGCGTCTGCTCCTCTGGCGTGTATAGCGTGGACACGGTCAGCGAGAGCTGGAGTTCCTCGCCTTTGTTGTTCTTCAGGTCGATCACGCACTTGTCGACCTTCAGCGGCAGTGAGGATCGGCGGATCGCCCACAACAGGTCAACGATTTGACCGAGCTGGCCGGTGGACTGCAGCGTGTAACTCAGTTCGCCGAAGGGCATCTCGCTATCGGTCTTAGACTTGCCGTCAGAGAGATTGACTTGTTTGACGCCGGTGTCCTCGGCCCAGGCAAACAAAGCCCGGCCGGTCTCGGCGTCGGCCTGCTCAAGCGTCCGGGAAAGCCCGGCCTTCTCGTAACCGGACCAGCGTCCAAGGATCTTCGCCTCGCTGTCGACCAAGATTTTCGCTTTGTTCAGGTCCTTCTCGAGTTGCTTGGCTTCCTGCTTGACTTCATCGAATGCGGCCAGGGCCGGGTCGATCACCCATGCAAGCAACGCCCAGCCACCCAAGGCCGCCACGATGATGCCTGCGAGGATTGATTCGCGTTTACTCATTGCCGGGCCTCCATCGCTGCCGGGTCAAAGCTGAAGGCGATCGGGAAGTTGATCCACGTGCTGTTGCCGCCAACCGGTCGGACACTGCCACGGTTGATCTGCAGCAAGGCGCGGGATTCTTGCATCTTGGAGAAGTAGTCGTCCATGGTCTCGCGGTCCTCGGCCGAGCAATCGATCTGCCCGGACATGTCCGCGCGCAGCGTCAAGGTCTCGACACGTATCTCACCGCGCGACGGGAACGTGCGTGTGAGTTCGAGCATCGCGTCGAGGGTCTGCGGGCGTTTGTCGTACCAGACAGATGCGAGGTTCGCATCGGCGCGTACTTGATCGAGGCTCTCGGCCTTGTCCTTGATTGTGTCGTACTGGGCCTGCAGGCCGTCCCGATGCGACGTGGCATCCATCCACAGGTAGCCCGCGACACCAATGATTAATAGAACGATGGCCGCGGCACGGATGGCCCATCTCATGGATGGCGATACTCGGCTCTGCTTGGGCGGTCTTAGCCGTGACGCAGCGAAGTCGATCATCGCTGTGCTCGGTTCCGTTGCATAAATCGCCAACAACACCGCGGGGTCCGATGCGATCAATCCAACCTTGCCGACACGTTCCGCTAGCGCATCGGCCAACGCTCGTGCGTCGTCCGCGCCGACCGAGGTGGGGAGCATCAGCGAGACGCCAGACCCGCCTTCGTCGCCGGGCAGTTGGAGGACGGATCGCGACAGGTCCGACAGCAGCCGTTCTTGTGCTTCGGGATCGTCGAGGCGGGACGGGTCGGCCGGGCAAGACGCGAGCGCGACGACCTCCGCGTTGCTGACGCGCATGACGCCCGCCGCGCCGTGTTCGACTTGGATCACGACACCGTTTTGTCCGTTTGCGGCGGCAAGCGTCGCCGGTGTGATCGCGTCGGCCTTCAAACCCGCCGCGTCGGCGATCTGCTCGACCTGGCGCAAAATCTTTGCGTGAATGCCAGCGAGCAGCAGCGGCGAGCGGTTCTCTGCGTCGACTCCCTCAGCGAGTTGATAGTCAAAGGTCATCTCCGCGGCACTACCCGCGAACTCACGTTCGATCTGCAGATTGCAGATGCCGCGCATCGTGTCCGCGTCGGCAGGGGGGACCCGCTTGTGCCGGGTCAGCACCCAACGCGAGCAAAGCCCGATCACGGCATGCCGTTCGGTGTAGCCCGTCTGCTCGATATGTTCTGCTAACGCCTTGCCCAACGCCGCGGGTTGGTCCATCCCGATGCTGTCGGGGAACGCGAGCGTCGATCGGCGGATGACCTGCACGCCACTACCCGAGCGGCGGACCTCGGCGAGGTCGGCGCTGCTGGGCGTCAGCGTGATACACAACAGGTGAGAGCGTTGGCTTGGCATCTAGTCGTTGTCCTCGCTGTAGGCCGCGGCGATCTCTTCGGCCGTGGCGCTGCCGCGCAGCTGTTCGCGGATCGATTCATCCAACGGCCAGCCGTAAGCCGTCATCTCCTCAAGGTATCTGACGCGTGGCAGTGTCGCGTCGCCTTCGAGAACGGGCAGGCAGTCCAAGACCGCGCGCAATCGGCAGAACCCACGGCCGTCGCCGCTGATCGCGACGATGTCGACCGTGAACTGGTACGAGCGGTGGGTCATATAACGGGCCGCGGCGATGGCTTTCTCCTCGCCGAGCACGCCGATGATCCACGAGAGGTTGGGTGTCGCATCGCCAGGCCGAAGCTTGGGGCGAGCATTGATAATCGCCCGTGCATCACCCGGGTCCAGCCCGGGCAGCGTCGCGAGCACTTGCTCCGTCGCGTGGTACACGTCGATCAAACCCTCAAGCTCGTCATCATTATCCAGCCGCTTGAGCCCGTCATGGACGAGCTCGAACTCGTCGTTAGTCGCCTTGGTCTCGGTAAAGAACTGCAGGACGCTGGTGAAGGTGTCGTTCTTGCCCGCGGTCGCGGTCTTGTTAAAGCTGAGGTCGGCCAGTTCCTTGGCACGCTCGTCGTCGAGTTGGGTCGCGAGGAAGCTTCTTAGCTGGTTGTACTGCTGGGCGGACGACTTGATGTCGAGCGTGACTTTGTCCGTGCCGCTGTCGCTGACGCCCGGGTCGTTGCTGTAGACGGTGAAATAGTCGATGAAGCCGCGGTCCAGCTTGCCGTCGCCGTTGTCATCGGGCGGGTTGGCGCTGCCGTCGTCTTCGTTGGGGTCGAGTTTGTAGTTGCGGTTGGCGTCTTCGCCGAAGAGCAGGTCCTTGGACATGCCGCGGACGTACATCAATTCGCCGACGGTTTCGAGGTCGCGGTCCTTGATCTGATAGGGCGTGTCGCGGGAGAGGTAGTAGGCCGACTCCGCGCCGCCGGGGGTGATCTGTGGGTTGCGGTCCTGCCAGTCGATGACCGCGGCGGCGAGGTTCGCATCCATCCCCGGCAACTCGAGCGCATCGATCCCCGAAAATGCGTCAAGGTTGATCCGCCCGCCCTCACCCATGATCCCGTAGGCCAGCTCACGATCGTCGTCTGAGTTCGGCTTGATCAGCCAGAACAGGCCGTCGCCAAGCTGCTGAGCCTGCGTACCGACACGTTCCAGCCTGGGTGCCTCGCCCAGTGAGATCGTATAGGCCAGGTCGCCACGCACCGCTTCGAGCGCCCCCGCCGCGATCCAGCGCGCCTGCGTCTGGCTGACCCGGTTGGCGGAGGCGTCTGATTCCACACGCATCTCACGGGCGAAGACCAGCACCAGCCCCGCGAGCACCGTCGTCACCATCAGCGCGACGACATAGGCGGCACCGCGGTGCGCGTGCGCGGCGTTTCGTGGCGTCGGGCTGGATCGGGTCAGGCTCACGTTTTCTTAAAAACCTTGCAGGTTGATGCCGCCCGTCTCGACCGCTTCGGCGGCGGGCAGGCGGATCATCTGGGTCGTGGTGATGTAAGTAAGCTCGCGCGCTTCATCGTCCTCGGGTTCCTTGCTCAGCGGTGGCGCGGTCACGAGCACGAGCTCCACCGCCGCGGGCAGCTCGTTATCCCGCTCGGTGGAATCCCACGCGTCCAACCAGTCGTTGCCGTCGAAGTACTGGACGTTCATCGAGACTACGCGCCGCGCTAGGACCTGCAGTTCAGGCTCCGGCGTGATCGTCGCCAGCAGGTTGCCGGTAATCATCCGACCCAGCACGTAGTAGTCCTGCTGCGGTCCTCGGAGCAGCAGGCGCAGCTCCACCTGGCGCAGGTCGGCGAGGTCTTGTGCGCTTGCGAGATTCGAGTTGGCCGTGATATAGGTCAGCGCATCTGCGTCGCCGCTGTTCATGCCGGTGAGGTTCTCGCCGATGAAGACGCCGCTGATCCGGCCGCCGGCGGGGGGTACGCACTGCAGGTCGCTGCGCACGATATGGATCACCGCCCGCGCCGCCTCGCGACCCGACAGGTGGTCCTCGGCCTGCCGACGGGTTTTGAAGGCGCCGCTCATCGTCGCGAACAACGACGCCGACACGATCGCCGTCACCACGATCGCGAGGATCATTTCGAGCAGCGTGAATCCGCCGAGCCGCCGGGTTGGGATGCAAGCGTGTGGCTTCATGGTCTTATTCGTCTGCGTTCACGACGGTTGATACGGCAACCGTTTTTTCCTTTTTCCCGCGCATCCAGCGCACCGTCATCGTCAGCTCGCGGTAGTCGGTGCTCTGCCAGTCCGCGATCGACAGCGCCCAGGTGTAC
Source organism: Phycisphaeraceae bacterium (assembly GCA_019634195.1). Taxonomy (GTDB): domain Bacteria; phylum Planctomycetota; class Phycisphaerae; order Phycisphaerales; family Phycisphaeraceae; genus JAHQVV01. The sequence goes on along the minus strand of JAHQVV010000093.1, from coordinate 4,369 downwards.
CGCGTCGCATCTTTGCCGTACATCTCATCAAAGGTGCCCTCGGCATCGCCGGTCTGCCAGGCACCGGCGAGCACCGCTTCCTCCAGCATCGTCTGCGCGAGCATGGCCGCGTCGGCGCGTTGGTCCGACTCGGCGGCGTTGCGGGCCGACATCGTGACCCCGCGGATGACAAAGGGCAGCACCACCGCGACGAGCATCAGTGACGCCAACGCCTCAACCAGCGTGAAGCCACCGCGACACACGGCCGAGCGTTTAGTAAGTCGTCTCGACATCGTCGGCCCCCTCTTCGAGTTCGGTGACGGACCGCGGGCTGCCGATGATGTAAGGCTCTGTCGGCGTCCTGCAGTACACCGCCAGCGCCTTGTCGTCTTGCTTGCGGCGGATGGTGTACTGCACGATTTCGCTCATGCCGTCGGGCTCGACCCGGGCGATGAGCCGCGTGTCCTCAGTCGTCCCGCCTTCCAACTCGATGACAAGCTCGTGACCGAGTTCGACGATCACGCCGAGGCTCGACTCGGGCCTTTCAAATCCTGATGCGGATAGCACCTCGAGCCAGCAGGTGTTGTCCTCAGAATCAACCACAAGCCGGTATGGCTTGGCCTGGCCGGCGGCGTTGACACGCGCCTGCTTGAGCATCCCGGCGAGGGTGCGTGCGGCGGCATCAAGCTTCTGCGAACGCAACAGCCCGCCGAGCGATGGCGCAACGACCGCCAACAGCAAGCCGATGATGAGGATCACCAGCACTAACTCGATCAGCGTAAAGCCGCGTGATGTTCGGTCGGCTCGCCTCACTCGTCGTCATCGCTCCAGTTTTTGATGTCGTCGTCGCCGCCCTGCTTGCCGTCGGGTCCATACGAATACAGGTCAAAGTCGTTGTTGTGCGTGCCCGGGTAGGCGTACTGCCAGGGGTTGCCCCAAGGGTCTTCTGTGATCTTTTCGTCGAGGTAGGGACCGTCCCAGTCTTCGTCCCGCACCCCGTTGGGCTGTTCGCTGAGGGCTTCCAAGCCCTGCTGGGCCGTCGGGAAGTCGGTGACGTCGATGTTGTATCGTGTCATCGCGGTCTTCAGGTTCTCGAGCTGGGTTTTCGCGGCGGTGACCTTCGCCTTGCCAGACTGTCCGGCGAAACGGACGCCGACGATACCGGCGAGGATGCCGAGGATGACTAAGACCAGCAGCAGTTCGAGGATGCTAAAGCCGGCGGACCTTGTTTGTTTTCGATTCTGTTTCATCTTGCTTCTTACTTGAAAAGGGAAAAGGCTTGGGTTATTGGATCGCGTCCCACAGGTCGAACACGGGCAGCAGCATGCCGACCACGATCAATCCGACCAGCGAGGCCATCATGAACAACATCGCCGGCTCGGCCAGCGAGACAAGGACGCGTAACTGTCGGTCCAGCTCTTCTTCGAATTCGCCGGCCATACGGATCAACTCTTCAGAGATCTGGCCCGACTCTTCGGCGACTGAGACCATCTCAACGACCGAAGAGGGGAACAGCTGCGGGCATTCGCCCAGCGACCGTGCGAGCGGCGCGCCCTCCTGGACATTCTCGATCGCGCGGTCGACCGCATCGGTCAGCGTCTGGTTGCCGATCGCCGCCCGCGCGACCTTCAGCGAGGCAATCAAGGGCACGCCCGCGCCCTGCAGCGTCCCCAGCATTCGGCAGAAACGTACCAGCGAGAACCGCGCCGCCGCCGCACCGATGCCCGGTAGCCGGAGCACGATCTCGTCGCGCTTGCGTCGGCCTTTTGCACTGGTGAGCGCCTGGCGTACGGCCAGCACGGTCACGATGACCCCGACCAGCACAAAGGGGCCATAGTTGAGCAAGGCGAAGCTCGCCGCCTGGATGATCCGGGTCAGCAGCGGCAGCGTCTGGCCGAACTCATCGAAGATGCTCGAGAAACGCGGGATGAACCAGGTCAGCAGGAAGATGACCACACCGGTCGCGATCGTCGCGAGCACCGCGGGGTAGATCAGTGCCGTGCTGATCTTGCTCTTGAGCTCGCGTTCACGCGACATGAAGTCGGCGATCTGTTTGAGCACGACATCGAGGAAGCCGCCCGCCTCGCCGGCCCGGACCATCGCGACGTAGACCTGCGGGAACGACTTGGGGAACTGCGCAATCGCGTCGGCCAGCGGCGTGCCGTCGATGACCATCGCGCGGACCGCTTCCCACTGTTCCTTCGCACCATCGTGCGAGGTCTCGCGGATCAGGATCTGAAGCCCGCGCGCCAGCGGCACTCCCGCGGCCAGCAGGTTGCCCAATTGCCGGATAAAGGCGAGCACATGCTTCTGTTTCATGCGCTTGGAACCGGGCAAGAATGGTAGCCGCCCAGGCCCTGCGCCGCCCACGGGCTTGGACGCCGACTGACCGTTCGAAGATGCAGACACATCGACCGGCATCAGGCCAAGCGACTCGATCGAGACCATCGCAGCGCCGCGGTCGTCCGCGTCCAGCCGGCCCTTCTTCTGCTTACCCTGTGTATCGATCGCGGTGTAGGCGAAGGTGGGCATGGATCAAGCGCCCCCCGTGTTCGAGTCGTCAAGCAGCTTGCCCGTCGCGCGTTCGTCCTTGGTGACACGCAGCACCTCTTCGACCGTCGTCAACCCTGACTGGATCAGACGCCAACCGTCCTGACGAAGCGACTTCATGCCTTGGGCGATCGCGGTGCGCCGGATGACTTGCGACGACGCGTTCTCGGTGATGTGCGATCGCAACTCGTCGGTGATCGGCATCAATTCGAAGATGCCCTTACGGCCGCGATACCCCGTGCCGCCACACGCCGAGCAGCCCCGGCCGTGGTACAGCGTGTCGGGCAGGTCGCTGCCGTATTCGACACGCACGCGGTCGGCATCCACGATGGTGATCGGTTCCCTGCAGTCGCCGCAGATCAAGCGGACAAGCCGTTGAGCGACAACCATCTCCAGCGATGACGCAACGAGGAACGGCTCGACGCCCATATCGATCAGGCGCGTGATCGCACCGGGCGCGTCATTGGTGTGCAGCGTAGAGAAAACCAGGTGACCCGTGAGCGAAGCCTGCACCGCGATGTCCGCGGTTTCGCGGTCGCGGATCTCGCCGATGAGCACCACGTCCGGGTCGTGCCGGAGGATCGCGCGAAGGCCCTTGGAAAAGCTCAGCCCGGTCTTCGTGTCGACCTGGATCTGGTTGACGCCCTCGAGGTGGTACTCGATCGGGTCTTCGATCGTGATGATTTTTCGCTCGACGTCGTTGATCTGCGCCAGCGAGGCGTAGAGCGTGGTGGTCTTGCCCGAGCCGGTCGGCCCGGTGACAAGCACGATGCCGTGGGGCAGGCCAAGGACTTTGCTGAACCCGCGCAGGTCTTCGCCTTCCATCCCCAGCCCCTGCAGCCCGACCAGTGTGGACGACCGGTCCAGCAGGCGGAGCACGACCGCCTCGCCGTAGAGCATCGGGATCACCGAGACACGCACGTCGACCTCTCGCCCGGCCACCATCAGCTTGATCCGCCCGTCCTGGGGCAGGCGCTTCTCGGCGATGTCCAAGTGACTGAGGATCTTGAGGCGAGACACAATCGCCGCCTGGAAACGGCGCACGTCGGCGGGCAGTGTTGCTTCCTGGAGCACCCCGTCCACGCGGTAGCGCACGCTGAGCTTTTCTTCGAACGGCTCGAAGTGCACGTCGGTCGCTCTACGCTCGATCGCTTCGACCAGCACCTGGTTTACGAACTGGATGATCGACGCATCTTCGGCGTCGTCGGCCAGATCAACGCCCTCATCATCTTCATCGACGACGGTGATCCCGCCGTGCTGCATCAGTGACTGCATCGTCGCGGCACCGACGCCAAGATGCTTGCCCAGCGCCTTGGCGATCTGATCGGAAGGCGCGAGTACCGCCTCGATCTCCATCCCCGTCACGACACGCAGCTCGTCGATCCCCGACGAGTCGCAGAGCGTGCTGGTCGCTACACGTAGTCGGCCGTCGGCCTCGTCGATCGGCAGCAGCTTCCGCCGGCTGAGCACATGAGCGGGCAGCCTTGACAGCAGCTCGCGTGGCGGGACAACGCCTTCCAGGTCGATCAACTCGACACCGAATTCCTTGGCCAGCACACTCAGCAATCGATCTTCCTTCAGCCCGTCCACCGATAGCACGGCCTGCTCAAACGGCTCTCCCTGATCGATCAGCCGAGCGGCATCTGTCACCGCTCGCTCGTCGAGCAGGCCGAGCCGATTCAATTTATGGAGGACGTGTTGCATCGTGCTTGCTGGCGAATCACTTTTCAACCTGGTCAGATCGGATGTCTCTTCGACGGTTCAGATTAGACCATTGATACGCCTGACCCGCCGTATCGGTTGGACAAAAACCAACCCCGTCGCCTGATCGGGGTTGATT
>JAHQVV010000092.1 GCA_019634195.1 Phycisphaeraceae bacterium | reverse complement strand
TAGTAGTGTCCTTTGAGCCCTTCGGAGATGGGGTTGGTTTCACCGGCGATGTGCTTGAAGTCGCCGACGACGGTCCAGCTGACGAAGAGGTAGTCCATGCCGTCGGAGGTGCCGATGCCCCAGGAGGCGGTGGCCAGGTCGTTCCACGCCCAGTACTCGCCGCCGCCGTCGGTCGTGCCGGAGGTCCGTGTGGTTGCGTCCTGGAACCACTTGTCATCCTGGATCGGGCGCTCCCAGATTTCGTTGTCGTAGTCTTCTGCGGCGGTCGCGACGGTGTAGATCCCGTCGCCCTGATGGGTCCATGTCGCGTCGGCGTCGGTGACCTGATAGGCGGGTGTGACGGCGGCGGAGGCGGCGGAGGCGCATAGCAGGCACAGCGATATGTTCAACAGCTTATTCATTTTTCTATCCCGGTACTCTCTTTTCTCGGTTTCGATATCCCGGCGGGTCACGCCGACCTCGGCAACGGGTCACAACAGGGTGTGATACATCGAAAAGCTCACCCGAACTCGGCACTCAATGTACCAGTTGTTCGAGTTAGATGCTATCCCTCATTTGATCAGAGTCGGCGGGTGCCCGGGGTGGAGACTCTGCGCCCCCCCCCGGAACGAATCGTCTTAAGTACTTTCACGCCAGTTTGTTCCGGGGTTTCGCTTCGCTCATCCCTGGCCACTCGATGCTTGTCTTGGGTGGTTGTGCTTCGTCCGCCACTTGGTGAAGTGGCGGCTTGGTCGCGGTGCTGATCGTGGGTAAGGGGTGATTGAAGCCGCCGGTTCACAACCGGCGGACAAACTGGCGTTCGCTATTCAGTATGCTTAGGCCATGAATCAATCACTGGATCAGAAGCCGTGTTGCCTACGGTTCTTGCAGAAGTAGTTGGGTGGGTAAAAGAGGGGATAAGTACATTTAAACGCTCCGGCCGCTTGGTCCCATGGGCATCGCCTGCGAGTAAGATGTGGTTGTCGGTTGGCAGCCTGTTCCGCGGGTGGCCGGCAACTGAGGCAAGAAGCGTGATGTGAAAATCGATCGCAGCAAGTAGACATGCCTCGTCACCTCAACGCACAGGAAAACAGATATGAAAATTGGATTAATCGTCGCGGGTGGGCTTTTAATCGTGTTCGGCTTGGTCGACCTCATCGGCAGTTTTGCCGGGTTCGATTTGTGGGGAACACTTGGGATCCAGCTTCCCGACATCATCTGGAGTTTCTCGGCCTACATCGAGTTAGCTCTAGGCTTTTTCCTGTGTAAGCTTGGCCTTCCCGACTCTGGAGGCGGCTGATCACGGCGGCGGGGCTGGGTCTCTGGGTTATTGCGGAAAAACTTGCATCGCCCCCATGATATGGGTAATATCTTCTCGCTATTTCGCTGATAAGGGCGGGGTTATCTGTTCGTTGTTCATAAGAGGAGATTGCTTTGAAAGCTTTTGTTCGATGCTCGATGGTGGCGGCCGCGACCGCGGTTGCGTTGGCTGGTTTGACGCTTGAAGCCGGTGCGCTCGTGGCCGCCGACTGGGACTCGGTGAACGGCGGCACGATCGGCGAACTCGAGTTTGAGGTCGCTGGGCTGGCGGCGCAGGGAGAGAACCTCGCTGTCATACCGGGGCAGGACCTCGTCGGCCCGGATTATGAGCCCTTCGCTCAGTCGGGGGTCGACACCGTCGCGTACGGCTTCAACAACCTGTGGACCATGGTGCTGAACCAGCCCGTGGACCAGCTTTATGTCTACGTCGATGGCTGGCGTGGCTCGATCCTCACCGCGGGCGACGACCCGGCGTTCACCTACACGTTCGACCGCACCCCGCAGATCGTGGCCGGTCTTGACGGCGCGCAGGTCAGCGGGAACACCCTGATCCTCGATGACGATTTCGACTCTTTCTACGACGGTGTTTTACTGTTTGAAGGCGCTACTTTGTTGTCGCTGACGGTCGAGTCGACGAACGCGACCAGCCAGGCGGTGCAGCGGATGACATTCGCGCTCGTTCCCGAGCCGGCCTCCCTGGCGGTGTTCGGGATCGGCGGGCTTCTGCTGGCGGGCCGCCGTCGCCGGGCCTGCTGAGGGTTTGGCAACTGCTGGCCGTAGTAGGGTTAAGACGGCAAGAAAAGGCAGTCCTTTTTTGACCTTCGCTGGCCAGCTTGTTTAGTTCCAACTATGCGGGAAACGCTCTGGTCAGCGGCGGCGGCTGGCCGGGGTGGGGGCTTTGCGACGCCCCGGAACGAATCGTCTTAAATATTTCCACGCCAATTTGTTCCGGGGTTTCGCTTCGCTCATCCCCGGCTACCCGATGCTTGTCTTGGGTGGTTGTGCTTCGTCCGCCACTTGGTGAAGTGGCGGCTTCGCCGCGCTGCTGATCGTGGGGTACGGGGTGATCGAAGCCGTCGAGGCGTTGCTCGACGGTTGGGGGGTGCTCCTATGAAGCCGGGTTTGCCAAGAGCGGTTGGCGTCGACTCGGCTATCAGCGGGGCGCAAAATACCTCTTAATGGTGTGCGTTTTCTTGGTTTTGTGGCGGTACACTCGGGCCCCGCTTAGATACGGTTTTAATCACTACTTTTAATGAAAGACGAAAAGATGTTTTTACATACGGTTCGATATGCGTTGGCTCTAGGTTGTGTGGCGGTGCTGTCGGGCTCGGCGTGGGCCGCGCCGATCATTACAAATGTGACCCCGGATACGGTTGGGCTGTGGGATATGACCGCGATCACCGTGACGGGCACTGATTTCCAGGGCGGCCCGCTTGCGACCCCCCCGTTAACGCCGACGGTGCAGGTCAATGGTGCGCCGGTCTCGCTGCTTTTTCTCAACGATATCCAGTTTAATTTTCAGGCCCCGTTTTTTGACGGGGTAAACACGTCGCTGATGCTTAATGTGTCGGTTGGGGGCGAGCTTTCGAACACGGTATCGATCGCCTACGACCCGACGCCGGTGGTCAATCTCATTGCTTCATTCCCGGTCCCCGGCGGTGAAAAATTGGAGATCAGGGGCAGCAACTTCGAGTATCTAACCGGCTCGTTTAAGATCGGTGGTTTGGCCGCTCCGACAATATCTGGAAACTCCCGGCAGTTCAATGTACTCGTGCCGGACGGGCTTGCGCCGGGCGAGCATGATGTTGTGCTGAGTTCGGAGGCGTTCGGAGAACAGTGGACGCTCGGCACGTTCCAGGTTGTGCCCGAGCCTTCGTCCGCTGCGGTGTTCGGGCTGGGTTGCCTGCTCATCGGTGGGCTGCGTCGCAGGGGTGCACGTCAAGAGCGGGCTCTGCCGTGAGGAGCTGAATATCGACAAGCTGCTGGGCACGCGCAACCTGTGCTTCGGCGGGGTGGGCGTGTGGGATGATCGAGGCAGCTTTTACGCCCCGGTTTGGACCTTCGGTGATGGTGAGCCGGACCTGGCGATCCTTAAAGCCACGGTGGAGGAGCCCGAGCCGTTGGCCCGGGGTGAGGCGATAGGAAGCCCTGATATGCCTTAGAATGCACCGATGCCGACATCGCATGCGTTTTGGGATAAGGTTGCTGAGAAGCATGACCGTAAGACGGTCAAGGGGCCGAATTACGCGGCGCGGATCGAACGCGCGGCGACGTGGATCGGGCCGGGGGCATCGGTGCTGGACGTGGGGTGTGCCACCGGGCAGATCACGCTCGACCTTGCGGGGCGCGTGGGGCAGGTGCTGGGGATCGACCTGTCATCAAAGATGATTGAGATCGCGCGGGCACGGCGGGAAGAACTCGGCGTCACCAATGCGAGTTTCGAAGTGATCGCGGCAGAGGACCCGTCGCTTAAGCCGGGGACGTTCGATGCGATTACGGCGTACAGCCTGCTGCACTTGGTCGATGACCAGCCGGCGACGCTTCGGCGTCTCTGCGAGCTGCTCAAGCCCGATGGCGTTTTGATCGTCGAGCTGCCGTGCAAGGAGGACATTCGCCTGCACGTTCGTGCCCTAGTCAAGGTGATGACGTTCATCGGCAAGGCCCCAGTGGTCCGGCTATACAGCGAGGCCCAGAACCGCGCGATGTTCGCGGACGCGGGGTTCGAGGTGCGCGAGGTCAGGATCTACAACCCCAAGAGCAAGAACCGAGGCGTGTGGGCGGTACGCCGTGGTTAGCGACATCGTTACCGGCAAAGTCCTCTAGGATCACCGGATCAGTGGGGTGGGCTTTTTGCCAGCACTGGCGCGTGCGTGGTTGAGGCCTAAGGCTAAGCCAAGCAAGAGGGACAGAGCGAGGAGGGCGCGTTGTTTCATGCTTGAATGCACGCGGCACGTGGGCAGGTGGATTCATTTTGCGTAGTTATTGCACCGATTTGTTCGGGCGCAGGTCCAGGCACTTGAGTTGGTTCTGGCTGCGGACGATGAGCCTGCCATCGGCAAAGGACATGGGCGCCCAGATCATGTTGCGTTTCTGGTCGGCGTCAAAGACCTTTGTAGATGCCAACTCGCGGTAGCCCTTGGGGTCTGCTTTGGCGAGGCGCAGCGTGCCGTCTTCGCCGCCGAGCGTTAACAGGTGCTTGCCGACGGCCAGGACCGCGCCGCGGTCGAGCTTGGGGGTGTCGTTCGTCCAGAGGAGTTTGCCGGTCAGGTCGAAGCAGCCCAGGCCGGGCGTCGGGGCTCGGCGTAAGTTTTCGTTGGTGTTGAGGTTGACGTAGAGATGTCCGTCAACAAGCAGGGTGGAGTGGATCTGTCCGCCTTGCTCGTTGTCGCGGTGGATCTCTTTGGCGGTGAACGTATCGCCCTGTTTTTGGATCTCAATGAGGGCCGAGCCAGCGTTGTAGCCAGCGGTAATGAAGACCCGGTTGCTGCCGATGTCGGTGGGGGTTGGGATGCCGCGTTTAACGGGGATGCCGTCGTAGGACCAGAGTATTTTCCCAGTCTCGGGATCGACGCCGGTCACGAGGGTGGAGGTGAGGGTGACGATCTGCTCTTTGCCCGCAAGCGTCATCAGGCGTGGTGAGCCATAGCCTTCTCGGCCGATGCCGGGGGATTTCCAGACGACCTCGCCGGTGGCTGGCTTCAACGCGACGAGGCCGGCGTCGCCCGCCATAGGAGCGATGACGACGGTGTCGCCGACGATCAACGGCGACTGGCTCCAAGCCCACTTGGGCGGGGCGGCGCCGAAGTCGTCCATGTGTTTCTGCCACGCGACCTTACGGGTCGAAAGATCGAAGCAGGTGACCTGTCCGAATGCCCCGACGGTGAAGGCGTGGCTGTCAGTCACCATCGGCGTCGAGCGCGAGCCGTGGTAGCTGATCCGGCCCGGTGCATCGTAGTCGCAGGCCCACACCGCCTTGCCCGTGGAGAGTTCATAGACGCCCAGCCGATCGCCTTTGATGTCGTTGCGGTCGAGGATGTAGACGCGGCCGTCTTTGATGGCCGCGCCGCCGAAGCCCGGGCCGACGTCGTTGGACCAGAGCACGGCCGGGCCTTCATCAGGCCAATCGGTGAGGATGTTTGTCTCGGGCGCAACGCCGCTGCGGTTAGGCCCTTGGAAGCCCGGCCAATCCGCCGCGCCGGCGGGCAGGACGAGAAGCAAGAGCAGCGCGGGCAGGTGGATTAGGCGGCAATATTTCATCGGGATGCCTGGGCTTGTAAGGGTTCGCTGCGATGGCTTAGCGTAGCTTGGCGGGCGTGAGATTGCTATGGATGTCATCGGAAATGAACGGCCCCGGGTCTGGTGCGTCTGTAATTGACGAGCTTAAATGAAAGGGACACGATGCGATACGGGGTACTCGGGTGTTTGTTGTTGGGTCTGTTGGCGGTGCGTTTGGCGTTGAGCCACGCGGCCGTGCCGGAACCGAACGGGGAGGACGAGCCCGAGTGGAAGGCGAAAGCACGCAAGCAGCTCAAGGCCTACCCCAAGGCGGACGAGGGCATGGTGCGCTACGTGCTGTACCTCGAGCCGAAGGCGGACGAGAGCCTCTGCCAGGTCGAACTGATCGTCGGCAAGGGGATCGGCTCTGTAAGGCGGGGTTTCGTGTTGCAGATATCGGGGTTTAAGGTCCCAAAAGCCTGAATACATCGGTCTTGACGATACGCATGCGGCCTCTGGTCTGTGTCAAAGCTGCGTATTACCTTCGGTTCGGGCGGCTGCAGCAGCAATTCAAATAGGCGAAAAACGCGTCAGGGACGTGGTGGGCACTCTGCCGGCAGCCAAATGAACTCGATTCATGATCTGTTATTTTGCCTAATTCCACAATTCGACTAACCACATCAAGTTATTAGTTGAAATTTGATCAGAATAGGGTTGATTAGTGCTGGATTTGGCATTACTCTTCGGTGGTAACGTTTACAGGTTGGCGATTTTGGAGAACCAATTTAGGGTTAATTAGTTTAGCTGAGTCATTCTACTCAGCAAGCTGGAGATAAAGATGACTCAAATGCTTCAATCTATCTTGCACAAATCGATGACTGCCACTGTCCTTGTTTTCACGGCTGGTGCTGCCTACGGACAGACCACTCTTGATGACTTTGCCGGTGACAATTTTATTATCACAGTCCCTGATACACTCGGAGATCCATTCACGGAGGAGATGCTTGTCGCGGGTGATCTAGACCTTCTGAACGTGGCTGCTCCGTTTGGGGACGAGCGAACCTTTACGGCGACTATTGGGGGCGCTCAGGCCGGTACGAACTCGCTTTCTATCCTGGGTGTTGGCGGGTTCTTGGCTTTTGACACCGGCATTAATGCTGGGCCCGGAGAAGCAACTTTCGATGTTCTCTATGATGATTTCATTGACGTGGATGTCACCGATAGTGGAAGCAACGGTTTCTTCGCCATCGGTATCCTGGATATCGATGGAACCATTGATTTTTCAGTGACACTGGATGACGGAACAAACTCGGGCAGCAGCTCGGTCCAGGCCTCTTCAGCAGGCACTTTCCTGATCGATTTAAGCGATGCCGGCTTTGCGGGGGTCGACTTGACTAGCATTGATTCAATTACTTTCAGCGGTGAAAATGGAACACGGGCTGCCGATGTCGCGATTGACAACATCGGTTTTGCTCTAGTCCCCGAGCCGACTTCGCTCGCGCTGCTCGCGCTCGGCGGCCTGCTCATGGCCCGACGGCGGCGTGACTAAACAAGCTTGATGGAACGGAGAAATGTTTGGAGAAAAACCCTTGGAGGGGTTTGAAGGAGAAAAAATCGGTGGGAATCAAGACGCGGCTGCGAGGCCGCGTTTTTTTATGTAATACTCGCCCAGCAGCCATCTTTTATAATCACTCTATGCCCGAGATCGTTGTCGCAGCCCTGTACCGCTTTGTCCGCCTGCCGGGCCATGCTGCGATGCGCCAGCCGCTGCTCGATCAGATGCAAAACCATGGCGTCCGCGGCACGCTGCTGCTCGCTGGTGAGGGGATCAACGGCACCATCGCCGGCTCGCGGGAGGGGATCGACGCCATCCTGCATTATCTCAGGGCACAGCCCGCCCTTGCCGAGTTGACGCACAAAGAGTCGTTCTGTGACGAGATGCCCTTCCGCCGGACCAAGGTCAGGCTCAAGAAAGAGATCGTCACGATGGGCGTGCAAGACATCGACCCCGAGCACGCTGCGGGCACCTACGTCAAGCCCGAGGACTGGAACGACCTCATCTCTGACCCGGATGTGACGCTCATCGACACCCGAAACGGCTACGAGGTCGAGCTTGGCACCTTCGCTGGCGCGATCGATCCGCACACCGCCAGCTTCCGCGAGTTCCCCGAGTACGCCCAGCAACAGCTTGAGCCCGGCAAGACCAGGAAGGTCGCTATGTTCTGTACCGGCGGCATCCGCTGCGAGAAGGCGACCGCCTACGTCAAGCAGCTCGGCTTCGAGGAGGTGTACCACCTGCAAGGCGGCATCCTTAAATACCTCGAAGAAGTCCCGGAGGGCCAGAGCAAGTGGCAGGGCGAGTGCTTCGTCTTTGACGACCGCGTGTCCGTCGGCCACGGCCTGACACCCGGCCCGTACGCCCTGTGCTACGCCTGCCGGATGCCCATCAGCGACGCCGACATGCTCAGCGAACACTACCGAAAGGGCATCAGCTGCCCGCGCTGCTACGACCGCATTGAGCCCGATCGGCGTGAGCGTTTTGAGCAGCGTCAGAAGCAGGTCGAGCTCGCCGCAAGCCGTGGCGAGGAACACATCGGCGATGACGCAAGGCGGTGATTGGCGTGCTCTCTCTTTAGGGAGATACTGCCAAGCCCAAGCCCAAGCCCAAGCCCAAACCATTGCATCCCAAATCAGGTGCGCCGCCTGCCGGGCTGTCAGTCGGCAGGGCGCGTTGGCAGGGGCGGGGTCGGCGTAACAGGCTTTCCGAGCGAATAGAGCGTTTTCTGTATGGCCCGGCGGTTGTTGCATGGCTTGTGTTCGTACACCCCTACAAGGAAACCGGTATGAAACCTCCAAAAACCGAACCGTATCAACGCAGCCGACACCGCGCCGCGCTGCACGCCTGGGTCGTTGCCGCGACAACCGTCGCCTCCATCGGGATGTCGGCCGGTGCCAGCCCGTTTGACGACAACACACACGAGCTCACGCAACAAGATGATCAAGCCCTATCGCAAGACGCCTCAAGCATTGCGGCGTACTGGATCGATGCGCTGCACGCAGCAGACGTCGAGACCGCGCTGTCGATGATGCGCCTGCCCGGCGCGCCGGAGCACCAGCAGGCGGTGCGGACCGATCTCGCGGTCATGTCCGGCCTGCTGGCGCAGCAGGGCGTTCGGGTTGAGCCCATCGCGCACCGACGAGCGGGGCATTGGGCACTGTCGGCGTGGCGCATGGATCAGCCGGATTTCTCGCTGGCCCCGGTCATCGAGCCGGTCACGCTGTACAACCCCTCGTCCGATGGCCTCTTTGATCGCTCTGCCCTGTGGCAGGTCGTGCCGCAGGGCGTCGAAGACGACCCCGCGCTGATGCCGTTGTACAACGCGGACTACAGCGCGCTGCAGGACTGGTACCAGACGCTGCTGTAAGCACGACATTTTTGGGCGGGCGAGGCTCCCGCCGAGCCGCAACCCCCGGAAGAATCGCGGTTCGGCAAGGGCCTCGCCCTCCCATACAGCTTGTGTTCAATCGCTATTGCTCCCGGATCGCGTACTCGACCGTGACGACGGCTTTGATGACTTTGTCCAGCGAGGAGGTGTCGTTGTACCCGCCGCCGGAGACCTCGTTGGAGAACGCGGGCGTGATCTGGAAGACGCCCTGGCTCGCCGAACGCAGCGGCCCGAGCTTCTCGCCCGAGCTGCCGACGAGCAGCAGAGCCCGCTCGTTCGCGTTGGCCGTGGCCTGCCCGAGCATCTCGAGCTTCTTCTCGTCCAGCTTGGTGTAGAGGTACCGCGGGGCGTCGGAGTCGAGGTTGATCCCGCCGCTGATGAGGTCGCCCGCGCCGCGAGCGGCTTTGGCGATGGCCTGGACGTTGTCCGAGGCGATCGAAAAGCTCTGCCTGACGACGAAAAACTCGATCTCGTTGGTGTAGTTGCCCTTGGCGTCGCGCTTGCGCAGTTCGCTGATCCGGACCGGCCCGAGCGTGACAACTTTCTGGTCAAAACCGTGGCTTTCGAGGTATCGCAGCAGCGTCAGCCGGTTGCGTTCCAGCGCGGTGTAGGCCTGCGCCAACCCGCCGTGCCGCTCGACGATCTGCGTGGACCACTCCGCGCGGTCGGAGGTGATCGGCAGCTCGGCGTAGCCTTTGACCAGGACCGTCTGGTCCTCCATCTTGACGCGTTCAAAGCTCTTGCGCGCCAGATGCGTCGAGAACACCACCGCGATCGGCAGCGTCAGTGTGAAGATGATCAGCCAGAAAAGATTGATGCGGGCGTTGGACATGCGCAGAACCTCCATGTTCTTCGTTAACCCGGAAGTGAAGTTGTTAGTGGCGTCTTGCCATGCACAGCATCGGGCGGCGCGATGTGTTTGGATCAGTCGCGCTTGCGATCCATGATTCGCCTGTATAGCAAGGGAAATGATCGCGCAATCGCTGCGCGGTGTGAGGCGTGGTCACTCGCTGCCGTCGGTTGGTTCGACGGGGATCTGTACCTCGCCGTATCGCATGAAGCCTGGCACGAACGGGCTGTTGTAGCCGAGGAAACGTGGCTCGCCAGCGGGTTGCCATTGGCCATTGTTTTCGTCGAGCCAGGCGTTGAGCTTGTCGAGGGCTTCGTTGTAGTTGTCGGTGCTGTACCGGCCGCGCACGCCGATGCTCACCGCGGCCTGTTGCTGGATCTCTCGAACTTCGACGCGCGTGTCTTCGTCGTCACTGCCTAGGCTTCCCATCTCGGGGTTGCGGTAGAGGAAAGCCATGGAGGACTGTGCCTCGCCGTTGTAGGTCATCTCGACCGGCGCGGTCATGGCGATGTCTTTGCGCTGGATGTGATTGAAAAGCGGGCGGAACATACCGCTCGGTGTGCCGTCGGTCTTGTCGTCGATGACCGCCGCGCGGTAGACGGGGTACTGCTTGACCTGGATCTCATCGACAGGCGTCAACTCCGGCCAGCCCTCGGGCAGCGGGGCCTCATTGATCCGCGGCCCCTGGGTGCAGGCCCAGAGGAACAGGCACACGCCGAGCAGGGCGACGATGAGAAGCGGTTTGATCGGTTTTTTGAGGCGGTTCATGCCTGACTATAGGCGCTGGATCGCGGCGACGGTCTTGCTGACCAGCTGATCGATCTGCTCCAGCGGCATAGCTGGCGGGGGCATGAGTACGACGACGTTGCCCAGCGGGCGGATGAGGATCCCCTCGGCTCGGAGCGCATCACACACGGCCTTGCCCGTCTGGTTGGCGAAGTCGAAGGGCTCGACGTTGCCCTGGGCGTCGCGTTGCCCCAGCTCGATGCCGACCATGAGTCCACGCTGCCGGATGTCCAGCACGTTGGGGTCGCCACGCAGGGCATTAAGTTTCTCCGCGATCAACTCGGCGGCGCGGCGCGTGTGCGTGATCAGATCGGGCGAGCCATCGGTGGGCTGATCGAACAAGTCCAGCGACGCGATCGCCGCCGCACAGGCCAGCGGGTTGCCGGTGTAGGTGTGGCCGTGGTAGAGGGTCTTGCGTTCGTCGAGTTCGCCGGTGAAGGCGGCTTCGATCTTGTCGGTCGTGACCGTCGCGGCGAGCGGCAGGTACCCGCCGGTGATACCCTTGGCCAGGCAGAGGATGTCCGGGCCATTGAATTCGATATCGCGATCTTCTTCCGGGAGATTTTGGGCAAACGCAACCTCAGATTCAAACGCGAACATGTGACCGGTCCGACCGAAGCCAGTCGCCACTTCGTCAAGGATCAGCAGCACATCGTGCTCGCGCGCGAGGTTGGCGATCGCAGCGAGAAAGCCCGGTGGCTGACAAACCATGCCCGCAGCACCTTGCATGGTCGGTTCAATACAGATGGCTGCGGTTTCATGGGCCTGTTCTTCGAGGAGTTTCCCCAATTCACGGAAGCACCAGTACCCGAGATTATTGCCGTAAGCGCTGCACTCACTTGGCCAAGCATTTCGGCATTTCTGTTCAGATGCTTCGCAGGTCCTGCATTGACCGGAGCCGTAAAATCCATCGCTGAAAATACGCTGGTCGCCTTGGATATTATTGCGCAGCGCATCCGGTGCCGGGAAACTCGTCACGTCAAACACCATCGACAGGAACGGTCTGTGGAACAGGTCGCTGTAGCCGACGGACATAGACCCGGCGGTATCGCCGTGGTAGGCGTCTTGCAGGCCGATGAACTTGTTCTTCTCGGGTTTACCTTGATGGAACCAGTAGCCGACGGCCATCTTGAACGCGGCCTCGACGGCCGTCGCCCCGGCGTCGGTGTAGAAGACTTTGTTGAGCTTGTCCTGCGCGTCGATCGTGTCGGGCACATTGCGGTTGATGCGCTCGATGAGTTGGTGGGCGAACTGTGCAGCGGGCGCGTGGGTCAGGCCGAGCATCGTGCTGTGGGCGACCTTGTCGAGTTGCTGCCGGATCGCGTCATCGATGGCGCTCACGCGGTGGCCGTGGACGTTGCACCAGAGCGAGGACACGCCGTCGAGGTAGCGGTTGCCTTGTTCGTCGATGAGTTCAAAGCCTTCGGCCCGGTCGATGACCATGGGCTCGGCCTCGCGCCACTGCCGCATCGGCGTGAACGGGTGCCAGACGTGGGCGTGGTCCAACGCGGCGATGGGGGAGGTGGGCGTAGCGGCTTGTTGTGTCGGGGGCGTGGCCATCCGTAAAGCGTATCACGCCTGACCGACTCGACCCAGCGGCGGCGCTGCGGTACCCTATCGCGTTCCAATCGCTCCAATCCCCTGGCCTTGTGGCGGAATTGGCAGACGCGGTGGATTCAAAATCCACTTCCTTCACCGGAGTGAGGGTTCGAGTCCCTCCGAGGCCACTTTGTTCAGCCCCTGCACACGCGGGGGCTGTATCTTTAGGGGGTCTGGCACGTCATTGAGGAACCCATGCAACGATCTATCTCACTGCTCGCTCTGCTGTCTCTTGTCGCGATCGGTTGCCAGGCCAAGCCTGCAGAGTCGGTCGATCGGCCCAACGTCATCCTGATGATGGCGGACGACCTCGCCAACGAAGACCTGTCGTGCTATGGCAGCGCACGGATCAAGACGCCACGCATCGATGGGCTCGCCAGCGAAGGCCTCAGGCTCACCAGCTACTACGCGGGCAACCCCGTCTGTTCGCCCTCGCGGATGGCGCTGCTGTCCGGATCGTACCCTGCTCGGCTTGGCTGGCGGTGGGGTGTGCAGGGCTACGGCTTTGCGCCCAAGACCGGCATGTCGCCCAAGGTGTACACCGTCGCCGAGGCCTTCCGTGACGGCGGCTACCGCACAGCGATGACCGGGAAGTGGCACCTGGGCGACAAAAATATGCGGCCCGAGGATCAGGGCTTCGAATCGGCCTACTACATCCGCATGTCCAACAACCAGAACCGCGATATGTACCGCGACGGCGAACTCGTTCAGGAGAAGTGGGACAACGCGCTGCTCAGCGAGACATTCACCGAAGAAGTGGTCCGCGTGATCAATGAAGAGAGCGACAAGCCGTTCTTCCTGTACGTCCCCTGGACCGCGCCGCACTTCCCGGCCGACCCACACCCCGATTGGGCGGGCAAGTCCGGCACGAACAAGTCAGCCAAGTACACCGACACCGTCGAGGAACTGGACCACCGCATCGGGCAGGTTTTGGATGCCTTGGAGAAGGCGGGCAAGGCCGACAACACGATCGTGATCTTCACCTCCGACAACGGCCGGCAGGGCGGGCAGCAAGGGCCTAACGACGACCCGCCATTCAGTGGGATGAAGTGGCATTCGAAAGAGGGCGGGACGCGGGTGCCATGCATCGTGCGGTACCCGGGCAAGGTCTCTGCGAACCAAGCGAGCAAGGCGATGGCCTGCGCGATTGATCTGTATCCGACGCTTGCCCATGCGTCTCGTGTTGCGATCAATCTCCCCAAAGATGCCCAAAAGATGGATGGCGTGAATATCTGGGGCACGTTCGTCAACAACTTCTCCAAGCACCCGCGCACCGAGCGGCTCTACTGGCACGGCAAGGGCCAGGCCACCGCGATCCGCGGCGGCGACTGGAAGTTGTTCTTCAACGCCGGCGACAAGGGCGACCCCGACCTCTCCGCAGGGCCGTTGCTGTTTAACCTTGCTGAAGACCCCAAAGAGACAACCAACCTTGCTGAGAAGCATCCTGAGAAGACCAAGGCGCTGCTCGCTCGGGCGAAAGAACTGTTGAAGAGCGTCTACGGCAACCAAGTCCCCATCGGCACCTGGCCCGGCGTTGAGCCGACCGAACCGCCACTGAAGGCCGAGGATGTTTGGGGCACCTGGATTAAGTAAAGTGGAGCCATGATGATGCAAAAACAACGGTTTCCCTCGCTCGCGATAGCTTTACTACTGCTCGCCTCGGCCGTCTGCACTACGGCAGTTAAGGCAGAAAACGCCAAGCCGATGAACATCCTCGTGCTCTACGCCGACGACTGGCGGCACGACACACTCGGCTGCGCGGGCAACGCGGTGGTGCAGACGCCGACGATCGACGCGCTCGCTAAGCAGGGCATGCGTTTCTCGCACAACTGCGTCACCACCTCGATCTGCGGGATCAGTCGGGCCAGCCTCTACACCGGCCAGTGGATGTCGCGACACGGTGCCGACAAGTTTGTCATGTGGGACACGCCTTGGGAAGAGACCTACCCGGGCCTGCTTCGGGACAACGGCTACTACCTCGGCCACGTCGGCAAGTGGCACAACCGTCCTTTCCCCAAGGAAGAATTCGATTTCTCCACCGTCTACTCCGGCCGACACTGGTACAAAGACAAGGACGAGCCGGGCGGCAAGATCCACGTCACGAAGCGCAACGAAAAAGATGCGCTCAAGTTCCTTGCTGAGCGTCCGAAGGGACAACCCTTTGCGCTGACCGTGTGTTTCTTCGCAACGCATGCCGAGGACGGGCACAAGGACCAGTTCTTGCCCCAACCCGAATCGATGGAGTTGTACAAGGATGTCAAGATCCCGGTTCCAGTGAACGCGAACGACAAGTCCTGGGAGAACCTGCCGGATTTTTTCAACGAAAAGAACGAGGGACGCGTACGCTACAGCTGGCGTTTCGATACGCCCGAGAAGTACCAGCGGATGATGAAGAACTACTACCGCATGGCGACCGAAGTGGACACGACCTGCGGCGCGATCCTCGACAAACTCAAAGAGCAGGGCGTGCTCGACAACACGCTCGTCATCTTTACCACCGACAACGGCTATTACCACGGCGAGCACGGCCTGGCCGACAAGTGGTACCCGCACCAGGAGTCGATCCGTGTCCCGCTGATCATCAACGACCCGCGGATGAACAACACGGTGCGCGGCAAGACCAACGACGAGTTTACACTGAGCGTGGACCTCGCACCGACGATCCTTGATGCCGCGGGCATTCCGGCCCCCGAGCGGATGCAGGGCCGGGCGATCAGCGACCTGTACCTCCCGCACAACCCGATCGAGACTTGGCACTACTGGCGTCAGGAGTTCTTTTATGAGCACCCAACCTTTGCCAGCGAAGAGCGCATCCCCGCTTCCGAGGCGTTGGTGCGCAAAGACTTTAAGTACATGCTCTGGCCCTCGCGCGGCAACATCGAGCAGCTCTTTGACCTCAAAGCCGACCCGATCGAAGAGGTCGACCTGGCGGGCAACCCCAAGTACGCAGCCAAGCTCGCGGAGATGCGTACGCGCTTTAAGGAACTGAAGGAAGCGGCCAAGTGAGTCGCTGCTTCGTGGGCATCTGTGTATTGACGATGCTCATCGGCTGCGCGCAGACCGGCCTTGTTACACCGCTTATGACCGATGCTGACCCCGCGCCGGGCCTGCGTGTCCGGCAGGTCGCGCCCGAGTACGCGGGCACCGGCGTCTACCACGCGCTGTACCTGCCGACCGATTGGCGGCCCGGCAAGAGCTACCCCGTCATTGTTGAGTACACCGGCAACCACTCACCCAAGCACGGATCGACCGGCGAGGTCAAGGACGCCAACCTCGGCTACGGGCTCACCGGGGGCGAAGGCGCCATCTGGGTCACGATGCCCTACATCCAGCACGGCGGCCTCACAAATGCGATCAGGTGGTGGGGCGACCGCCAAGCAACCATCGACTACTGCAAGATCAACCTGCCGCGCGTCCTCGAAGACTTCGGCGGCGACCCGGACAACGTCGTGATCGTTGGCTTTAGCCGTGGCGCAATCGCGTGCAGCTACATCGGCCTGGCAGACGACGAGATCGCTTCGTTCTGGAGGGGCATGCTCACCCACGACCACTTTGATGGCCAGCGTGAGTGGGGCTACCCGCAGGATGGCCGTGACTGCGCACTCGCGAGGCTGTCTCGTTTGAATGGCCGCCCGGTTCTCGTCGCGGGCACGGGAAACGGTTTCATCAAGCAACACGAGGATCTAGCGGACTTCATGTTCCTGCCGGTCCCTGTTGGCGAGATCTTTGAGATCCCCGAGGGCGGGGTCGTCGACCTCCATACGGACCTCTGGATGCACCGCGACAGTGTGTACCGGGGCCGCGCCCGGGCATGGCTGGGCGGCCTATTTCGGTAAACTCTGGGCGATGCCAACGCCGAGCGATCCACCACGCACGATCTTCTTCGCGGCCTTCGAGCCCAGCGGGGACGTTTTAGCGGCTCGGCTGATCGAAGAGCTCAAACGTCGGGACCCGTCGCTGCGGTTTACCGGCTTCGGCGGGCCGAAGATGCAGGCCCAGGGGGCCGAGCTCATCGAGGTGACGACCGAGCACGCGGCGATCGCTCTGGGCATCTTCGGGGAGGTCCAGAACCACCGGCGTCGGCTGAAGGTGATGGACGATTACCTTGCCGAGCATAAGATCACGGCACTCGTGCCCGTCGACAGCCCGGCCGCGAACTGGTCGGTCTGCAAGCGCGTCCGCAAACACCAGCCCGAGGCGAAGATCGTGCACCTGGTCTGCCCGCAGATATGGGGCTGGGCGACTTGGCGGGTGCGTCGTCTGCGTAAGCTCAGCGATAAGGTGTTGTGCCTG
This sequence comes from Phycisphaeraceae bacterium, assembly GCA_019634195.1. Taxonomy (GTDB): domain Bacteria; phylum Planctomycetota; class Phycisphaerae; order Phycisphaerales; family Phycisphaeraceae; genus JAHQVV01. The sequence goes on along the minus strand of JAHQVV010000092.1, from coordinate 943 downwards.
CTGCCGTTCGAGCCGGGCTGGTTAGACGAGCGGGGGGTCCCGGGCGTGTTTGTGGGTCACCCGGTGTTTGAAGACGCCCCCGGCGTGCTTGATGAACCGATCGCCGACGACCTGCCCAAGCCCGACGGCGAAGGTGCGGTGAAGCTCGCGCTGATGCCGGGCTCAAGGCCCAGCGAGTTGAAGAAGAACTGGCACACCATGTTGACCGCGTTCAACGCGGCGCAGGGCGAGTGCCCGGGCCTGATCGGTGTGGTCGCGGCACGCCGGCCATCGGATGAGCAGGTCCTTCGTGAGATCGGTAGGGACCTGCCCTGGCCCGAGCGGTTGCACGTGGTGGCCGGGCGAACGCCGGGGGTCTTGCGCTGGGCCGACATCGCGATGGTGAAGTCGGGGACCTCGACGCTGCAGGTCGCTTCGCTTGGTCGGCCGATGGTGGTGTTCTACAACGTCAGCCCAACGCAGTGGAACCTGCTGGGGCGGTGGTTGATCAAGACTCGGACGTTCGCGCTGCCCAACGTGATCAGCGAGTGGCAGGATGGCCGGCGTGTTGTGCCCGAATCCGTGCCGCACTTTGGCGACGCCGAGCCGATCGCCCACGAACTGACCCGGCTGGCGTGCGACCCCGAGGCGCGTGCGCATCAGCTTGATCGGCTGGAGCGCGTGGCCGAGCCGTTTGGCACGGTGGTCTTCAAGGACGCCGCTGCCGAGGCGCTCTTGGCTGAGCTTTCGGTCTGATCCGAGCACGAAGCGTGAGCGAGTGACCCAACTACGCTTGCCAGAGAAGCTTGCTTCATTATTGGCTCGATTGCCTTAACCGCTATCCCTGAGAGGGATATGGAGCCCAAGCCATGTCCGGATAATCGCCAGACACTTTCAGGTCACTCGCTCACACTTCGTGCTCGGATCAACCAGTCAAATTAAAAAGAAAGACGCCCGCGGGGGG
>JAHQVV010000091.1 GCA_019634195.1 Phycisphaeraceae bacterium | reverse complement strand
TCCTCCGGCAGCGAAGAAGACCCCCTCGCCGCGCGGTTCGTCTCGTCGCTGGACTACGACAAACGCCTGTACACCCACGACATCCGCGGGTCCAAGGCCCACGCCGCGATGCTGCAAAAAGTCGGCTTAATCACTACAGACGAGCTAACCGCGATCAACCAAGGCCTCGACGAGATCGAACAAGAAATCACCGAGCAGGGCGACGCCTGGCCCGGCTGGAAGGTCGAGCTCGAAGACGTCCACATGTGCGTCGAAGCCGCGCTGATCGAGAAGGCTGGGGACGCGGGACGGAAGCTGCACACCGGGCGGTCGCGGAATGATCAGGTGGCGTTGGATCTCTCGCTATGGACTGATGACGCGATTGAGGTCGTTCTCGAAAAGATCTATAGCGTTATCTCGGCGTTCATTGAATTGTCAGAGCAATACGGTACGGTCGTGATGCCGTCATACACGCACCTCCAACGCGCGCAGCCTATTGTCGTTGGTGGTGAAATCGCAGCGTGGGTGCGAGCGCTCGATCGGGCTTCAGAGCGATACTACTTCACTGCGAAGGATCGATTGGCCAACCCGCTGGGATCGGGTGCAATTGCGGGATCAAGCCTTCCGCTTGACCGTGATATGACAACGGATCTGCTCGGCGATCTGCAGTATCCGTCTATCAGTGCAATCGATGCTACGGCCTCGCGCGACGTCGCGCTCGACTTCGCCTACGCCCTCACCATGACCTCCATGTGGCTCTCGCGCTGGGCGGAGCAGTGGATCATCTACGCAACGACAGAGTTCGGCTTCATCACGCTGGCCGACACGTATACGACCGGGTCGTCGATGATGCCGCAGAAGCAGAACCCGGACATGCTCGAGCTGATCCGTGGCAAGACCGGCCAGGTCTACGGCTCACTGATCGCCCTGCTCACCATGTGCAAGGGCATCACCATCGGCTACAACCGCGACCTTCAAGAAGACAAGCGGCACCTCTTCGCGGCGTACGACTCGGTCTGCGACTGCCTGGACATGGCCGCGGGCATCGTGCGGACGACGACGTTTAATGAAGAGAACATCAAGCGGAGCCTGGACAAGGGTTACCTCGACGCGACGAGTTTGGCAGAGTATCTCGTGACCAAGGGCGTGCCGTTCCGCACCTCGCACCAGATCGTTGGCCGTATGGTCGGCCTTTGCGAAGAGCGCGGCCTAGGCATGCTCAAGAAACTCGACGTCGCCGACTTCAACGCGGTGTGCAAAGAATACGACGCCGGCGAACCGGTCAGCGAAGATATCTTCGACTGGCTCGGCCCGGAGAACGTGGTCAAGCGATACCAGTCTGCCGGCAACGCGGGCGTGTCGGGCTTTGAGGCACAGTTGAAAGCATGGAAAGAACGGATCGCATCGGATTGAACCACAGAGGCCCGGAGGATACGGAGCCTGAATCAAACCGGATTTGGTTTTCTCAGTCCTCTGTGCCTCCGTGGTAAAAACGAACCGGAGTTATGTTTTGCTCGTCTTACACGTCATCCAGGGCCCGGACAAGGGCATGCGGATCACGCTGCCGGATGATGAGCCGCAGCTCATCGGGCGGTCGTCCGAGGCGATCGTGCTGTCGGACCAGACGATTTCTCGCCGTCACGCCGAGCTGACGCCCGAGGGCGACGGCACGTGGTGGATCCGTGACCTGCAATCCTCCAACGGCACGTTCGTCAACGGCGTCCGTGTCTCCGAGCGCCGCAAACTCAAGCTCGGCGACCAGGTCCGCACCGGCAACTCGCTGCTCATCTACGGCGAGAACGCGCCCAACCCCCTGGCCAATCGGCTCAAGCTTGCGCCGTCCAGCGAGATCGATGTCGCCGTCGAGCACACCGTCGACGCGAACGAAGAGTCGATGATCATGTCTTCGCCCGAGCCGTCGCAGGCCGCCGAGTTCCAGCTTCAGATCATCTATCAGCTCGTCGCGCTGATCGGCTCGGTCACGGACAAGCAGACGATGCTCGAGAAGATGATGGACGTCGTCTTCGAGTACTTCGCCGCCGACCGCGGGTTCGTCTTGATCTGCGAGAGCGTCGCGGATGACCCCGAGCCCTCGGTGATGCGGTTCCGTGAGGACGAGGACAAGCTGCCGGACCCCAACCGCAAGGCGACGATCAGCCGGACGATCGTGCAGTACGTGATGGAGCGCGGCGTCGCGGTGCTCTCGTCCAACGCGATGAACGACATGCGGTTTACTTCGGGCGACTCGATCCAGGCCTACGGCATCCGCTCGGCGATGTGCGTGCCCATCAAGCACAAGGACAACATCTACGGCGTTATCCAGGTCGACTCGCAGATCGCCAACTACACCTTCACCGAAGACCAGCTCTCCCTGCTCGCGGCGATCGGCGTGCAGACGGGTTTGGCGATGGATAACGCCCGCCTGCTCGAGCAGCGGATGCAGGAAGAGCGCCTCGCCGCGGTGGGCAGCGCGGTCGCGTCGCTGTCGCACTCGATCAAGAACATCCTGCAGGGGATGCGTGGCGGGTCGGATGTCGTCGAACTGGGCATGCGCAAGAAATCGATGGACGTGACGGTCAAGGGCTGGGACATCGTCCGCCGCAATCAGGAAAAGATCTATCAGCTGACCCTGAACATGCTGCAGTTCAGTAAGCAGCGTCAGCCGGAGCTGTCGATGGAGCACCTGCTGCCGATGTTCAAGGACCTGGCGGGGCTGGTGCAGAGCCAGTTCGACGCGAAGGGGGTGGCCTTGATCACGGACGTCGAGCCGGACCTGCCGCCGGTGCCGATCGAGCTGTCGGGCATCCACCAGGCGGTGCTGAACCTGCTGCAGAACGGGCTGGATGCGTGCGAGCCGGACACGGGTGTGGTGACGCTGGCCTGCCGGTTCGATGAGTTGGATCAGACCATCCGCATCATCGTGACGGACAACGGCATCGGCATGAGCCGGCCGACCCAGCGCGAGTTGTTCCAGCCCTTCCGCTCGACCAAGGGCTACGGCGGGACGGGTCTAGGCCTTGTTGTGACCCGCAAGATCGTTCAGGAGCACGGCGGGGAGATCGCCGTGCAGTCCAAACTCAAGAAGGGTACGACCTTCACCATCTCCCTGCCCACCGAGTACGACCGCGAACCCGCGGCGACACACAGCCCGTTCTGACCGGGCAGGCACACGACTCTTATCAGTACGATGCCAAGACGCTACGGAGATGTGGAAGTGCTCTAAGCAGCTGCACGGAGTAGGTCGGCGCGATAGACATCACCGCCGGCATCTTGCCATTGCTGACCTGCAACCCGAACCCGACTGTATCAGTCGATATGCCATCGATTCGCCCCGTTCAATTGACGGCGTGCTTTGAGTTTTATCAGGCGGCGTGTGCCAGCGTCGTATCGATCTTGGCCTTTAAGTCTTCGGGCTTGAAAGGCTTGACAAGATAGTTGTTGACCCCGGCCTTGATCGCTTCGACGACGCGAGACTTCTCTGCCTCGGTCGTGACCATCACAATCAGGGTGGATTTATCTTTCTGCCGGAACTGCTGAAGGAAGCCCATCCCATCGAGGTTGGGCATGTTCCAGTCCAACAAGATCAGCTGTGGCTTGGCTGCGCCAACTTTACTTAGCGCATCCATCCCGTCGCATGCTTCGACGATATCGGTGTAGCCGAGGCCTGTCAGAATCTTCTTCTGGACATTCCGCATCGTTTGAGAATCGTCAACTAACATAATTCGCATCGTTCTGCTCCTAAGGCTAGGTCGTACTTGGGGTGTTAACCCGCGGCTCGGTTGGTGGCTGTTTCAACTTCTTGGATGGCTAGAACAATAAGTATCTCGCCACACTCGGACTGGATCGGGAGTTCAACAACAGGCAAATCTTTCTGCTGTATAACCCGGTGGTTGGGCCCCATGACGACTGAAGGGCAACTGATCGAGACGTTGCGTTCGGCGGCGAAGCGGGCTTTTGCGCCACCCGAGATCATGTTTGCTAGCTCGCCGACCCCGTCGGCAAAGTCTGGCCCATCCGGATCAATCTCCATCCCAACGAATCGACCGACCATGGCTGCTGCTGTCGTTGTCGAAAGGCACAGCGCGATCGACCCGACACAATCACCGGAGAGGCCGATAATGGCCGACACATCATTGCCTCCTGAATTCCCTTCATGCATGCGTGGTTGACCGACTTGAATGGTCATGTCTAACGCAGTGCTGGCAACGTCTTGTACCGAGCTAACGAATGCGACGATGTAGGAAGTGTCCATATATCAGTCCGTGGCGGGCGTTTGATACCCTCTAAGGCGGAACGGTTCCGCCGCAATCGGGGGCATAGTCTTTATCGAGTGGCGCCCGGTGCCGGTCGATGAGGGAATCCTTAGTTGGACCTAGATTTTACTGAGGCGTGACAGGCCCGAACAGGGTCTGAGTCGTCACACAGCGGGCGAGTACTGGGGTCATATCGTCCTCGGGCCAAGGCCGGGGACGGCCTCATCACCAGCGAGGTGGCCTTGAGATGCGACACCTCCAGGTTATTGGCTATGCACGACGGCCTAGAGTGGGCGGGGCATCCAGCGAATTGAATAACCAGGGGTGCCGGCCGGTCGTTTGCCCCGGTGGCTATCCATGCGTGGCCCACCGCCGAGTTGGGCAAGCGAACGCTGTCTAGGCAGCATCGGATTGGATGTCACTGGAAAGGTTGAGTTGAACGATGCTGGTGGCCATTGTGGTGAGCGAGTCGAACTGCAGCTTGTTGAGCATCTTTGCGCGATGGGCCGCCACAGTCTTGTCGCTCAGGTTGAGCTGCCAGGCGATCTCTTTGTTTGATCGGCCCGTCATCAATAGGTCCATGACCTGTCGTTCACGTTTGGACAACTCTTCGAGTTTTTCGCGGAGTTCTTTGGCGCGTTTTCTTCGGTCGCGATCTTTGGAGTCACGTTGAATCGCCTGCTGGATTCGGTCCAGGAGCAGTGTCCCAGAAATCGGTTTTTCAAAGACATCGACAGCACCATTACGAAACGCACGGATCACCGTATCGACTTCACTGAATCCTGTCGTAACAATTACGGGGTGTTCGATCCCCCTTTCCTCCATCTGCTCGAGCATCTGTAGCCCAGAGATCTCCGGCATCCTGACATCTGTGACGATACAGGCCGGGCCTACATCTTCGTACTGGTTAAGAAAATCAGACGCCCGTTCAAAACAACGATGCTCAATAGACGCCGCTGTGAGGATCGTTGAGAGTGACCTCCGAACAGCGGAGTCATCATCGATGACATAAACGAGAGAGGTGTAGGAATTGTGATTATCGGCAGTAGATTGGTGATACACGAGGTGTTCCTTCAGCAGTTACGCATGAACCCGCCCGCCGTACGAGTTATATCGACAAAAAAAACAGAAAAGCCTTAGCAATTTTTGTAAAAAGCTGTTTATTCGGATGGGGACTGCCGGCGGGACTAAGGTGTTTACCGGTGCTTGAGAGATATTCTATTGACCTTGCCTTCGTCTTGATACCCATGCAGCGTAAAGGTGAACGCGGCACCGCCGTGCTCGGCCTTTTCTTGGGTGATCTCCCCGCCATGTTGCTCGACGATGGATCGGCAGATCGATAACCCGATTCCCATACCAACTTTTTTCGTCGTAAAGAATTGATCGAACAGGTTCGCCGAGGCGCCATCGCAAACACCATCGCCCCAGTCGGTCACGGTCATCCGAAGCTCACCATCAATCTGAGTAGCCTGTAGCAGCACTTTCCGCCGTTCGATAGGTAGATGGCTCAACGCGTCAATCGCGTTGCGGATCAGGTTATCCAGCACCTGCGCGATCTGGACTTCGACACACCGAATCATTGGTAAGCCGGGTTCGATCTGAACCTCCAGGCGTATGGATGCGGCGTTCAACTCATTATGCAAAAAGCGAACCGCGGATTCGATGAGGTCTTCGATCCTGACCATGCAGGATTTAGGATTCTTACCCGACACGAAATCCCGGAGATTTCGGACGATGTCGCCTGCGCGCAACACCTGTTCAATCAGTGGCTGAGTCAGCTCACCGAGCTGCTCGGGTTCTGTCTTGCCGGATTCGGCATAGATTTGGATCGCTTCGGCGTAGTTGACACTTGCCGTCAACGGCTGGCTTAGCTCGTGGGCGATCCCCGCGACCATCTCGGAGGCGAACGCAACACGCCCCATATGCGCGAGACGCTCGTGGTAGCTTCGCAGCTCCCGCTCCATCTCGCGGCGGCGCTCGTCGTCACGGATCCAGGCGGCGACGAGCAGGCGATCGCCCAGGGTGACGGGGCTTAGCGAGACCTCGACCGCAATCTCCTGCCCATCCTTGTGTAGGCCAGTAACGGCGCGCCCGACATCCATCGCCCCGCCTGCGGGGTTGCGAAGGTGCGACGCCAGGTGGTAATCATGCTCGGAGTGGAATCGTATCGGGATCAGTTTCTGAACGGATTGGCCGATCAACTCCGATCGCTCGTACCCGAAGAGCTGAAGCGCAGGATCGCTAATCAGCAGGATGTCGCCTTGCTCATCTGCGACCAAGGCGGCTGTCGCGGCACTTTCGATTAAGCGATCAAAGTCGGTCTTCACACTTGGCATAGATCATTCATCGGCAGGGCGTGCTGCCACCGATGAATCGGGGTTATGCCGCTTCGCGCGGCTCGGCCGAGACTGAACCCGAGCCCGCTAATCGGATCAGGCTGTCTAGGTCCAGGATCAGACCAACCCTGCCGTCGGGCATAATTGCTCCGCCCGCGATCCCCTCGAGACCACGCATTGATTCGCCCAGGCTTTTGATCACGATCTGTTGTTGCCCGAGTAGTTCGTCGATGAGCAGGCCCATCCGCTTGCCCTCGTGCTCAACCACAACAACCGATGCCTGCGTCGGATCCGTTTTCGCGCCCTGGATATCGAACAGGCGATGGACACGGTACAGCGGGATCAACCCTTCTTCGGTCTCGAGCATCTCGGCCTGTTCGAAGACTGTCGGCAGTTTCGTGTCTTCCGGCCGGAGCATGCGGGTAATTGACAACAGTGGAATGACGTACCGGCGGTTCGCAACGCGGACGACCATACCATCAATAATTGCCAGGGTAAGCGGCAGCCGGATGCTAAAGGTTGTACCCTTGCCCGGCGTCGATTGGATCTCGATCTGGCCGCGCATCTTTTGGATGTTCTTGCGGACAACATCCATGCCTACGCCCCGGCCCGAGACATCAGAAACCTGGGCCGCGGTGGAGAAGCCAGGCTCCATAATCAATTGGAAAGCCTCCTGATCGGTGAGTTTCTGGTCTTCCGTGATGATCCCCCGCTCCACTGCCTTCTTGATCAGCTTGTTGCGGTCAAGCCCCGCTCCGTCATCAGCAATCTCGATGTAGATGCTCCCGCCCTTATGGAACGCCCGAAGCTCGACTCGGCCGACGGCGGGTTTGCCTGCTTCGACCCGCTCTTGTTCCGTGTCCTCCAGGCCGTGGTCCACTGCGTTGCGGACCATGTGGACTAATGGGTCGCCGACCTGGTCGACGACGTTTTTGTCCAGTTCGGTTTCATCGCCGCTTGTGACAAACTCGATGTTCTTGTCGAGCTTCTTTGCGGTATCGCGTGCGAGGCGTGCCATGCGCTGGAACGTGGAGCGGATCGGCACCAGCCGAAGCGATGTCGCCATTTCCTGCAATTCGCGGGTGATCTTGCTGAGGTGGGTGAAGCGTCGTTCGATGTCTTCATCGATCATCTCGAGCAGCTTAGGCGACTGGGTGACCATCGCCTCGGCGATGACCAACTCGCCGATCGCATCGATCATCACATCAAGCCGCGCAGAGTCCACCTTCACGGTCTCACGGAGTTGGACGGTTTTTGCCCCGCCCTGCGGTTGTTCTGTGGGTTGATTGCTTTGCGCCTTGGTCGCAGGAGGTTCCGGTTTGGGGGCGCTGTCCTGTGTGTCGTCGGGGGCGGCTGCGGCTGTGTCGTCGGGGACTGCGGCGGTCGGTTCCGCGGCAGGCTTGGCTGGGGTGCTGCCGGCGACGAAATCGTCGTCCATCAAGTTAGTGAGCAGCGTGATCAAGGCGGGCTGATTTGGATCGCGTTGCAGTTCGTTGCCCGAAGACATCGCATCGGCGACGAACCCGATCAAGCGTTTCATCATGTCGGTAGCGTCGAAAACCGTGTCCAGCCGAGCCCCTTCGAGCTTGAACTGACCCTGGCGGGCGGCGTCCAGCAGATTCTCGGTCTGGTGTGCCAGGTGCATGACATCGGCCAGGTCCAGGAAACCCGCTACGCCTTTGATCGTGTGGTACGCACGGAAAAGGGCATTGACTGTTTCGATGTCGTCCGGCTGTTCTTCAATGGTGAGTAGGCACTGGTCTGCCGACTCAAGGTGCTCGCATGCCTCTGTGATGAACTCCGCGATGAGCATCAGGTCACCGGTCAGGTGGACCGGTGTGTTATCGGGTTCGGGTTCATCCGCGGCCCCTGCGGATTGCGTTTCGGCAGCCGGCTGATCGCCCGCCTCATTATCGGAGGGGTTTGTAGCTGACGTGTCCGCATCGCTGGCCTGGCTGGTCTCAGGTGACCCCGAAGGGTTCTCAGCCGCTTGTTCTGCGGGTGCTTGGGATTGAAAGTCGGGCAGGGCGATGTCGTCTGGATCGCACTTGCCAAGAATGAGCTGCTCAAGCGCCGTTGCGGCAGCGACAACCTGATTAAGCGCGGCGGCCGGGTCGCCCGCGTCCAGCATGATGATGTCTTGCAGAAGGTCTGCCGACTCTTTGCACAGTGGCCCTACCCACGGCGCTTGCAGGCCCTCTGACGCTTGAGCCAGTTCTTCGAATAGTGAGTGGGCTTTAGCTAATCCAACTAAGTCCGTCGGATCGACGAGCACGAGTTGGCTGGCGAGTTTTTCAATCGTTTCATTCATAGTTCACCGCGTCCGTCCGTCTTGCGTTGGGTTGATCAATCCCGAATCGGGATCAACACATGGCTTATCGACGGCGGCAAACACACCAGCCATAAGAAAATTCTTAGGCCGGTATAGGTTTATCTGCTTCAACTAACGCACAGAGAAATCGATGAACTAGGCAGACACTGCGGACCGTCCCAGCGTCAGCCAGCACGTAAGCCCAGCAGTAGATGGCTTCTGATTCCGCAATTTACCAGCAACACAAAGAGGACAAGCGTATGTCTGCGACAGATCCAATCAATCAGACCCTTGCCGAACACCAGGAAGAAGGCACCCTGTCTGGCAAGTACCTCACATTCAGGCTAGGTGAGGAGGAGTTTGGTGTCGAGATCCTGAAGGTCCGTGAGATTATCGGGCTCATGGATATCACTGTTGTGCCACGCACACCTCATTGCATGCGGGGCGTGATTAACCTTCGGGGCAAGATCATCCCGGTCGTGGACCTGCGGTTGAAGTTCTTGATGCCGAGCATCGAAGACACGGAGCAGTCCTGCATCATCGTGGTGGATACGTCCACCGCCGACGGCCAGCCCGCTCAGATGGGCATCCTGGTCGACACCGTTTCCGAGGTGCTCGATATCGCCGCCGAGCAGATTGAGCCGACGCCCGCCTTCGGTAATGGCGTCAACACCAAATTCATCCGCGGTATGGCTCGGGTGGAAGAGAACGTCAAAATCCTTCTAAGTATCGATGAAGTGCTCAACCACATCGATCTTTCGGGCGTGGATCAAGCTGAAAGCGATACCCCAGCCGCCGCCGCCGCCGAGACCGCCAGTCAGCCCAAGCCCGACTCTGACCCCATCGCGGCTTGACCGGCTAACACATATATCTCCAACCGAACCACAACGACAAACCTACCAACAAACGAGGCAACCAAAATGACGATTAACACAACAAACAATGACGACGCGACCCCAAAGAACGACAGCACGGGCAAGAAGGAATCGGCCGAGCTAAACCAGAAGCTGAGGGATCTTGAGGGGCAGGCCCAAGCCATCGACCGTTCACAGGCCGTCATCGAGTTCGAGCTCGACGGCACGATTATCACCGCAAACGATAATTTCCTGAACACCCTCGGCTACACCCTCGGCGAGATCCAGGGCAAGCACCACAGCATGTTCGTAACCCCGGAGTACGCGGCCAGCCCCGAGTACCAAATGCTCTGGACCAAGCTCAACCGCGGCGAGTTCGAGGCCGGTGAGTTCAAGCGACTGGGCAAGGGTGGCGAAGAGGTCTGGATCCAGGCATCCTATAACCCAATCTTGGGTGAGGACGGCAAGCCGTTCAAGGTTGTCAAGTATGCCTCGGACATCACCGAAGGGCAGCGGGCGAAACGGCTGGCCAGCGCGGTGGCGGGGTCGGCGACCGCGTCGATGCAGGTCGACCGGGACCTCAAGATCGTCGAAGCCAACCCGGCGACGATCAAGCTGGTCACGGACAGCTTGCCCGAGTTCCAGAAAGCGTTCCCGGGCATCGATTTCACGAACCTGATGGGCGTCTGCATCGATGCCTTCCACAAAGACCCGTCGCATCAACGCCGGATCCTGAGTGATCCCGCGAACCTGCCGTACCAGGCGGAGATCAAGGTCGGTGACCTGTCGTTCGCGCTCAACATTTCTGCCGTCATGGACAGCGAGGGCGAGTACATCGGTGCGACGCTCGAGTGGCAGGACGTGACGAAGCAACGGGCCGCGGCTAACCGTGCCGAGAGCCTGTTCTCGCTGATCGAGAACGCCGCGACCAACTTTATGACCTGTGACCGCGACCTCGTGATCACCTACTGCAACCCGGCCGTCCTGACGATGCTTAGGAAGTACGAGTCCGAGCTCAAGCAGCACTTCCCGGGTTTCAATGTGGACGGTCTCGTTGGGACCTGCATCGACATCTTCCATAAGAACCCCGCCCACCAGCGGGCGCTGCTGGCCGATGTGAGCCGGCTTCCTGCGAAAGCGGAGCTGAAACTCGGTGATCTGGAGTTCGGTGTCAACGCCACCGCGCTGCTGGATGCCGACGGCAACCACATCGGCAACGGCGTCGAGTGGACCGACCTCAACGAGCGTGCCAAGTACAGCAAGCAGGTCAACAACGTCATCAATGCGTGCGGCGAGGGCGACCTCACGGTCCGCGGTGATTTGACCAGCCTTGATGAGGTCTATACACCCATGATGGAGGGTATCAACAAGATCGTTGATGCCTTTGCCGAGGCCCTGCAAGCGGTGCAAGACCCGACCGAGCAGGTTGCCGCCGCCAGTTCGGAGATCACCGAGGGTGCCCAGAAGCTTGCCGAGGGCGCCAGCACGCAGGCCAGCTCGATCGAAGAGATCAGCGCCTCGCTGCAGGAGATGCAGGCGATGACCGGCCAGAACGCCGACAACGCCGGCCAGGCCAATCAGTTGTCTGCCGAGGCCACGTCTTCTGCCGAGAACGGCAACGACGCGATGGTGAGGATGGAAGACGCGATCGAGAAGATCAAGTCTTCTTCTGATGAAACCGCGAAGATCGTCAAGACGATCGATGAGATCGCGTTCCAGACCAACCTCCTCGCGCTCAACGCTGCGGTCGAGGCCGCACGTGCCGGCGACGCGGGCAAGGGCTTTGCGGTTGTGGCCGAAGAAGTCCGATCGCTCGCGAAGCGCAGTGCCGAGGCGGCCAAGACAACGGCAGAGCTGATCGATGGCGCGGTGAAGAACGCCGAAGGCGGCGTCAGCATCACCCAGGAAGTCCGTACGATCCTGACCGACATCGTTGAGGGATCACGGAATGTCAACGGCCTGATCGCCGAGATCGCCAGCGCCAGCCAGGAGCAGGCCGAAGGCATCAAGCAGATCACCGAGGGCGTGAGCGCGATGGATAAGGTCACGCAGGAAACCTCGGCCAATAGTGAAGAGTCGGCGGCCGCCGCCAGCCAGCTCAACGAGCAGGCCCAGACACTCAACGACATGATTGCCGGGTACAACCTTGGTCAGCAGCGTCGGGCCGGTGGCACGGCACCCTCTGCCGCGACGGCAGCACCGACCCCCTGCAAGCAGCCCAAGCCAGCCAACAAGCCCCAGCAGGTGATCCCGCTGGACGATGACGAGCTGTCAGCGTTCTAAATAGCCCCCCGATGGAGTGGGTGCGCGTTCTCGATGTATGGGACCGCGCACCCTCTCCTTTTTTATCAGCAATTCGCCACCAGGGGCCGGTATGCAACCTGCGATATTTAAGTCAATTAAAGAGATCGTGTATGAACGCAGCGGGATTGACCTCAAAGAGGGCAAGGCCAAGATGGTCTCTGCAAGGATCGCCAAGCGGCTGCGCGACCTACAACTCGAAGACGACAAGGCTTACTTGGCGTTCCTCAAGGAAGACGCAGACGAGATTGTTCAGTTGCTGAATGTGATCTCGACCAACGTTACGCGTTTCTTCCGCGAGAAAGCCCACTTCTCATTCACCGAGAGCGTCGTGACCCAGTGGCTGGGCGAGGGCCAGGACAAGCTGCGGATCTGGTCGGCGGCAAGTTCTACTGGTCAGGAGCCGTACTCGTTGCTGATGACGATCGCCGAGGTGATCCGCAAGAGCCGGGCATCGTGTGATTTCCGGCTGCTCGGCACCGATATCTCGACGAAAGTCCTGGATAAAGCCGAAAGCGGGTACTACGACGCACAAGAAGTCGATGGGATCGCAAGCGACCTGCTTAAACGCTACTTCGCCAAGCAGGATGGCGGCTACCAAGTACGTGACTCACTGCGTAGCCACGCATTGTTTAGGCGGATGAATCTCAACGAGCCGCCGTTCCCCATGAAGGGGCCGATGGACATGGTCTTTTGCTGCAACGTAATGATTTATTTCGATACGGACACGAAGCGTCGTTTGCTTACCGATGTCCACCGGTTGTTGCGGCCCGACGGATACCTGATCGTCAGCCATACCGAGAGCCTGGCCGGCATGTCCGATTTATACAGGCCGGTCCAGCCTTCGATCTATGTGAAGGCCGATGCGCCACCGAACCTCGGCAAACCAGGGAAGGCATCCGCTTGAAACCTATCACCATTGGTATGTGCGATATGGCCGTCTCGAAGTGCCCCGACCAGGCCCTGGTGACCTACTCGTTGGGCTCTTGTGTCGGCGTGACGCTCTTCGATCCGGAGGCCGGTGTCGGTGGGATGATCCACTGCCTGCTGCCGGTCTCTAAAACCGATCCGGAAAAAGCCAAGGCCAAGCCCGCCATGTTCACCGACACGGGTTTCGTCGCGCTACTCAACGCGGTAACTGCCGAGGGCGCAAAGATGGAGCGCTTGGTGGTCAAGGTCGCGGGGGGCGGTGCGCCGATGGACTCCGCTGGTCGATTTAAGATCGGTGAGCGTAATTACGCGGTACTCCGCAAGCTGCTTTGGAAGAACAACCTATTGATCGCCGGTGAAGACGTCGGCGGGACCAAGCCCCGGACCATGCGCATCGAGATGAGCACCGGGCAGGTCACGGTGTCTTCGTGCGGGGAGGTGACCGAGCTATGAACCAACGCGATACGATCATCCAGACCGCGAGCAGTATCGAGGCGATGCCACCGCTGGCCCTTGAACTCATCGATATGCTCCAGTCGCCCGACGCGGAAGTCGGCGAGGTTGCCCATGTCATCGCACACGACCCTTCAAGTGCCGCAAACCTTCTCAAGCTTGCCAATTCCGCGGCGATGGCACCAAGGTCCCCGGTGACAGAGATTAAGCAGGCCGTCATCCGCATCGGGCTGCAAAGGACTGCGCAACTCGTGCTGCACGGCGTCGTCGCCAAACATATCGATAAACCGATTACGGGCTACGACCTAGTGCCCGGCGCGCTCTGGGAGTTTTCCGCCGCGGCCGCGATCGCCACGCATGCCTTGGCCAAAGCGAACGAGTCAGAAGCCCCGCCGCAGGCCTTCACCGCGGGCCTATTCCAGGATCTTGGGAAGCTGGTGCTTGGGCACTTTGTCCGAGCCGATGGCGAGGCGATCCGGCAGCTCGCGTTTGAGCAAGGCCATTCGTTTGAGCAGGCCGAACGAGAAGTGCTGGGCATCGACCACGCCGAGGTCGGCGCGATCTTACTGGAGTCCTGGGGGATCAGCGGCGCGATCCACGATGCCGTCCGCTGGCACCACGAGCCCGAGAACGCCCCCGAACACAGCCAGCCCATTGCGTACCTGGTCCATGTCGCTGGGCAGATCGTTAACCTCACGGGTATCGGCGGCGGGGCGGATGGCAGTCAGCATCAGCCATCAGGTGCCGCGTTAGATTTCCTGGATATACAACCCAAACGCGTTGAACAAGTGATGCGCGAAACACTCTTTGAATTCGAGAACTTAAAATCCCTCACCACGCAATCTGCCGGGAGTAAAAAACGATGAGCTTACGAATCCTGATCGTCGATGATTCACCGATTATCCGTTCGGTGATCGAAAAGAATATAAAGTTGGCAGAACTGCCGGTTACCGAGTGCATGCATGCCGGTAACGGGCAGGAGGCGTTGAACCAACTCGATGGCGAATGGGTTGACCTTGCCCTGGTCGATATCAACATGCCGGTCATGAACGGCGTCGAGTTGATTGAGAAGATGAAGCAGGACGATCTACTCAAGACCATCCCCGTGATCGTTGCATCAACAGAGGGCAGCCAGACCCGGATCGATGCGCTCAAAGAGCTGGGAATCGCAGGCTATCTGCGTAAACCATTTACGCCTGAGCAGTTCAAAGAACAAATCACTCAAGTCCTGGAGCTAAACGATGCAGCATGATCAAAGCGAAATCATCGAGCAGGTTGCCACGGAAGTCCTGGAGCAGTTGGCATTTATGTTTGCCGACCCGGCGACCCCTGACGAGCTTCCTGAGACGATCACCGAAGCCTACGTAGCGCAGATCGGTATCCGCGGGGCGGCGACCGGGAAGCTGACGGTTGTCGCAGGGCATGAGATTTGCGCAGAACTCACCGCGAACATTACCGGCGAGGAGGCAGATGAGGTCAGCATCGAATCGGCGGTGATGGCCATCGGCGAGCTAACCAATGTGCTTTGCGGGCAGATGCTGACTCAAATCGCAGGGACCGATCCTGTCTTTGATTTAGAGCCGCCCGCGATTCTCGACCACCCGCAGGACCACTGGGGTGCGCTTGTGAACGACCCGAATGCGGTCGCCTTGCTGGTCGATGACTGCCCGATGGTCGTTCTGCTCGAACTGAAGATGGACAGCGCCCAGGCGGCCTGACCCATCACGTTAAACTCTGAAAGGCTATCCATGGTATTGCTGGCCAAGAAAAAAACGCGTGTATTAATTGTGGACGACTCATCCGTGGTACGTAATATCCTTTCGCGCGAGCTGAGCAAGGACCCGGATATTGAAGTCGTCGGGACGGCGACGGATCCATATGTCGCACGCGACCGCATCGTCGAGCTCAAGCCGGATGTGCTGACGCTCGACATGGAGATGCCGCGGATGGACGGGATGACCTTCCTCAAGAAGCTGATGCGTTTTCAGCCGATGCCCGTGGTGGTCGTTTCGTCGTTGACCGCGGCGGGTGGCGAATTGGCGATGGAGGCGCTCGCGAACGGCGCGATCGAGGTCATGTGCAAGCCGGGCAGCGCCTACACGGTCGGCGACATGACCGTCGAGCTTACTCATAAAGTGAAAGCCGCGGCCCATGCAAAGCTTAGGCCCATAGTCCCCCAGGCCGATGAGCGCCCGCCGACCATTGGCCCGACACTTTCTAAAACCACGAATAAGATCATCGCCATCGGCACCTCTACCGGGGGCACCGAAGCGCTGCGCAAGGTTATTCCTCGGTTCCCGGTCAACGCCCCAGGCGTCTTGATCGTCCAGCATATGCCGGAGAACTTCACCAAATCCTTCGCGGAGAGCTTGAACCGGGAGAGTGCTGTTGATGTCTCCGAAGCGGTGGACGGGGACTCGGTTGTGCCTGGTAAAGTCTTGATCGCCCCAGGCAATAAGCACATGCTGCTTAAACGTTCAGGCGCGAGATACCTGGTGCAGGTCAAGGACGGCCCGCGTGTGAACCGCCACAGGCCAAGTGTCGAGGTGCTCTTCAATTCCGTGGCGGCGAACGCCGGGGCGAACGCGGTTGGGGCGATCCTGACCGGGATGGGTGACGACGGTGCCACCGGCCTGCTCGAGATGCGGAAAGCAGGCGCTAGGACCGTGGCCCAGGACCAAAAAAGCTGCACGGTCTTTGGGATGCCTAAAGTCGCGATCGAGATGGACGCGGCGGAGGAAATCCTGGACCTGCAAGATGTCGCGCCTCGCCTGATCCAGATGGCCAACGAGCCAGAGGCCGCTTCGAAGGCAAAGTAGATATCTAAAAAGTAAAGGTGCAATATATATCAAGTGTCATATAGGAATGTATGACACTTGATATATATAATTAGATCCTTAATTTAAGGATCTAAAGCGTAATATAGAATGGATCGCGGTGGTTTTCTGAAGATGCCGTTGATTGGATTTTAGGTGGAGGCGTTCGCTGTAGCCACGCGATTCAGGATGTACCAAGTCACGGCTGCGCCGCAGCCAGCAACAATGCTCGGGATCCACAGTGGCTTGGCAGTAAGGAGCAGGATCAAAATCGACAGGCTCATGCCAAACCACATCCCAATTAACGCGCGCCGCTTGCTTTGAGCCGTCATCATGTGCTTTTCGTTGTACATCTCGATCATCGGGCCTACCCTGGGGCGGTTGTAGATCCACCTCTGTAGCGCCGGGCAGCTCTTGCCAAAGCACCACGCCGAAACGATCCAGAACACGACAGTCGGCAGGCCCGGGACAATCATACCTATCCCACCGAGCCCTAGGCTGACGCAGCCCGAAAGCATGTACCCCCATCGGCGTACACTTATCCTGGCCGGAGCGTCAAGTGAATGGTAATGGTCAGTTGCAGCTTTCATGATGGAAAAGTAAGTAAGAAAAACCTGATATTGAAGAAGAAAATATCCATGTATTAACTATCGGTAATATATATACTAAAATACACTTGTTGGATATAAATCATCCATTGATCTGGCCCCTGAAAGCCAACCCATACCTATAGCAGGATTCTCGATTTGTGGTCTTTCCCCCGCCCTTGGCCACGTCAAGTACAGCCAGACGGCTGACTAGGGCAGGATGCCCCGGTGTGCCCCGAGGTGAAGGGGAGGAAATGCAAAACGGCAAGTAAACTGCCGAGTGCTTTCATGGAGTTCCCCTCGTCGATCAGGTGTGATACGTTACAGCACGCATGCGTGGCCGCTTAACCCGAGCATGGACCGCGTCCGTTTACGCCGGGGTGAAGCGTGTCGTGTTAGCGCTGCTGTTGATAGTGCTCTACCGCCTGCTGCATCGCTTCGTGGACCGCGGGTTGTTGCTTGTCGCGCAGGTTCCAGTAATCCTGTTTCAAGCAGTGTTCAAACTTCGCAATGATTGGACCGGCATCTTTGCCAAGATTTTTGGCGATCTTCGCGAGGCCCGGTTGCCATTTGTTGCCGGTGATGAGCCAGTTGCTGTGCTGGTTGCCGGGCGCCCAGCCTTCCATGTACTTCGCCAGGTCCCTGGCGATCAACTTGTAAGGCGGGTTTTTGAAGTTCGACATCAGCATCATTGTGCGGTGGGCCGCCTCGTGACGCGCGGCGAACTCGTCGTAACCCGCTGCAATCGCAGCATCGTTCATCTGGGTGGCAATGATCTGGATGTATTTTGCGATGACATCGGGCTCAAGCCTGACCCGCTGCCGCTTAATCAGGTTCTTGATCCCCGCGTCCATTGAGCTGCGTTCAAAGACGTGCCTCGAGGTGTTGTACCGCTTGGCCAGGGCGAGGAACTCATTGCCCGTAATATTTTTACCTAGGCCCACGATCGGCCAGTACGCACTCTCGCGCAGGTACCACTCGTCGTGACCGGCAAAACGGTCGATGATTTTGCGATTGCGGCGGATATCTTCCGCAGACGCTGCTGCGAGGGCCCATAGAGCGCCGTCGGATTCCCAGAATGCGGCGTTAGGATCCTTGAGAATCTTCTGGATATGCGGGATAAAACGCTTGGAGACAACTTCTTTAGGTACAGCTGAGCCCACGGCACCTCGTCCCCAGTGGTGGTAACCCGAGGCCGCGTCGCAACCTGCGCGGCGGACACGCGGGTCGGGGTGTTTCAGCGCCGCCTCGATCGCGTCGTAGGCTTCTTCGCTCTTGATCGAGCAAAGCTTCCAAGCGGCGAATGTGCGTGTGACCGGATTGAAGTGCCGCATCATCTTCGCACAGTACGCGCTATCGACGGGGGCCTTGCCGGTCAATTTGGCATTGATGACATGAGGTGGATCGGCCTCTTGGCCGTAGCCTTCGGCGTGTTCTGTCGATAAGAAATCTTTGTCACGGCCTGTGCCCCAGATGAGGTCGTCGACTTTGGGGGTCCGCTTGCTGTATCGGGTGCGGGGCGCGCCGGTGATTCGCAAAGTTTTGAGCGGGGCTGTGTAGGTCAGGCCGAGGCCGTGGCCCCACTCCTGCCCGGTGTAGCGCTTTGTGTCTGGCGGCGAGGGCAGCATGCTGAAGCCGCCTTCAGGTAGTCGTGTCAGGTCGTAGTACCAGGCCAGTTGCTGCATGTGCCTACGCACCATGCCCTGCTTACCCTCGGGTACATGCGATATCGCGATGCCGCGCCACAGCACATTGAACCCGCCGCCGGTATGGCCCGCCTCGTGGTCGAAGTACGAGTCCGCGACCATCATGGCCAGGTGCTGCCCCGCGGTCGTATACGGTTCTTGGTGGAGCAGGGACATGGCACAGGCGATCGCGGCGTTTCGGCCGTTTGTATCGACAAAAATCTCCGCGCGGTGGTCGCCGTAGCAGTTGCTGCCATGCCCGACCATGCGGTAGAACAATTTGAGTGATCGTTGGTATGCCGCCTCATGAATGGTGATGCCGCACTCGCGCGCGAGCGTCATCCCCAAGAACATCGTCACACCGGCCGAGTTCATCAGACCGCTCTGCACATAGCCGACGGAAACAGGGCTCATCGAGTGCCCCCAGCCGCCTGCGGTCTGTCCCTGAGAGGCGAGTTTACAGGCGGATTCGATCGCGGGAAGAACGCGTGTATCGCCGGTCTTCAGATAGTACTCAGACAGAAAGATCACGTGATAACCGAGATGCCACGTGCTGCGCGATGGCTTGGTTTCGGTTGCTGCCGCCAACGCATGCGCAAAACGTTTCACTTGCTCGTCATAAGCGGAATCATCCGTTGATAACAGGAACAGCGCCGCCATGCACTGGGTCAGGCCGGCGCCCCTCGCATCACCGAACCAACCTTTTTCATTTTGTGATTTGGCCAGCTGTGCTGCCTGCTTATCGATGATCCGCTTGGACTTTTTGCAATCCAGTGGCCAGGTCTCGCTGTAGGCGCCGAGCACGGGGATCGCGACCACGACCGCCCCGCGCTTGCCGTTGCGATCGATGGCGAACCGTACTTGCCCGTTCGTTCCCTCGGCCTCTGTGATCGCTTGGCCTAGTGGCACACGCGGGTCGCTGCCTTCGATCGCTCGGCCGTTCACTTCGAAGATGCGGTCGCCAGGCTTGAGCCGACGATGAGCCGGTGTGCCTGCATCGACACGGTCCACCTTCATGATGGGCCCGGGATCGATCGTGACCCACGCCCCGGTCACACCTGCTTGGAAGGAAGGGTACGCCTTCTTGACGGCGACCTTGCCTGATTCGGCCCAGGCGATCGGGGCCATGAGCAGGACCAGGAGCGCGAGGACAAAGATACCGCTGCGTTTCATATATGAGCTTTCGTTGCTGAACTGTGCGTGATGCAAAACGCCCGGAGGTCGCGCAGAGCGATTAATTCTTCTCAAGCTCCATCATCGCCTGGCCAAACGCGACGCCCTTAAGGAAGTACCACTTGCCCGAGCCGAGGTAGTGGTACGGGCGGTCGTTGCCGACCGTCAGCCATTTGGCCATACCTTCTTTACCCTTCTTCCACACACCCTGCTCGAAGTATTCCAGAGCGACCTTGTCTTGGTACTGCGCTGTCGGAACGAACGTGACAGTGCCCTTAAAGCCGGGCAGCTCTGCGATGTTTGCCTGCGCGGCTTGGAAGTCGCCGCGTCCTTTGACGCCGGCGGTGCCTAACTCGCCGATGATGACCGGCATGTTCGGTGTGCCCAGGTCCTTGCGCAAGTCTTTGATCAGCGTCGCCGTCCACTTGGTGTAGTCCACGTACTTCGTCTCGCGGTAGTCGCTACGGACCATGTCATTGAATCCTTGGTGCCAGACGAAGCCTGCAAGCTCAGGCTTGTGGCCCTTGAGTTCAGGGAATTTGTCTTCGAATCCGGCAAGCTCTTCCTTTACGTGCTCGACCATCTTGAGGTAATACTCGCCGAAGGATTTTTTAAGCTCTTCAAACGTCGGCACGGCCTTGGGCGCTCGCGTCTTCTTGCCTTCCTTCTTCTTGATTTTGTTCGCCTCGATAGCTGCGTCGTGCTTCTTTTGCATGTCGGCGACCATCTGCTTGATCTCCGCATCGCTCGGTAGCGCACTCGGCGGGCGGAAGGGCTGGTAAACGCTCTTGCCCCCCCATGCGGTCTTGATGATCAGCACGGGCTCATCGAGTACCTCCCCCACGGCGTGACCAAAGCCCCACTCCGGCCCGACCGAGTCTTCCCCCTTGGTGCCATAGCCCACGGTCAGCGGGCCGTGCTTCGCGCCCTTGCTCTTTGTCGGGTAGGTGATGAACACGTCATCGCGCACCGCCCAGCCATCGCCATCTTTGACCGTGTTGTACCAGGGCTTGATCAGCGAATCGCTTTTGTGTGTATCCAAGTGAGTAGGCAGGCCCTTGCCTTCCATATTGGATTGACCGGCAAGGATGTAAACCTTGACGACCTTGTCCGCGATAGCGGCGTGCGTCAGCGCGGTGCAGACCAGCAGGGACATAGCCATCATGTAAAACCGTTTCAACATCTTCGATTCCTTATGGGGTTTTTAGGCGGGTGATCCGCCAGAAAAATTAGGGCTAACTGCAAGGCAAGCCTATGAGCGAGAGCGACGGGCAAAGGAGAATCCGTTGTTGCGTTTTGCTCACCTACCGCTCGGGGAACCACCTCGCATCGTTGTACGCGTTGTCGCCGGGCTTGTAGGCCTCGGTCTTCTTGACGGTCTCGGTAAGAGCTAACAAAACTACCGATAGGGATCCCAGCGGTCTTTGTTGAAGTCATTGTCGCCTGCCCGGTAGGCCTCGTCCTTCTTAATGCTCTCGGCATGACTGTCGAAGAACGCGAAGTTTGATGCCTCGGAGTGGCGGTACATCACGCCAGCTTTACCGCCGTTGTACCATTCCTCACCGGTAACATCCCAGTACACAGCGTAGTTGGCGACATCGCTATCCGTCCACCAGTTCTGCTGGTCGCTGTAGGCGTATTTCTCAGAGGCATTCCGGATCGCGTCACGCTTGTAACTGATATTGCCGTTCTCTCTATTGAAAGCGTAAGAGACGTGGTGATCAAAATTATTGTCGACCTCGGGCGCGGCCGGGCAGCGGAACTGCTCCGGCCAGTGCGCCCCCCAGAGCTCGCTGCCGCTGCTGCCGGTTCGGAAAACGTTGCTGACCTGCGTATCGTCGAATTGCAGGTAGTCGAGGTACACCGGGTCAGTCGCCCAATACATCGCCCTCCTTACCGACCCGTTGATGTTGTACTTCCTTGAGTCAGGTTTGCTTCCGTACACCTCACTATCCCAGGGATAGAGGTAACTGGAGGTATAAAGGGCATCGTTGTCTTGCATGAACATTTCATTGGCAACCATCATTTGGCGGATGTTGCTCAAGCACGAGGCCGTCCGCCCGCTGTCTCGCGCCGCTCCCAACGCAGGAAGCAAGATCGCGATCAGCAGTGCGATGATCGAGACGACAACCAGTAGTTCAATGAGGGTAAAGGCTCTTCGCATGGCGGTGTTTCTCTTACATAGAGGTGCAAACGATCCCAGGCCCAGACTGATCCGAATCCATTCCAGCAACACGAGCGATTCAACGGCGGCGCACCAGGAGCAAGCCGCCCGCTCCGAGCAGTAGCAGTGAGGTCGGCTCGGGCACCACGAACAGCGAGCCCTGTTGGGCCAGCCCGAGGATGTCGCTTTCACTCAGCGTGAGGTCCCATATCTGTGCGTCGTCGATCAGGCCCTGGAACATCGTCCCGGCCTGCTCGACGTCGTAGTCATCGACGCCGACGCCAACACGGATGTTCTTGAACGTTGTGGCCTTCTGGTTCTCGCTGGACCCGCCGTTGCTGGCAATCAGCTCGCCGGTCAGCACGTCATACAGGTAGAACAGCGAGTTATCGTCTTCGCCGCTGCCGAGGGTGACATCGCGGGCGAAAGCGACGAAGTACTCGCGGTCGGCTTCGAGCACCAGGTCCGTGCCGTCGTCTGAATCGTTGAGTGAGTTCATCCCGTTGCGGTGGCGCAGGTCGAAGTACAGGTAGTTGACCCACTCGCCGCCGACCTGCTTCCGCTCAACGCCGAAGTTCCAGCCCGTGTCGCTGCCGCTGCCGTCACTGTCCTCGGTGGACAAAATCGTGTACCGACCTTGTGTGTCGGCGAGGTCGTCGAGCTTGACCCAGGCGCCCAGGGTGTAGGTCTGGTTCAAATTGCCAAAGTCGTTGGTCGCGCGGATCACGCCGTCGCCCGCGTCGATCGCGCCGCTGCTCGTGGCCAGCCCGATGCCAGGCGTGCGCGCCGCGGTGTTGGTGAGTACGGCGTCGGCGACGCTGCCGGCGCCTGCGGTATTGAACACGGTCGTGCCGCCGGCCTCGTCCATTTCGTAACGTACGATCCGGCTGTAGCTGTCCCGGAAGCGGTCCCACGCCGCGGCGACGTCGCTGTTGCCCTCGTGGTTGACACTGCCGCTGCGCATCACCGACTGGGCACCGGTCGCGTTGCGCTTGCCCATCTCGATGTAGTTTGAGGCGGTGAAATTCCAATGGAAGAAGGCCTCGCCCGAAACCGGGTCGATCCCCAATGAGTTGACGTATACCGCGCTGCCGGGCTGCGCCGTGTTGAGCGCGTTAACGACGTTCTGCTTCGCCGTTGCGACTTGCTCGTGTAACGGCAGGGTCGTGTCCCGTGGCGCGTCGGAAATGATCACCGGCAGATCGGCGAGGCCCAGGTCGTGCCTCACGTCCGCGACCAGGTCCGTCAGGTTCTGTTCGTACTCGGGAGCGCCGTTGGCGTTGTAGTCGTTCCAGCCCTGCAGCCAGACCATGCCGGCGATCTCGTAGCCCGCCCCGTCGTACTCGGGGTACATGGTGTCGAAGTTGTTCAGCAGGTTGTGGAAGCCCTTGATCGCGCGGGTATACTGGTCGCCAACATCGCCGCCGCGGTTGGCCACGGCACTGGGCGGGCGCCAATCGCTAAAGAGCGAGGTACCGCCTTTGTCGCTCTTGAAGAAGTAGAACTGGTTGGTGTTGTTCGCCGCGAGCTGGTGGCCCATGCTCAGTTCGATGCCGATGTGCGTGCCGTTGCTCACCCCCGCGCCGAAACCCGGCGCAAGCGGCCCGGCGGCCTTGTCGCCCTCGGGGTGGTTGACCCAGACCTGGTCCAGCGGCGCGGTGTAGCCGTCCACATCCAGTTGTGTTAGCGGGTACGGGTCGGTCGGATCGATGAGGGTCGGGTGCTGCGTGACGCCATCATTCTCGTACCAGTTGCCCCAGCCCTCCATGTTGGACTGGCCCATCATCAGGTAGATCTTGACCGGGTCGTCACCGGCCTGCTGCGCCGCCGCGGGTAGCGCAGCGGCCAGGAGTGAAGCGGTAATCAGGTTGCGGGCCGTGGTTTGAAGCATCATGTATTCCTATTTCATCCTCAAGGCTTGCGGCGTCACGATCTGCCGCGAATGCCGACCCAGGCGGTTGGGCCCGGGCCGGTGATAAGTGTTTTCGATCTCCGCCCCGCTTTCAGGACGTCGATCGCGCGGTGCCGATCAGGCACCGCGTCAAGCGATTACTTGCGGCGCCGGCGGGCACCGACGAACAGGCCACCGAGGCCCAGCAGCGCGAGCGAGCCGGGCTCGGGGACTTCGGTGAACTGAACCGCGATGCCTTCCCAGCGGTTTTCGAAGTTGTTCGGATTGTTTGGATTGTTGTCTTCGGTATCCGCCGTTGCAACGATCGCAAACGAACTAGCCGGGCTGCTGAGCGCGAAAGCGGCATCACCCGATACAGCAGAGCCTGTACCACCTGCCCCTAATAGGTTGCCGGTCACGCCACCAACGTAGGTGTCATAGACTTCGATACCAGACAGATTTAAGAAATTGAGTTGAACGGCACCGTCTAGGTTGAAAGCTGTCGCGCCATTATTGACGACATTGCCGATGGTCACGCGCCAAAACTCGATTCCGTCGGCATTCGCGGTCGTTTGCTCACGCTCAGTGTTGTCGTTTTCCGAGCTAACCGCAACATAGCCGCCACGTCTTGTGGAAGTGGCCAGATCACCATTCGTTGCGTCATACCTGAACGGCGAGTAGGTCACGTCGTAAGTAAGGTCCATGCCATTGGCCGCAGATACGGCGCGAAGTGTCTGGGTCTGAGGGCCTAGCGAACCGGTCCCGAGTTTGCCGGTCAAACCTTCAGAAGTGGTGACCACCGTTGTGGTGACACCGCCAACGGCAGCAGAGGCATCGCCGCCTGGAGTACCCGAGAAGATGCCGCCGGTACCGGTCAAGTCTGTCTGGCTGTTGTCCAGGGCCGATGAGACGAGCGTCGCGGCGTTGGCGCTGGTACCGATGGCTGCTAGAAGGATGGCCGACAATGTACCGGTTGCCAGTAACTGCTTCGTCGTTATTCTCGAAACGTTCATGTCTAAATCTCCTATATGAAGTGAAAAGGATAGAAATCGGTCTATGAGTGGCTGGGTGTATCTACGCGCGTAGGTCCAGCCGGATATCAGGCTTGTTTTGTGATTCACTGCTTTGCATCGTCTTTTGCTTTGTGTGCTCCTTTCCAATCGATGGTTTTTGCCTTTGGCTAGTATCGAACAAGCGTGCGGCGCGTTAGCCAGTGATTTCACGGGCGCCCTCCGGCCGAATCCGCGCTGTAGATCATGCCGATCTCGTCTTCAGAGATCGCGCGATCGAAAATCGCGGTTTCACCAAGTATGCCATCAAAAACTTGTTTTTCCTGTTCTTTCGAGTTAGCTGCAAAGGCGACTAGCGACTCGCTTTCCATCCTGCGTGGGAAGTGCTTCTCTGCCTTGAACTGCCCATCGAGGTAGAGCCGTACGGCCGCCCCTTCGCCACCGCGATCCGACCGGCCGGTGATCACCACGTGATGCCAGTGATCCAGTTCGATGTCTTGGGTCACGACACCGACATATTGCATGCTGGGATCTTCCTTGCCCTGACTCCAGTGGAAGCCGATCTGCGGCTTAGAGGTCTTGCGGTCTCGATTGACTAGCAGCCGCCACGAGTCGTTGCCCTTGGTGGCAACCGCCGACCATCGCCCCTCGGGGAGGCTGCGGATGTTGACCCACATCGTGATCGTGAAATCCCCCTGTAGCTTCAGGCGCTCCGAGGCTTGCTGGCTCAAGGCCACACGCTCCTCCCAGGCCTTGCCCGAGAAGTTCAGCGCGTGCTTGCCGGGGGCCCGGCCCTCGACCCACTCCGCACCGACGATCTCGGCGTCAAAGAGCGTCTTGCCTCGCGACTCCCGCAGGACGCCATCGCCCGATTCATCAAAACCGTAGTAGGCGATCAGGGACGGGCCACGCATCAGTTGGCCGTGCTCGAACGCGATGCCATCAGAAAAACGGGAGGCGTTCGGGTCGGGGGCGGGCGACAGCACAACCTCGCCTCCACCGACACGTGCCGCTTGCCCCGAGACAACAAGGGTGGCGGGTTTGACCCGGCCGCCGATGACCGGCGCGGCGCTGACTTCCCCCGTAAAGACCTCAAGGGCCGTCTCGCCAGCGTGATCGACAGCGACGCCGAAGCGTGTGCCCACATCAACAATCTGCGCGGTAGGCGTATCCACCGTAAAGCCTCGGCTTGCAATGGCCGGACAGCGACCGATCAAGGTGCCGCGGGTCAGGGCGACTCTGTTGTCGCCAATGATTTCGATCGTCGTGGGCGCTTCGATAACCGCGAGGGCGCCGCGGAGGGTTGTGATTTCGGCGAAGCCTTGGGTCAGCGTAAACCGTTGGCCGGTGTAGAGGTCTTCACCCGGCCGGCGGTCCCACACCGCGCCGCGCTCTGCGGTCAGTGTGGCGACCGGGGTTATCCCCGCCCGTGTTAGAGCCGGGTCGGGGTGTGTTGCGAGCTCGTCCGGCTGGCCGGTTGGTTGGCTTGCAGAACCGGACTGCATGACGATCAACATAATTGCTGACAAAAGAAAAACAGCTGCGGCCGCGGCCTTGAGGAACGCCGGCTTACGCAAGCCTTTTCGAGCCAGGTAGCCAGATAAGAAGAGCAGCTGACGAAGAGTAATCGTCTGATCTTCATGCATCTCGCCCCGGCGGCCGGCATGAGGTTCTGGTGTGACATCGACTAGAGCAAGCGGGGCGTTTTGCTCGGCGTCAAGAAGGCTAGCCAGGATCGCTGTGGCGTCAATATTCTTCTGCTCAACCAGCAAGAGGCCGTCGAGCATCACAAACTCGGCGAGGGTGCGTGTGTTGGCGGGATCTTCGCGCAGCCACGCCTCCATCGCTTCAATCGCCTCGGCCGACACTTCGCTAGCAAAAAAGCCCCGGACCAGTTTGTGTACACGGTCTTCTGGCATCAGTGGTCGCCCTCCAGCTGCTTCGCGATGCACTGCCTAAGGGCGTCACGGATGCGGTAAAGCATCGAGTCGACAGCGATCGCGTTGCTACCCACCGCACTAGCGATCTTGTCTGAAGACTGCTGCCTCGCATAGCGGAGTTCCACAATGCGTCGGTGTCGCTCGTTCAGTTTCCCCATGCAGCCTTGCAGCGCATCAAGCCGTTCGCTGGACTGCGTCTGCATCACAGCGAGTTCGTTGGTGAGTGACTCGAGTACGTCGCCGGACAAGGTCAATGGTCGTCGACCTCTCGCGCGAAGCATATCGACAATTCTCAGCCGAGCGATCCCGATGAGCCAGGCACTAAAGGGGCGCGATGGGTCGTACTGGTCAAAGTTTTTCGATGCCTGGGACGCCACCTCCTGAACAATGTCTTCAACCATGGCGTAGTCGTTGACATGCATGGATACGAACCCTGTAATCGCATGCTGCGACTGGATCCAGTACCGGGTGAAGGCGGCATTCTTGCTTTCCACCGCCTCTTGATCGGGTTGTGTTTGGTCTTCTGGGGGCATGGTTCACTAGGTATATCGCGGAGGACATCAGAATCTGATGGGGAAACAGAAAATAAATAACGCTTTTAGGTAATTCGGCGGCTGCTGAGCCCCTTAGAGCCTTTGTGATTCTTAGCACCGTGATCCCGCGGTATCGTCAATCCCCTTCGAGTATCCGCCAGGCCCTTGCCTGGTTGGTGTGATTGCTGATGTAAATCTCGCCGCTACTCGCCGCGCCGACCGGGCCGCTGGAGGTGCCGGCCGTCAGCACGGTTGTTCCGTTGTCACCAGACTGGCCGCCCGCTTTCACCTCATCTGGTGTCAAGTCGGCGCCGTCGTCACCCATCAGCTTTGCGTTGTTATTTTGCAGCGTGGTGTCGCGCAGGTCCGACCACTCGCAGAGGAAGATCTCGGTGCTGTGGTAGTCTTGCTCAGCACGAGGATGGCGAAGAACTGGGCACAGGTGTAACCCTTACTGTGCGCGTACCTGGATAGGGCGTGCTTGCCTGCTTCATCGGCCTTGCGTGCAACGTCCCGCGGCGACTTGCCGGTCATGCTCATGAATCAACAGGCCGACAAGCAAACCGCTTCAAGGAATGGTGGTATGAACTGATCGGCTGGCCCGCCGTAGCTCGCCATCGCCTCGACAGGATCGATGCCCCCCGGCCGAAGCAGGGGGCAGACCATGTTCCGTCGCTTGATTCATGGCGTCAGTAAACCCGAAGCATACCCTGCGCACCGGTACCGGCCGTACAACCAAGCAAGCCGGTCCAGGCTTTTAAGCTCTTTTTCGTCTGGCAACTAACATGAGAGAGCCGATGCCAAGGAGAGCCAGGCTGGTTGGCTCGGGTACGATGTTGAGCGTTCCGCTAGTCAGATTTGTCGCGATATTGCCGCCGACAGTATCCAAGAAGCTGGTCGTGCCGATCGACGTATCCAGGTTTAGATCGAACGTCCCATCGGTGATGCCGGTTGTGTCGAAGACAACACGGGCCAGTAAGCCGTCTGCGTTGACGGTGCCAGCACTGGTCAGGGTTCCTTCGGCTGCTTGGCGGCTGCTGACCGGCCCAAGACTGTTCTGCCCAAAGTTATTGCCGTCAAAAAGGGTGCCTGTTAGCAGGTCGACCGAAGTGATCGTTGGGCCGGACGAGCCGTCCCCGACCTCAAGGAAGAGGTTGATACCCTCTACGGCGTCGCCGCCGGTAACATTGATGAGGACTTCCTGATTGGCCTCATTCGGGTTTAGGCTTATGAAGCCGGGAGCAATCGTTGGCTGTGCGACGACTGGGATCGCAACTAAACAAATAACAAGGGCGGCAGTAAAAAACGATTTCGGCATTGATCCCATGGGGTAGATTCCCTCCTGTAAAAACAGCTATCACGAAAAGATACTATAATTTTGTGCAAAAACAAGCTTTTCTAGGGTTTTTTGTAGCTTATGGTGTCTATATGCCGGGTTGATCTAGAAGTTGTTCGGACGGATTCAAGACTTCTTCTTGCGTCTCGTCTTCATCTTCTTCACCAATGGATGTGCCGTTGTTTTGGTCCATCAACTGCTGATAAGCCAGAGCGGCCAACGCGTCGTAGTTCTGTATGATGGTGCTGGTCGGCGAAGCCTCGAGACTCGCTATAGACGCAGTGGCAAGGGGTTGATCGGGCACAGTAATCAGTTCCAGGTCGTTGCTCAGGTTAGTGGCGTTGCTCCGGGCGATCAGCATGTCGGAGATATTCACTTGGCGGTCGCGGTTAAAGTCATACGCATCGGCGACGCCGGCGGGATTACCCAAGTTGTGCGGGTTACTCCGGACTCCAAGCATATCGGAGATATTCACAACTGTGCCGGTTGTTGAATTACCTGTCTCGCCAATCGCGTTGCCGAAGTAGAAAATGTCGTCTTGGGTAAGGCCTGTCTGGGAATTGGCCTTGACAGTTACCTCAAGCCACTGATTCTTGATGGCGCTGTCCGGCCAGACCAGTGTCACACGGTCGCTCCCGCCGGCACCCGCACCGCCGCGAATTGTGATGCTCGTGGGAGTCGGCGCGGTCGCCCAACTCGACGGGTCGTCGTTGTTGCCGGCCTTGAAGACGAAGTCGCTGGCACTCAGCGATGCCGAGGCGAGGTCTGCGACGTCGATCATGACGCCGTTGATGCCGTTGCTGTAGCTGGTGTAGTTGGTAAACGCCGCGTTCTGGCCGGGCAGCAGCGCGGTTTTGTCGGTTGCGATCGCGCTGTCGTCTTGCGCGTTTGCCGCGGGGTTGTTGGAGTCAAACGACGAATTGTTATAGAAGATGTGTCGGCCCACGATCGATGCCGGAGCGGGCACGTCGCCTATACGGTCCAGCGACAGCCGATTAAGTACCCAGTTTGCATCGATTCCGCCGTTGTCGGAGAACTCGAGGTTCAATTCGCCATCGGACACAACAACATCGAAGGATGTCGGCGTCGCACTACCCCCGTTCTCGTCGACATACAAGAACTGGCCTGCGAAGGACGTGACCGAGTTGGTAATCAGCTGCCCCTCGGCACGCACGCCCATCTGGTCGTGCGCGAAGCTGGCGTCGCCCATATTCAAGACCACGCGCCAGACACCATCGGCCAACTTGTGGTTCAGTGTCGAGGCCCCCGGGCCATAGACAAAGTCCCGGTTGATATCGTTCACGCCGGGAATCGAGCCACGGTCTAACCGAAGCGGTGTCGCACCGGACCACGAAATATCACCATAGGTGTCGGGCGTGATGCCCACCCATCCGCTCGGGACCGGCGACGTGGGCGTGCCGAAGTCGTAGTCGTATGAAGTCAGGCCCGTATCGACAACGCTCGGCGCATCGCCTACACGGGTGATCACGATGCGGGTGATATTCGACGTGAATCCTTGGTTGACGATATCAACGTTCAGTTCGCCGTCAGTCACCGTCACGTCTTGAAGCGTATAGTTGGTGAAGTCCGCGGGGCCGTGGTTGACGGTCGTCAGCGAGACCGAGCCCTCGGCGGTTAAAATAATTGGATTGGAGTTCTCAAGGCGATCGCCCACCGTAAACAGGACGTCGTAGATGCCGTCAGCGAGTTTGTGGTGGAAGTCTGCCTCGGCTCTGAGGCGGATATGGTCACGGTTGAGATTGTTCACACCGCTCGCCGCACCGCGGTCACGAGACTCGACGACGAAGTTGCCCGGGTTGCCCGGCATCGTGAAGCCGAGGTCGCCGAAGGTCGCGTCGGAGATCAGCTCGTAGGCCGGGAAGACGACAGAATTCTCCGGACCAAGGTCGTAGCGGTACACGGTTTGGTTCAGGTCGACCGTGGTGGCGCCTTGATAGTCGACATACACGGCACCCCAGTCGCTTCGACCGGTAGAGTCAACTACGTTGTAATGGAAGAAATCGGTGCCGGTCTGCTGGCCTGCAGCCGGGGTGTAGATGATCTGGTCGCGCCCGCCGGGGCCGGTGCCTACGGAGAGGCTGATGGTGGCCCCTTGCTGGCTGACCGTGTCGCGCAGCTGCACGTTCAGGACATCGTTGTTGACGTCGTAGTCGTTGGCGATGACATCGATGACGATCGGGCTTTCGCCGACCACGGAAACCTCGTCGAGGTGCCCGAAGGGCTTGACCTCGCCGAAGTTGGTGACCAAGTCGCCGAAGCCGAGTTTGTTCTGCCGTGCGGCGAAGGCGCGGTTCGCTTCACCGGTCGAGACCCGGCCGATGTTGTGCGTGCCGCTGCCGTGCATGATGCTGACGAACTGGTCGCTACCGCCTGCGGCGTTGCCGTTGCTTCGCGGTTTGGATTCATAGAACGATGAGTCCGGGTTGCTGGGGACGTGATTCAGGTTCCATTGGTGACCGACCTCGTGGGCCAGGGTGCCATCGGCCCAACTGGTCGGGCCGTTGCTGGCGCTTAGGAGGTAGCGGGAACTCGTGCCGACATTGTTGACGTAGGCTAGGCCGGACGGGTTGCCCCGGACGTGGTAGACCGCCAGGTCGTGTGTGTTGCCGACCTCCTGTGGATTATTGTTCCAATAGCTGCGGAAGGCTGAGAGGCCGCCGCTATCGTTGCCGTTGGACACTGTAAAGGGGTCTTCGCCGGTACTCTGGCGGATGATCACCGTGCCCAGACGGAATTTGATTCCCGTCGAGTGGAGGAACCGTGCATCAAGATTGCCGGGGATCCCGGCGACGACCGATTGGACTTGAGCGAGGCTGCCCGAATAGTTGTTCAGGAAGGCGGCGGAGCCGATCTCCACACCGATTTCGTACTC
>JAHQVV010000090.1 GCA_019634195.1 Phycisphaeraceae bacterium | reverse complement strand
GATCAGCAGCTTGGCCAGGAAGAAGTTGGCCTTGTAGCTCACGCTGCCGAAGCGGAAGTCCTGGTCGTATCGGCCCATCTCTTGGTCGTTCAGGTCGATGTGGAAGAGCTTGCCGGCTTCGAGTGCCTGGGCGACGTGGTGAACGAAGTTGAGCCCGGCCATGGTCTCGTGTGCGAACTCGGGGTTCACGCCGCACATCTCGGGGTGGTCCAGCGTGGGGATGAAGCCGAGGTAGTTGCCGGTGGTGGCCATGTAGATGTGGCCGCGTGGCTCGTTGGGCTTGGCCTCGAACGCGAACTTGTAGCCCATCTTCTCGGACAGGTTGTACTTGCACAGGAAGTTGATGCACTCGCGGAAGCGCTGGGTCGCGACGACGGGGTCCTTGGTCGCATCGCTCTCCGTGCCTTCTCGGCCGCCCCAGAAGACGTAGGTCTTCGCGCCGAACTCCTTACCGAGCTGCATCGCGTTCATGGTCTTCTGCACGGCGTAGGCGCGGACCTCGGCGTCGTTACTCGTAAACGCGCCGTCCTTGAAGACGGGGTCGGAGAACAGGTTGGTCGTGGCCATCGGGACCTTGATCTTGGTCGCACGCAGGGCCTTCTTGAAGTCCTTCTTGATCTGGGCTTCTTCAGCGGCGGTCGCGTCGATGGGGATCAGGTCGTTGTCGTGGAAGTTCACGCCGTACACGCCGCCGACTTCGCCGAGCAGGTGCACGAGCTCGGCGGGCGAGTGCTTGCCGCGGGTCGGGCCGCCGAAGGGGTCGGCACCGGGGTTGCCGACGGTCCAGAGCCCGAAGGTGAAGTGGTCTGCGGGTGAGGGAGCGAAAGGGTCACGCTTGGCCATGGGTCATTTCCTCTTGGGAGTGTTGCGGTGATTAAGTCGATCGGTAAAGTTGAGCGACGCATGATAATCGCATTGAAAGCCAAGGAAAAGCGAGCAGGCTGAAATCGCACGTCATTAAAAAATTGCCCCTACCGCAAGGCAAGGGTTCGAGGTGCTCTCCAACTCGAACCCCCACCTCACGGTGGGGCTATTGAAATATGTGGAGTAACTAAAAAACACCCCGCGCCATTTCGGACACGGGGTGCTGGGATGTCGCTTACAAGACACTCACTCCTGAGCAGCGGCAGCAGCCTGCGCCTCGGCTTCAGGCGAAAGGCCTTCATCCGTGGTCAAGTGCTGGGCTTGGTAGCCGCCCTTGGCCTTAAAGTAGAAGAACATGATGACGTAGGCAACGAGCATGATAATCGGGAAGACCGCCATGTTGGCCAGTGCACCTTGGGCGCTCTTCTCGCTGAGCTCTTTAAACTCACCCTCGGCTTCGAGCGCCGCTTTAACCGCGGGTGTTTCCTTTTCAGTTTCGGCGAGAAGCTTCTGCGCTGCGATCTGAGTTGCGAGTGCCTTTGCCTCTGCTGATTCCTTGTCCCCCATCTCGGCAAGTTCGCCCTCGAGCTTATTGAGCTTGGCTTGTTCGGGCATCAACTCGTCGTCACTGAGCGCGACAATCTTAGTCTTCGGATCGCCTTCTTTCGGCTCTTCAACGTCCACTTCCTTGGTCGGACGTGTCAGTTTCTGAAGCTCGGCGTTCGAGACAGCTTCGTAATTGAGGATGTAGTAGATGTCTTTGTCTTCAAGCACGGTCAAGTTGCCGTCCTCGACTAGGCCAGGAATCTTTTTCTGGATATCTTCGCTCCCGGCGACCGCCTCGATCTGCTTGTCAGCCTGGAGCACACCGATGTAGACCGTGCCTAGCGTACCGACCGCGAGCATGCCAATGCCGCCCAGCGCGTTGAGTGTCAGAGCACCGCCCTTTGGTGATTGCTCGGCGACGATACCAAGCATGGTCGGCCAGAAGAATGTCTTACCAAATGCGTAAAGCGTTGCAACCACAAAAATCATGATCGCACCAGTTACATTACCGAGCGCGAACAAGCCCACTGCGGCAAGGATGGCGCTGACAATCAGCAGTCCAATCGGGCTGAGTTTGTGAACGATAGGCCCAGCACAGAACCGCAGGGCACACATGATCGCAGAGGTGTAAACGAGCACGAGGCCGGAGTGGAACCCGCCCTCTTTAGCAACACCCTTCATGATCTCTTCGATCCAGGAGTCCGTACCGATCTCGGTCGTCGCCAGTGGCATCATGATCAGAGCCATGAAAAAGACGAACAGGTTGCCCAGCGACCGGGTATAGGCGGTAAAAGCTATCACCATCGCCGCGCCAATGCCAATGAAGACAAACGGAGAGACTCCCCAGCCGGCAAGCTTGTCGAACTGGATAAGTTGTAGAGTCAGCAGGAAGGCGACGATCATCGCACCCGCGAAGCCGAACTCGGCCAGCATATCGCGGTAGGACACGCCAGCCGCGACACGCTCGTTCTCGGGGAACTTAAGTGGGACGAGCATGATGAAGAAGATGACCGCGGGCACTGCGATGATGCCGATGCGCATCCACCACTCGGTGCCAGCCATGGCGATCGTGATCAGACCAACAATGACTAGGCCGCCGGGCCAACCCGCGTGCAGGATGTTGAGCCACTTGGTCTTCTCTTTTTTAAACATCGTTGCGACGACGGGGTTGATATACGCCTCAACGGTACCGTTGGATAGGCCCAGCAGGAACGAGCCCCAATAGAGCATCTGGTAGGCGGTCTTCGATTCAGTGGATCCAACCTCAGCACCGTAGGCGACAAAGTACGCCGCGACACCAATCACCGACCACGCGAGGTAGCCGACGAAGGAAAACACCATCGCAAATTTGTAACCGATCTTGTCGATAAAGAGGCTGAAGATGATGATCGACAGCGCGAAGGGCCAGATACCGATGCCGGCCAGTTCGCCGATCTGGGCTTGGTCAAGGCCGAACTGATCGCCCCACTCCCCGAGCAGGAACAGCCGGCTGATAAACGCGAACGCGGTCGTAATCAGGGCGATGAAGCAGCCCCAGAACATCAGCTTGTCGTGTTTACTGATTCCGTTGCCGTTGGCTAGGTCATTCATGGTGAGGGTTCCTCTAAGCAGGCCAGGGTTGTAAGGTCAGGCACGCGGCTTGGAAGTCCGCTTTGACTGCCTCGTGTTTGAATCGCATCTCATCGTCGGGATACCCCATCCCGACGCAAACTCAGCGCAAAATGAACGCTGCACACCCTTGATTAGGTTGCGGAATCGTACCTGAACAGCGAAAAACGGTCAATCCGAGCGATACTGATGCCTCACAGCCCCAGCACGTCGTCGTGCGTGGAACCCGCGATCGCCATCACCTCGCCGATCAGGTCTTCGGGCACGCCCAGGTCTTCCAGCGTCGCCTGCAGGTTCTCGGCGACGGCGACGAAGTGGTCGTGATTCAAGCCCCGCTCTTCAACGAGTTTGGCGTGAGCGGCACGCATCGACTTGCCCGAGTAATTCACCGGGCCGCCGAACGCGTAGGTCAGGAAGTTTTTCTGCTTGGCCCGCTGACGGTCCATGTCCACCGCGACGAAGAAATCCTTGATCCGATCGTCGGCCAAGACCTTCTCGTAGAACTTATCGACCGCGGCGTCCACGGCGGCCTCGCCACCGATGCGTTCGTACAGGCTGGGGGAATCAGACATATGCAGGCTCCTTAAATAGGATCGGGTGATAGGAACCTACACTATACCATTCGCCAAATAAGGCGTCGTTAATACCAACGAAACAGCGTACGCTTGCGCTCGGCCCGGTCCTTGCGGATCTCGCAGCGCCAATCGACCGCACCGGTGTCCGGCGCGCTGCCGGTCAGGATCGTCTTGACTCTCGGCTCGATCGCGCGGTAGTGCCACATCGGGTCCGGGTCCAGCGCCTCGCCGAACTCGTTCAGGAAGATGAAGCGGTACTGGCTGGGCATCTCGCGGTTAAACGCGGGCTCGAGCCGACGGACCTCGACGGTGACGCGCATCGGCCGGCCCTCCTGCTCGGGCACGACGACCGGGGCATCGACATAGAAGTCGTTGTCCAGCCAGCCGTAGGTCACGACCTGCGGGTACTGGCTGTCGGGGATCGGGTCGACATCGGCGTGGCCGGGCGTGTAGCAGCCGGTCATCATCAGCACGGCGGCGAGCATCGGGGTCGTCAGGATCAGTCTCATGGCAAGTTCCCTTCTGGAATGGGTTGGGTCACGGGTTCGTTCGTAGGCTCAATCACGGCCGGATCAAGACCCCGGTCCGTCGGGACACGCAGGTAATGGAACGCGGCCTGGTTGGTCAGCGGCGGGTTGAGGCTGCGCAGCGTCGCACTGCTAGGCGGCCAGACATCGGGCAGGTCGATACTCACATCCGTGTTCGGCTCGGTGATATTCAGCGCCGCGACGAACAACCGATGCGGGAAGACATCGCAGTAGTCGGTGTTGGCCTTGGCGGTGCCTTTGAACAGCAGGCCCAGCGCCGCGATGCCCGCACCGATCGCGGCGGCCTCAAAACTCTCGTCTTCGATCCCCTGGGCGATTACGATCGCGCCGCCTGCGATCAGCACGTTGCCAAGCACGTTCTTCGCGACCCGTACGTCCTCGAGATTGTTCCAGCGGTGGTCCAGGGCCATGGCGTTGAGGTTCGTGATGGCGGGCATCTCGGTCGGCGCCTGACCGACCACACTGACGCGGGCCGGGGTGCGCGTGGTGTCAATCGGCTGGTAGCGCGACAGCGCACCGCCCGGCCCGGTGGCGATCTTGCGAGGGCCCAGGCCGTCGGCAACAACAACGATCGTGTTGTACTCGCCCGCGCGGAGCCGCTTCACCAGCGGGCGGTGCTGCGGGCTTAGCTTCACCACGCGGTTGAAGTAGTCGCTGGCCTCGGCGTCCCGGCCGAGCTGCTGGCTGGAGATAGCATGCAGCAGGTAGGCCATCGTGAAGTTGTTTTCCTCCGCGACATAGCCGTTGTCCAAGTACTCGTCGCCGTCGGCGTACTCGGGCTCCTCGCCGCGCTGCTTGGCCTCGTAGGCCGCGGCGCGGCGGGCGATCTCTTCGGTGTCGATGCGGCGTTCGGGCTTGCCCCCTTCTTCGGGCTCGAAGTCGCGCAGGTAAAACAGCGCGTTGCCCGCCGCGGCCCGCGCGTTGTCCCAGCTGCCCTGGCTCGCCTGCACGAAGCCGTAGTACACCAACGCCATCGCCTGCTCGAAGGGTTCACCCTTCCAGACCTTGACCCCTTCGGTAAAAACCACTGAGCGCACCGTCTTGTCTTCGTTGAGCCCCTGCGTCCGCAGCACGTCGTACACATCCGCGAACCAGCGCTCGGCACGGACCGGGTCCCCCGCGTCCAGGTTCAACACCCCCGCGCGCATCCGGTCGAGCATGTACCGACGCTCGCTCAGATCGTCTTCAACCTGCGCCTCGACCATGTCGCGTGCGCCGGCGAAGTCGCCCACCCGCATCTTGCCGTGCGGCGAAGGACGCATGTCGCTCTTGCAGCCCACCCCGAACAGCACGGCAAGCGCGGCGGTAAGTGCGACAAAAAATGACAGCCCCCTATTGATCGGGCCTCGCTGTGTTGATCGCTGATCGGACATGTCTTAATCCCTCACGCTCCCCGTCGCCGTGCGTTTGAACTCAAACGTGTCCAACCAGACAGGCTCGTTGGTGTTCAGGTCCAGCATCTGGAACTCGCACGCATACACATCGGTTCGGCCGTTGCCGCCCTCCCCGACACGCGTCACCGAGCGGAAGGTCGACGTGACCGTGTGCGTCACACCGCGTTCGCTGCCAAAGCCTTTGTCCGCCCGCTCGGCGTCGAGCGTCCCACGCTGATCGATCGCGTACTGCGCTGGGATCACAAACGCCACACGCTTGTCGTTCCACAGCGAGTTGATCGGCTGGGCCCCGCGGACCATCGCGACGACCCCCCACTGCTCACCCTGCGTCATGATCTCGCTCGACAGATTCAGCACCTTATCGAACGACACAACCCAAGGCTCGCTCGCCGGCGAACGCCGCGTAAACGCGTCGGACTGGCGCAGGCTCTGCGCCATCGCGGCAGTCATCTCGACATAATCATCCACCGCGATGCGTGAGGTCTGCGGGGTCTGGCAACCCAGCGCAGACAATAGAAACAACACGATGGCAAGCGTAGACCAACATTTCATCGGTCGATGACCTGCTTCGTCTCGGTGCGGTAGCTGTAGACGATCTCGTTGGTCGCGAACGACACGAGCTGCGCCTCCATGTAGTACAGGCCGGTCTTGCCCCGGCGGATCTCGTAGACATCCATGAACAGGCCGTAGGTCGAGTTCGCATCGTAGTCTGGCACGTAGTACGAACCGCCGCCCCAGGCGATCTCTTCGCCCTTCGCTGCGACCGGCGCGGGCGCCGTCGCGACGCGCTCCTTGGACGCGATGTTCTCAACCCGTCGGCGGGCCTCGACAAACTTCAGCTTGTCACGGCTTGCCTGTGCACGGATCAATCGGCTGCGGACACCGGACACGACGTACTCGTAGTCGTTCGTGCTCACCGAGCTGGTCTTGTTGTTGATGTCGCCGATCAGGATCGTCGCGCGTTCGGGCGTGTCCGAAATGCCGCGCACCGTCGGCAGGGCCTGGAGGATGTCGTTGGCCGCACCCTCCTGGAACTCCGCGAGGGACACGGGCAGCTGCCGCTTGTCGTCCAACTCCGGCCGGGTCGTCTCCCCCACCGGCACGCGGCGGGAGTCGGTCCCCTTGCACCCGACAGCGCCAAGCAGCAGCGCCGCGGTCATCAGCATCATCATCCATCGGCTTGTCATCGTTTTCATCACTTGGATCTCCGGTTCGGGCTCATCGTGAAAGGCGGGGATCGGCCGCCGCCTTGTTCCAACACTAGTAAAGCGACCATCGTATCGGCCGGGTTCAATAAAGTATGTAAAAACTTACTAAGAAGACGCAAAAGGCCGCCCGGTCGTACAGCGTCACTCTAGGCAGGCCTGTCAAACAGGATAAACCCCCGCAAGGGCTTGCCGGCAATTAACTTGTGAAAATTGCCGAAAGCCCCTTGCACGGGCCTGTTCCCGTGGCATCCTACGTCTGTCCGGCACGCAAACCTGCGAAACCCGGAGCGAGAAAGAGCCCCTGATCGAGTGCAACCCGACGCCCTAGGTGTCGGGTTGTGCTTTTTCACCCGCCTCCGAAAGTTTTCACGGCGGTTGACACGTTCAAGATAATTTTGTATGTTTTTACTAACATTATGAAACCTGCCGTACCACAACTCGAAACATCCCCGCCGCCAGGCCGGTCCGCGCTCGCCCTGCTGCTGCTCGTGCCCGCGCCAACGATCGGCGTGCTCTGCGCGATGTTCCTCTTCCCCGACACGTGGTACGGCCAAACCATCCACCTCGCGGCCAAAGCCTGGCTGCTCACCCTGCCGCTAATCTGGGTCTTCTTCGTCGAGCGCGGCAAACTCTGCCTGCCCAAACTCAAATGGGAAGGCATGCCGATCGGCATCATCTCCGGACTCGCCATCCTCGGCGTCATCATCGGCGCATGGGAACTCTTCGCACACAGCATGATCGATGTCGCGGTGTTCAAAGATAAGATGACCGAGGTCGGTTTGTCTTCCCCAGCACGCTACCTCGCCTTCGCCGCCGCGGTCACCTTCATCAACGCGCTCTTAGAAGAATACGTCTGGCGGTGGTTTGTTTACACGAACTGGTTTGAAGCACTCAAGGGCTTAAAGGGCTCGGTCAAGGCCGTCGCAATTCCTGGGGCGATTGTCTTGGCCGGGCTCTGCTTCATGCTGCACCACACCATCGCGATGTCACTCTACTTCGACTGGCAGGTCAACGCCCTCGCATCCTTCGGCGTCTTCTCCGGCGGCGTGATCTGGTCCATCATCTATCTCAAAACTAAAAACCTCTACAGCGCCTACGTCAGCCATATCTTTGCGGATATCGCGCTGTTTTATGTGGGATATCGCGTGGCGTTCGGGTAGATAGACATGGGCATTTATTTACTCGTCTTTGGTCCGCCTTTATTGATCCTACTACTACTTGTCGGAACGATCTATGAGATCATATCCCTATGCTGGCCAAAGAAAGCCTATACCTTTGAGCGCAAATTGGGATCATCCATAGTTATCGTCATAAATGCTGGCTTGATTATTGGCCTCGGTTGCCTGACCTATATCATCATTTATGGCCTTCAAGAATATGGCAAAGCATGGGGGCCCTAATGATTACATCTAGGCCCAACACTGCACAGGGCCACCGAGGAAAGCAAAAAAATTTAAATATACTGCCTTGCTCCGTGACAGACTTGCCTTCAGTGGCAAAGCGAATCGCCGCCTCGGATACCATGCTGACTTCCTTGGCGTCTTTGCGCCTTGGCGGTTCAAAAACGAACCGTGATAGACTCATCGCATGAACGACGCCACCACGAACGTAGCCCAGCTCAAACAACTTGTTGCGGATTTTGTTACCGAGCGCGATTGGGAGCGGTACCACGTGCCCAAGCACCTGGTCATGTCGATCATGATCGAGGCGGCCGAGCTCATGGAACACTTCCAGTGGGTCGGCGTCGAATCCGTCGAAGATGTCAAGGCCGACCAGGAACGCATGCAGCAGGTCCGCGAAGAGCTCAGCGATGTGCTGGCCTACACGCTGTCGCTGGCCAACGCGCTCGATATCGATCTCAGCGCGGCGTACGCCGAAAAAATGAAAAAGAACGCGGACAAATACCCGACGGATGAAGTCAAAAACTGGGACTGAACGGGCTCAAGACTCTTTCGGCTTGGCTTGACTAATCAACTCGAGCACTTCTTCAACCCCCGCGTAGACCTCTTGCCGCGCCCAGAACTCCACATCACTCCCGCCGTCCTCTTTAAGCGAAGGGTCGGCACCGGATTCAATCAAGATCGCAACGAGTGGCACGCATTGCTCATCGGAGTCTGACAAAGCGCAGTGCAGCGGGGTCATTCCGTTGCATCCCCGAGCATTAACGTCTGCACCTTGCTGAATCATGAATGACACAGCGAGCATCTGCTTCTGCCAACAAGCGGTATGGATCGGCTCGTCTCCGTGATCGGCCTTCGCGCGTAGGATCGCCCTGTCCGCCTGCACCATCGGCATCAGGGCCATCAGATCCCCTTTTTCCGCGGCCTCGTGGAATGCATCGATATCACGTTGTGTCGGCATTATGACTCCCAGCTATAGCAACACTTCCGACCCAGGCTCAATCGAGCTCGGCAGGGCCTTGCCCTTCAGGTCTTCCGGATAGATCGCAGTGATCTGCGGGATCTCGATGACCGCATCGACGCTGCCATCGTCCTTGCGTGGCACCTTCACACGGTTGGCTTCGAGCCAGCGGGCGGCGCGTTCGGTCTGGAGTTGCTTGCTTGACTCGGCACTGTCCTTGGCCGGCTCTTCGCCCTCGGGGCTGTCCGCGTTCTTGATCGGGGCGAACTCGTCGACGCGGTCGGTTTCGTAGACGACCGATGCGTCGGCCAGCGGCAGCGCGTCGAAGACGAAGGTCTCGAGCTTAACCGCGTTGGGCGATTCGGGCTTAACCGGCTCGGCCGTATCCATGTCGATATGAGCGACCTTCTTTTCAGCGCGGTTCCAGGGCAGCGCGAACCCGCCGGTACCGGTTTCGGTGGGGCGGGTATTGAGTTTTTCGATAAAGTCGATGCGGATGGCGTGGGTCGCGGTGTTGCCGCACTTGAAGACCAGCTCGCCCTGGTCGTCGCGCTGCTCGGCCAGCTCGTCGGGGAGGTTGGTGTACTCGATGACGCTGGTCTTGCCGTTGACTAGCCCCAAGACGCCGAGCTTTTCTTTGGGGTAGGCCTTGGGCAGCATCTTCGAGGACATCTCGGCGCCGTCGAGGTCGTGCAGCCCCAGGAACAGCGGGTCGATCATGCGGACGTTGGGGTTATCCACCTGGGTATAGGAGAGCTGTGTGATGCCGCGTTGGTGCATGTCTGCGATGGCGCCGGAGGTGTAGAGCGCTTTGAGCGACCCGCCGTGGCCGTTGGGGGACAGCGCGATGGCGTCTTTGGACGCCATGAGCACCTTGCCGGTGTTCATATCGAGGGCGGGGAACATGGCTTGGGGGAAGAACATAAGGTTCTTTTCTTCCAAGCCGAAGAACTTGTTGCCGTGGAAGAACGCGACCGTGTCCGCGTGGTTCAGCGGGCTGGTCATGACGTACCAGGGGATGGTGACGCCAAAGCGGCTATAGATGTTGTGCAGGTACTCGGCGAAGCAGGCGAAAAGCGGCAGCTTGCGGATCGGTGTAGCGGGGAAGGTGCCCTTGGGCGCATCCCAGCCAAGGCGTGAGCCCTGCCCGCCGGCGACGGTAAAGGCCGCGACCTTGCGGTCCTTGATGAGCTGCTCGCCGACACGCCTGGCCTCGATGTACTTGGCGCGGACATCGGGCGTTTCCTCATAGGGGTACCAGGGCACGGGCTCGATCGACTCGGGCACCGCAAACCCGGGCTTGTTCAACACGTGGCTCTCAACAAGCGCCGCGACCTCGGGCCAATCAACACCCTCGATCTCGGTCAGCAGGCTGTTCTGCTGCGCTTCATCGAGCTCGTCGTAGAATTTGAGAACATGCCCCTGGCCGATCGCGTCGAGGGCTTCTTTGGCGGATGCGTAGCGTTCGGTGGTGGTGGTGGTCATGATTCTTTTTACTTCGCTTGTGTTGCTTGAGTTCGTTTCTTAGCCGCCAAGAACACCGAGGGGAATTTTTAGCCGCAAGAAGGCTCAAAAAGAACAAGAAAAGATCGATTGTTTGTTCTGTTTGAGCATCTTTGTGGCAATATGTCTTGCTGCCTTTCTTTACGCCCTTAACGTACTTGGCGGCGAATAGATCAGTCCGTACTCCGCCAGACCGCGTGGCCGACGAAGAAGGGGCCGAGGTGTTCGATGTACAAGGCCGTCTGCTGGGTCTTGCGCATCGTCTGGACGAGGATGGACAGCGGCGCAAGTTCTTTGCCGACCAGGCCGATGGTGAAGTCGTTGTCGTTGGCGTCCAGGCCATGGGAGGCGAGGCGGATGTCGTGGCCGAAGTCGCCTGCACCAAAGCCCATGCCGATAGTGCCATGCTCCTTGAGGATGGCCATCTGTGTCTCGCGGTCAAGCCGGCTGAACTCGCCCTTACGGCGCAGCGGGTACCACACCGCCCAGGGCCAGGCGGGGTTGGCAGCGTGGCGGATCGGTCGATCGACGAGGACTTCGTCGAGGTCGGACTCGTAGCCGATCGAGTAGGTCCGCCCGAGCATCGTGTACGCGGGGTTGAGGACCGCGGTGCCCAGCGCCTGCACGGCCGGCCGGACCTTCGTGACAAAATCGGCGGGGTCCTTGGTCCAGGTCAGCATCGCCGCGGCGGTCGGATCGTTGACGTCTTCGTAGACGGTCGCATTGAGGTTGTGCTGCTTGGCCGCCTCGACGAGCTCGCTGGGGTTAGGGCAGTCGTCGAAGGCGAGCAGCTGCATGAAGAGGCGCTCGTCGGACGATTGGCCGCCTTGGCCTTTTTCGCTGATGTCGGGTGCTTTGACTTGTGGTCGTTCCATGGCAACACCTTAGGCTTGGGCGCGGAGGACCGCCACCGCCGCGACGGCCGCGGTTTCAATCCGCAGGGTGTGTGGGCTGAAGCGCCAGGGCGTGAAGCCCGCCTGACACGCAGCAGACCGTTCTCCGTCGGTAAACCCGCCTTCGGGGCCGATGAGGACGCGGGCGGTGCTTGCATAATTTAAACGTGTTGCCAGGTCGGCGATCGGCTCGGCGTCGGGATCGGCGATCAGCTTGAGCTCGGCGTCGCAGTGCAGCGCTTCGGCGAACGGCAGGCTATCGCCGATCTGCATGAACCACGCGTTGCCGGACTGCTTGCCCGCCTCGGCCGAGGCCTTGGCGAAGCGGTCCAGCTTGTTGTCGCGGGGGACCACGACGCTGCGCTCGGCGATCAGCGGGAGCAGCACGCCCGTGCCGAGCTGGGCCAGGTCGTTGACCATCGCATCGGCCCGGGGGCCCTTGGGGATCGCGGTCGCCAGCTCGATACGGGGGGTCGGCGCGGCGGCGTGCTCGATCGACTGGACCGTGCAGGTGGTAGGCGCGTCGGTGGCGGCCAGGGTGGCGTGTGCGAC
Source organism: Phycisphaeraceae bacterium (assembly GCA_019634195.1). Taxonomy (GTDB): domain Bacteria; phylum Planctomycetota; class Phycisphaerae; order Phycisphaerales; family Phycisphaeraceae; genus JAHQVV01. Next base: position 5,995 of record JAHQVV010000090.1, on the reverse strand, counting down.
CGTGCCCAAGCCGTCGATGAGTTGGACCGGATCACCGACCGATAACCGCAGGACGCGGGTGGCGTGGCGGGCCTGATCCTTGTCCAGCGTAACAACCGAGCCGAGCTTCTCGGGCAGCTCCTTGCACAGAAACCGTGGGCCGGGGTCGCTGGCGGGGCCAGGCACGGGCAGGTGGGTGGGGTTCGGGTCGATTGGTTTTACCATGAGGGTGAAAGGTCCGATAGTGTTGGGCGGGGCACGTTTAGCGCGGCCCATCCGCACAGACGATAATCCGTTGTACGACCGCTGGGCAAACGGCCCAGGCCTATCGCAACCCACGCACCATGATCACCCCCCCCGAACAATTCGGCGACGAAGACGCTCCGAAGCCCAAGAAGTCGATCGAGGAGCAGCTCGACGACTTGCTCAGCAAGATCGATACCGCCGAGCCCGGCGTGCTGGACCCGCTGGTGTTGCCGGCGTCCCAGGGGGTGGCCCAGGCATCCTCGACCGAGGATGAAATCAATGCACTGCTCAACGAAGCCAACGACGAAATCAATGCACTGCTCAACGAGCCGCCCGCCGAAGCAGAAACGAACGCACCGCTTGATGAGTCGCCCGCCGACACGGCGCCCGTCGAGTCCGATCAGCAGCAGCAGATGCTCGATGCGTTGAGTACGGCGCTGCAGGACCTGCCCGGACAGTCGCCTGCCGAAGCAGAAACAAACGCGCCGCTTGATGAGTCGCCCGCCGACACGGCGCCCGTCGAGCCCGAGCAGCAGCAGATGCTCGATGCGTTGAGTATGGCCCTGCAGGACCTGCCCGGGCAGGCGCCCGCCGAAGAGCCAGGCGAACAACTGTCCGTCGAGGATCAACTGCAACAAGAAATCACGGCGCTCATGTCGGCCGAACCGGAAGTCGGCGAATCGCCCGCGCCCGAAGCATCCGCCGACGATGAAGATGCGTTAGCAGGCAGCTTTGAGGCACCGGACAACATCGCCGCGGTCGAAACCGGCCAAGCACCTAGCACCGAAGACCAGATCGCGAAGGAGATCGAAGGCCTGATCGGCACGAGTCAGGAGCCCTCGGCGACCGACGAGCCGCCCGAGGCCGCGATTGACGAGCTGGACAAGATGCTCGCTCAGGAGATCGATGAAGGCGACGAGTTGGCCGGCGACTTCCAAAGCGTCGAGGACCTGACCGCCGGGATCCAGGTCGAGGAGCACACACAGGCCACCAAGGATGACGAACACGCCGCGACCGCCCGCGACGTCGCCGCCGAACTCGACAGCCAGCCCGAGGACCTGCCCGCCCCGCCGCCCGGCGACACATCAGAAGACCCGTTCAAAGAGCCGGATGAGGCCGCCGGTCAAGCGGATCAGGGCCAGGCCAAGCCACGGCGCAAGGTCGCCCTGCAAGCGAGTGATGTCAAGGACTGGCTGGAGACCGCCAAGCAGAAGCTGCTGGTCGCGTGCTACCTGATCAACTGGCCGGCTCGCCGGTTCCTCACCACCGAGTGGCGGGCCAACCTCGGGTACATCGCGCTGCTCAACCTCTTCTTCGGCGTCGGGCTCTGGGTCGTTCGGATCCTCTTCTGAGCAAAGCGAAGCGGGAGGGCAAGGCTCCCGCTCCCATTCAATCCCCCGCCTTCTCCGCCTCAAGCGCCTCAAAGAACCCCCGCAAGATATTCGCCGCGGCCATCGCGTCGCGGCGGGCCTTCTTCTGCTTGTGCGTCAGCCCACTCATCGCCATCTGCTCGTCCGCCGCGGCGCTGGACAAACGCTCGTCGTGCAGGTGCACCGGCAGGCGTGTCGCCTCAGAGAGTTTGTCCGCAAAAGCCTTGCACTTCTCCGCGTTCGGCCCGACGCTGCCGTCCATATTCAACGGCCAACCGACGACGAGTGCCCCTGGCCCTTCCCACTCGATCAGGTCGCGCAGCCGGGTGAACCGCTCGGACTCGCTGGACGTGTTGATCACATCGAGCGGCGTGGCGATCCCGGTGAACGAGTCACCGATGGCCACGCCCGTTCGTTTGTCGCCGAGATCGATCGCGAGGTAACGCATGCGTATTGCCGAATTAGTAAGTACGGATTTTTTGTTTAGAAGCTCGAACGATAGGCTCTAGTGAATAGTATGTCTGCTCACCTGGTTCATGTGGCTCGCCGTCAGGGGGTGGCTCTTCGCACCAACTTCCATCCTCTAACGACATGACATCGATTGGCTCTTGAAGGTTGGCGTGACGCACACCATAAACCCGTGTGTCAATCGCTCTCCGCAGCGCGACCCATTCAAACCCATAGTGATCTACAAGGTGCTGGCCTAATGCGAAAGGAACGACTTCCTCAACAACCCGACAGCAAGCGGGGCTCTTCCTGCTCCCTTCGTATTGGGCGAAGCCAATGAGCTCATACTCTCTCCCCAGATAACCAGCCCAAACACTAAAATGATCGCGAAGCCGTTTTAGAGACTGCGCGATATAGTCAAGGTCGCGCTTCGATAAAACTGAACAGCTTGGTTCTTCCATCATCACCTACATTTTAAAGGTAATCGCTGCCGTGCTGATCGCCGACCAGGCCGTGCATCTGCTTGATGCGTTCGGCGTCCTCGGCCTTGCAGACCAGGGTGTTCTTGCCAGCCCGGATGATGATCAGGTCGTCGACGCCGATGGTGGCAATGAGTTCGTCCGGGTCGTCGCTCACGGCCAGGGTGTTCTTGGAGTCCATGAAGACGGTCTTGCAGCCGCCGGCCCGGTTGCCTTCGCTGTCTTGTTCGCGGGTGTCGCCGAAGCTGGGCCAGCTGCCGACGTCGAGCCAGCTCAGGGGCATCGGCACGGCGGCGACGCGCACGTTGTCGTCCTTGCTCGCCGGCTCCATGATCGCGTAGTCCACGCTGACCTTCTTCAGGCTGCCGAACGTGTCGTGCAGTTCGGCCTTGCAGGCGTCGGTGCCCCAGGTGCTGCATAGCCGATCGAGATCGGCGAAATTTTCCGGCGCGTAGTTTCTGACGCAGTCCATGACGTCCGCGGCTTTCCAGACGAACATGCCCGAGTTCCAGAGGTACTTGGTCGGGCCGGCGCTGAAGTACTCGTCGGCGATCGGCGCTTCGGGCTTCTCTTTGAACTGATCGACGGCGAAGCCGGTGCCGCCGATCGCGTCGCCGAGCTGCAGGTAGCCGTAGCCCGTCGCGGCGTGGGTCGGGGCGATGCCGAAGGTCACGAGCGTCGGCTCGTCGGACTCGGCCAGCTCGTAGCCCTGCTCGACGATCTTGAGCATCTCGTCGACCGGCTCGATGATGTGGTCGGCGGTAAAGATCGCGACCGTCGCGTCCGGGTCCTTGTGAGCCAGCACCCCGCAGCCCAGGCCGACGGCGTTGAGCGTATCCCGGCCCATCGGCTCGCCGATGAAGCGGTCCTCGGTCAGGCCGGGCAGGTTGTCGAGCATGGTCTGCCGCATCGACTCGCCTGCACAGACGTAGATGTTCTCAGCGGGGACCAGGCCCTCGAGCCGCTCCATGGCGATCTGGAGGAGCGAACGCGGCGGGCCGCCGTCTTCGGACTCGATAAAGGGGATGAGTTGCTTGGGCAGGGCCTTGGTGGACATCGGCCAGAGCCGGGTGCCGGAGCCGCCGGCGATGATGAGGGCGTATCGCATTTGGGGTCTGGGGTATAGGGGGTGGGGTTTGGGGACGGCCGAATCAAGCCGTGGTGGCTGGATGCTCTGTCGAATCATCGGCAGATTTCGATCGGATCGCAAGCCAAGCCATCCATTCCTTGCATAACGCAAGCCCAGACCCCAAACTCTAGACCCCGACACGATGTCGCGCTATGATTCGGACTAACCAACACCTCAACCGGGAGCACCCCATGACCGAAGAACAACGCGCCGGAATCGTCGTCCTGCTCCGCAAGGCCTACAACATGGAGCTGGAGACCGTCTGCAACTACACCGCCCAGTCGATCAACCTCGACGGGTTCAAGGCCAAGCACATCAAGGACGCCCTGGCCGCGGATATCACCGAGGAACTGGGCCACGCCCAGATGCTGGCCAAGCGGATCAAGGTCCTCGAGGGCGTCGTCCCCGGCTCGCAAGAACTCGAAATGACCCAGGCCGGCCTGCAGCCCAACGGCAATGCGCTGGACATCGTCTCCGTGATCAACGGCGTCATCGCCGCAGAAGAAGGCGCGATCAACCACTACCAGGCCATCATCGACGCGACCGGCGGCATCGACCCGGTCACCGAGGACCTGTGCGTCACGCTCAAGGGCGACGAGGAAGAGCACAAGCGGCTGTTCAAGGGTTTCCTGGCCGAGGCAATGCAGGGCTGAGTGTTGTAAAATAATGATGGCCTTCCGCAACACTTTTCCTGGGAGCACACCCATGCTTGGCAGCAACCCCGCACTGAATGAAGACACGTTTGACCTGAGCTACGCCGTCGATGAACGAAGTGCCCCGGTGATGACGCTGGGCAGCACGGTCTTTAAATCGCTCACGCTTGTTGGCCTATGCGTCGTGGCCGCGACGATCACCTGGGGCATGGCGTTGCAGCAAGGATTCGGCGCCGCGATGCCCTGGGCCATCGGCGGAGCGATCGGCGGGTTTATCCTGGCCCTGATCACGATCTTCAAGCCACAGGCCTCGCCCGTTACTGCGCCGCTGTACGCGCTGACAGAAGGCTTGTTCCTCGGCGCGATCTCGGCAGTGTATGAGTCGGCCTATGGCTCGCCCAATGGCCAGGCCGGCCAGTTCTCAGGCATCGTCGTCCAGGCGATGGGCCTGACGCTCGGCGTGCTCGCCGTGATGCTCACGCTCTACGGCACGCGCGTCATCAAGGTCACCGACAAACTCGCGACAGGCATCGTCGCGGCGACCGGCGCGGTATGTCTGTTCTACATCGTCAGCATCGTCGCCAACCTCATCGCGCCCGGCAGTTTCACCCTGCTGCACGACACCGGCCCGGTCGGTATCGGCATCAGCCTGGTCATCGTTGGCATCGCTGCTTTCAACCTGCTGCTCGACTTCGACCTGATTGAAAAGGGCGTCAAAGGCGGCGCACCCAAGTACATGGAGTGGTACGCGGGCTTCGCGCTGCTGGTCACGCTGGTGTGGCTGTACCTCGAGATCCTGCGGCTGCTGAGCAAACTCAGGTCGCGGTAAAACAAGCCAGGCATCCAGCCCCGCTACACTTGGCTGCCGATGCGTGCGCTCTCTCGTCAATTCCTGATCACCTTCGCGGGCATGGGCGCGATCCTTGCCTACCTGCCGGTGCTGCTCAAGCAGCGGCTTGACGAGCCGATCCTTATCGGCTCGCTGTCGCTGGGCAGCACGACGCAGGTCGGCATCATCCTCGCGACGACCGGGCTGGCGATCATCTCGACGCCGGTGATCATGACCGCGCTGGCCGACACGAAGCTGCAGAGCCGGTCGATCATCGCCGTGCTGTTCGGCGTCTCCGCGGTCACGTGCTACTGGCAGGCGGTCAGCCACGACTTCGCCGGCCTGTTCATCTCGCACACCGTCTTTGCGTTCTTCTTCTGGCCGTTGGCGGCGTTGCAGGACGGGCTCGTCTTCGCCGCTAATCAGCAGGCGACAAGCGACGGCCGGAGCGAGACGCCCTACCACCGTGTGCGGACGTTTGGCACGATCGGGTTCGCGATCCCGCTGGCGGGGCTGTACTTCCTCATCGGCCCGGGCGACAACAAGGATGTCACGATCGCGTTGTGGCTGGGCGGCGGGTTCTGCGTGCTCGGCCTGCTCAACGCGCTCAGCCTGCCGCACATCCAGCTCGGCACCGCCCGACGCGCGCGGTTCAACGAAACGCCGCCCAGCGACAAGCTTTCGCGCATCCCGACCTTCGCCGCGGCGAAGGTGCTCTTCAAAGGGCCGGCACTCCTGTTCTGCATCTGCCTATTCGTCGCTCACATCGGCAACAGCGCGTACTACGGCTTCTACTCGATCTACCTGACGGACACGGTCGGCTTCGCAGAGGCGTGGGTCGGACCAATCACGATGCTCGGCGT
>JAHQVV010000089.1 GCA_019634195.1 Phycisphaeraceae bacterium | reverse complement strand
TTGATTTCGCAGCCTTCGCTGCCAACGAGTTCTACACGTGGGGCGGCGTGCTTTACTACGAGTCGGGTTTTCTTGAATCCTCCGAGTTCCTGTACTGCCCCAGCGCCGGCGTGCCTGCCGGGGCAGACCGCTTGTGGGACCCGAGTATTACTATGCCGTCGGCGGCATCTGATTGGAGCGCTCGATGGACCTACGGCATGCGGGGGGCGCGGTTCGACCCCCGGGAGCCAATAACCCTTGGCAACATCAGAGACGCCTCGGACTACTGGGTCACCGCGGACACAACCAGTTCAGACCCCGCTAGCCGTAACGGCGACGGCAAGGATGGGTTGAACGGGTTCTACATCCTTGATCACAGCCAGCACTTCCAGATGATTCACGATCGCTCAACGCACGTCGCATACGCCGATGGCTCGGTACGCCCGCAGAAGGAAGCGGACATTATCAAGGCGATTGCGGATGACCCAGATATTGTCTTTAGTGTCGACCCGGTGATCTACCCCGACGGGACACTTGCCAACTAGTTTTATCTGACCGATTCTGAGCAGGCGGAGGACTATCTTCGCGATGTTGGCACGTACTTTAGCCCCGTCCACACGCTAGCCCAGCGGGGTGCAGAACCAGCCGGATTCTCGTCCGAGTTGGACCTGTTGCAGCAGGTGCAGTTTGATCTGGCCGGCGAGCTTGCCGACGACCTGGGTCGCCAGGTCGGCGCGGTCGCTGAGCAGGTGCAGGACGGGGGGCGTGTCGACGAAGTCGCGGTCGCGCTGGGTCAGCGCGATGAGTTCGAGGTGGTCGGTGACCCACTGGCCGGCCTCGATGAGCTGCATGACGGCGTCGCGGGCGTCGCCGTGTTCGGACAGGTGTTGGGCGAGCAGGTGGACGGTGCCCTGCGCATCGACGACGAGCTGTGTGTCGGGCAGGTCGGGGAGGCGCGCGTCCAGCGAGACGGGGTCGTCCAGCGCCGCGGGGCCCTGGGCGATCAGCGCGACCAGGTCGAGTTCGGGCTGGGGTGTGAGCACGCGTGGGGCCGGCGCGGGGCGCATCGGCGGGCTGGCGGCGGGCTTGGCCGGGGCTGTCGCGCGGGGCGCGGGGCGCGGTGTTGATGCGGCGGGCACGGGTGCCGGCTGCGGCGGCGCTTTTGGCGCTGCCTTGGGCCGGGGCTTGGCCTGGCGGAAGCGCGGGGTCGGCTCGGGGCGCGACGCGGCGGGTGTTTGCGTCACGGGCTTGGGCTCGACGCGCGGCATCGCTTGGGCGGCGGGTGCTTGAGGTTCGGCCACCGCCACGGCGACGGGCTTGGGCGTTGGCGCAGGTGCCGGCTCGGGTGCCTGCAGCGGGTCGGGCATCTGCAGTGAATCGAAGAAGCCGACGAGCTTAGGCCACAGGGCGACCGGGTCGGGGAAGCTGCCCAGGTCGCGGACCTGCACCGGCTGCATGCGTCGCAGGTGGCCGATCAACTCGACGGGGTTGGCCAGGTCGTGGTCCAGCGCGTCTGCGATGCGCTGGGTGGCTTGGGTCGCGGCGCTGTCGTCGCTGCCCATCACCATGATGCCGACACTGCGGTCGGCCAGGCGCGGGTCGGTGTGCACGGCCGATTGGAGCTGTTGGCTGGCCGCGGCGATCGAGGCGTCGTCGCTGCCGCAGAGCAGGGTCCAGTCTTCGATCGCCGCCAGCCGCGAGAGCGTCCGGGCATCGTTGATCGTGTCGAATCGGACAAGGACCGTGCGGGCGGGGGTTGTTTCGCTGCGGACCAGCGCGTCGATCAGGCCGACGAGCCCGGTGCGATCGCCGCGCATCGGCGGGATGCGGACGGTCGCCGCGGGCTGACTTGGCGCGGGGTGTGCCTCGGCACGCGGCTCGACCAGTTCCAAGTCGATGGCCTCCTCGCCGACGTGTAGCAGGACGACCGGCCCCTCGTTCTGCGCGAGCAGCTGCGCATACTGCGTTAGCCAGGGCCCGGACATCCCCGGCAGGTTGCCCATCACCACCGCCTCGAGCATCGCGCGGGGCGCGGGCTCGTCGCCGGGCGTTTGCGGCGTGGTTTGTTCTTCGGTGCTCGATTCAATCTCGACCGCGGTGTGTGAACCGCTCTGCTCGTCCGCTTCGTCTTCGGTCAGCCGGAGCATCGGGTGGGTGTCATCGACCGGGTCGATCGATGGGATCGCGTCTTCGAGTACGTCATCAGCCGGTGGTGCTGTCTCGTTGCGGACCTTGGGTGCGAGCTTGATCGGCGCGGGCCCCTCGAGGGGGCTCTCGGGGGCCGGGTCGGTCAGGTACAGGTCGGCCAGTTCATCGATCTGTTGCCGGCTGGGGGTGTCATCCATGACAATCACTGCTTGTGTTTTGGTTTAACAGGCTGCAAGCCTGTCCTGCCTTTATCGGTTTACCCGACTTCGAGCACGCTGTTGAGCTCGCCGAAGGGGTTGGTCTCGGTGGCGGGGTTGTACGGGTCTTTGACCCACTGGCCGTCGATGACCAGGCGGTAGCGGTACCGGCCCGGCGGGATCTCGATGCAGGTTTGCCAAACACCTAGCTCGTGGTGCTTGCTCATCGGGGTCGAGGCGGGGTTCCAGTTGTTGAAGTCGCCGGCGATGCCGACCTTTTCGCAGCCCTCGCCCGGCTGGACAAAGAGCGTGCCCTTGTGGGTCTGGCGGATGCCGTAGAGCTTGTTGAGTTTTTCCTGCAGGCCGGGCCGCTCGACGGGTGGCTGCACGGCCGAGGAGACGGGCCGGACCGCGGCGTTGGCGGTCGGTGCGGCGGCGACGGCGGGCGCGATGGCGGTTTCGGGCTGCGGCGTTGGCGGTTGGGGCTGGGTGACGCCCTGGTCGGCGGTCTGCTTGTTGAGGCGTTGGGTGAGCTGCGCGGTGCGGGCGGACAGCTCGCGGGCGCGCTCGACCAGCTCGGCGGCGCGGGAGACGTTGGCGTTGTCGTCGAACGGCGCGTTGCGGGGGGGCTGCGGGAGCCGGCCGGGCGTGGATTGGTTCGCGCCGGCCTGGGCGGCGATCTCGGCGGTCGAAGGCAGCGCGGTCTTCAGCGGCGGGTTGGCGATGAGCCAGTTGGCCAGCTCGTCGAAGTCCTTCATGCCGCGCGAGGCGCCGTCGTACTCGGTGATCGGCTGGCCGAAGCTGGCGGCTTCTTTGAGCTTGGCGTTGAAGTTGATGACGTGGGGCAGCAGCTTGTCGCCGAAGTGTTTTTTGAGCTCGCTGAGGATCTCTCGGGCGAGCTTGGTGCGGACGTCGTAGAGCGTGGGCAGGACCTTGAACCGGACGTTGTGCCCGATCTTCGCGGTCAGGGCCTCGATCGTCTGTTCCTGGCGGTAGCTGCCCTGCATCGCGAAGTAGCCGGTCTCGACGGGGACGATCACTTCGTCGGCGGCACGCAGCGCGTTGAACGTGAGCAGGCCGATGGACGGCGGGCAGTCGATGATGCAGTAGTCGTAGCGGTCGGCGGCGGGGGCGAGGACCTGGATCAAGCGTCGGTCGCGGTCCGCGGCGTTGGCCAGGCGCTGCTCGATGCCGGCCAGCGCGACGGTCGCGGGCGCGAGGTCGAGCTGACGTGAGATCTGCCAGACGATGTCGGCGATGCCGATCTGCCCGTCCATGCCGTGGCGCAGCAGGTCGGAGATCGACTGGCCGATCTGTTTTTCCGGGACGGCCAGGCCCAGGGCGCAGTGGCCCTGCGGGTCCATGTCGACGAGCAGGGTCTTGTGGCCACGCGCAGCGAGGGTCGCGGCGAGGTTGATCGACACGGTGGTTTTTCCGCAGCCGCCCTTCTGGTTGATGATCGCGATGGTGCGCACGCGGTGTGCCCCTTCGTCCGTGATGGGGGCTCTGGGCCGGTCCATTCCGAGCCCGTCAGCCTGAACTGATGTTGGCGGGCTCCGCCCGGCCGATGACATCCTGTCAATTGGGTTCCGAGAAGAACCCGCTTACCGTCGTTATCGGGGTTCATCCGGGAAAGCCTTGAGGAATTCACATCTTATAGAAATGCATTCAGGCATTTTTCCTACCCGCTCGGCGCGGCCACGGGGTTGGTACCATCCCGGATTCCCGATGAACAATGCTCCACCCTTGATTCTCGCCAGCCAGTCACCCCGACGGGCACAGTTGCTTACGGAGGCGGGGTTTGTATTTGAACAGCGTTCTCCGCCGCTTGCAGACCCGGATCAGCCCCCCGAGCACCTGCGCGGGCACGAGGCGGAGGCGTACGCCGTGTCGCTGGCCAAGCAGAAAGCGGCGAGCCTAGCGGAGCAGATCGATGGCCCGGCGCTGATCCTCGCGGCGGACACGATCTGCGTCGATGCGGCGGGCGAACTTGTCGGCAAGCCGCGCGATGCAGGTCACGCCCGCGCGATGGTGGGGTCGTTTGTCCAGGCCGAGCACCGTGTGCTGACGGGTGTTGCGCTGCTGAAGGTTGGCTCGGCGGTCGAATCGTTCGCCGACGCCGCGGTGGTTCGTTTCGGGGCGGTCAATGATGAGCAGTTGGACGCGTACCTGGCCACGGATGGCTGGCGGGGCAAGGCCGGGGGCTACAACCTGTTCGACCGTCAGGCGGCGGGTTGGCCGATCGAGGTCGAGGGCGACCCGACGACGGTGGTAGGCCTGCCGATGCGTCGGCTGGCGGGGATGCTCAAGGCGTCGCTACACTCAGACACATGAGCCTGCGACAGCGAGCGCTGCTAGCGATGTCGGGCGAGGACCACTCGCTCGGGGGCCGGTGCCTGCGCGCTGCGTTGACCGCGGCGGTCCCGGCCTATGCGCTGGGTAATGCGCTGCGGTCGGCTTACTTTGCGACGGGGGTGAAGCGGACGTATGCGCTGGGCCGGCCGACGATGTCGGTGGGCAACCTGACGACCGGCGGCACGGGCAAGACGCCGATGGTCGGGTGGGTGGTGGAGCGGCTGCTCAAGCAGGGGCACCGGCCGTGTATCTTGTTGCGCGGCTACCGCGGGGGCGACGAGGCCATCGAGCACCAGCAGCGCTGGGGCGGGTCGGTCAGGGTTGAACCGAACCCGGACCGTGTCGTGGCGGCGAAGACGGCGCTCGAAGACGACCCATCGATCACGTGCTTTGTCTTAGATGACGGTTTTCAGCACCGGCGGGCGCAGCGCGACTTGGACCTCGTCTTGATCGATGCGACCAACCCGTGGGGCTACGGGCACCTGCTGCCGCGCGGGCTGATGCGCGAGCCGAAATCGGCGATCAAGCGGGCGGATCACGTGGTCGTGACGCGCAGTGACCTTGTGCCCCCGGAAGGCTTGAAGCAGATCGATCGACAGGTTGAAACGGTTACCGGCAAGCCGCCGATCGCACACGCCGAGCACACGTGGGTCGGGTTGGTGGATGCGGCGGGCGAGGTACACGACCTGACGATCCTCAACGCGATGAACGTGATGGGCGTCGTCGGTATCGGCAACCCGGCGGCGTTTGAGGCGACGCTGACGGAGCACAGCGGGCAGGTCCTTCACTGCGAAGCGCAGCCGGACCACCACGGCTACACGCGGAAGCAGCTGCTTCGATTCATGGACCTTGCAACGACCGCGGGCGCACAGGCGATCGTGACGACGGAGAAGGACTGGGTGAAGTGGGCCTCGCTCTTGGAAGATGAATCGGTCGGCGTGCCGATCTACCGGTCGGCGTTGGCGATGCGGTTCCGAGACGGGGGCGAGGAATTGGCGGGGTTACTTGGGAGGTTGATCCGAGCACGAAGCGCAAGCGAGTGACCTCAAGTCACAGAGCGCTGGGG
>JAHQVV010000088.1 GCA_019634195.1 Phycisphaeraceae bacterium | reverse complement strand
GATACGGATCATATTACAGTTCTCCTAAAAAGGTGTTGGGGAAGTTGCTTAGAGTTTGGTTGGAACTAGAACGGCCACGGGGCGCTCATTTGCCGGCTCAACTGTGGCAGAAAATCGAGCCGGCGAGATCTTTCGGGTCTACGGTGGCAAGTTGATTCTCCTAACACATTGTGTGGATACCCGTTGGGGTAATGTCACAGTCTAACCCGACAATGCAAGTAAGACCAGTGTTTTTTAAAGAAAATACTAGTTTTTTTGACATTCATTTGCATTATAAGACTATACTTATCTATAAATATATTTATTAACTATATTAATAATTATTGTATTCTTCTGTTTATCCCTATTGTCTTGTGGGAATTGGCCAATCGTTCGTTTGCAATCTGTGCTGAAATGGGCCACAGCGATAGTGCTAGGCATCGCGAAAACAGCAGTGCGCGTGAGCCGCCGGACTCTTCCGTGCCAACCGCGGCCGCGGTGTGGAAGATGCGCGGGGCAACTCAAATGCATGTAGGGACCCGCGGAATGTCACGTGATTGGGGTGGAGTCAATTGGCCGAAACGGCGTTTGGGTTGGTTCGAGCCGTCCATCGGCCGCGCGATAGCTCCGAGGATGTGTGGTTAGGTCGCTTGCTCAGCGCGGGCTCGTTTGGCAGGGTGCTGGACGGTCAATCAGCCCCGCATCGGCCATTTGGGGAGGATTTACCGCATATTAGCCCTCCCAAACTATCCGGTTTATGTTCGGCGCAAAAAAGCCAGGTCAATCGATCTAATATAAGATCATTTATTTAAATTATTTAAAAATAAGTATAGTCTTATTATAAAAATGAACTAAAAAACCCTAGTATTTTTCTTAAAAAACACTGGTCTTTATGCGGGGTGCCGTGGTAGACTCATGACCCACACCAAAGAGGTATTCAAGCACCGCATGATGGAGAAATCACTTATCGGCGTAAGACCCAGATGAATTTTCGGCTCGATGTTTTGCCGCATCTTTGCCGCATCTTTGCCGCGGCCGATCCGGGGGATGGGAGATCGGTGGCTTTAGAAGGCGCGGCTTTACCGCAAGGCCCCGAGCGTTCAAACCCAAATTTGGTTTGCAGGCCTCGGCTCCGAGGCGATTTAACAAGAAAGGCTTTCATGATGAGACGTGCGTTTACATTAATCGAACTCCTGGTAGTGATCTCCATTATTGCACTGCTGATCGCCATCCTCCTCCCGGCGCTCGCTGCAGCCCGCAAGAGCGCCACGAACACCCAGTGCAAGGTCAACCTGCGCAGCATTGTCCAGGCCAGCGCCGCGTACGAGGCCGACTTCGGCAAGTACCCGGAGCGTGACTTAGACGTCGTAAACAAGCAGACGTACATCAAGGTCAACAGTGCGTATGATTTGCGCCTTGATCTCGATGGCTACATTGATTTTAACTTGCTCCAGTGCCCGTTCTCCGAGCAGCTGGACCTCCACGACCTGAACAACAGTTCCAGCATCATCGAATCCAGCTACGCGATGTTCTTCGGTTGGGGCTTCGACGGGGTTTACAACGGTAAGGAGTACGAGCAGATGACGAGCTCGGATAAGCGGTTTACCTACAGGCCGGCGACCGGTCTTGACCACGCTGAATTCGATGTCCTGGCGATGGATAGCGACGCGAACAAGAGCACCGGGGACGGCTCTGAAACCTCCCACCCCAGCGAGGGGGCGGAAACGAACTACCAAGAGAACATCCCCGCCAACCTGAACGCGTTCTCAAGATACGACTCGGTTGGCCAGCCACGAGACAATATTGATGTCAACTACGCCCGCGTCGACGCATCGGTCGAGACCTACAACGCGGCTTGGGACTACGGCACGCAGGACGACTTCTCCCAGATACCAACATTCTCGACGAGTGTATTCCAAAACTTCTGGTACAAGCTGCCGACTGCGAACTAGGGCATTGAGTCGCGGCTGAGACTGAGAAGTAAAACACGACGCGGATGCGCTCGTTCACTTAATCGCGTAAAAATCCTGAACCCTGTTGGGAACCCTGATCCAGGAGTCGTTAGAGAGTCTGATGCTTATTGTGCGGTCTTATTTTCCGGTTTGGCACGCCATGCCGCTTGCTTAAGGAGCAATATTGATGAATCTTCGAGGTCAAATTAAATGCTGCGTCATCGTCGTTAAGCGTTACAAACCCGTCTTGGCGTTGGCCCTGGCATGGCTTGTTTTGCCTGCTGACGCCCAGCATTTCCCGGACATCCAGCAGGGCACCACACAGGTCAGGCTGGAGCTTTACGCGGACGGTCTAGCGGGCAGCTTCAACGGCGAGTTTCAGGTTACCCCTACCGACCTCGTGCCGTTCGGGGACGGCAGCGGCAGGCTCGCGGTCTCAACCCTGGGTGGCATCACACGTGTTATCGATGGTGGCGGCAACCTCCTGAATACCGCGTTGCTCACCAAGGCCCAGTCCGGCACCCAAGTCCCCGGCAATGGGGAGTGGGGTATGACCTCGATCGCCTTCCACCCGGACTTCGGCAAGGCGGGCGCCGCCGGTTACGGCAGGTTCTACACGATTACCACCGAGAACCCCAGCGGCACGCCCACCGATTTCGGCAGCGACAACAACCATCAGGACATCCTGACCGAATGGACTTTGGCCGATCACTCGAGCAACAGTTGGGGATCGGCCGGCGACACCTCTCGTGAAATCATGCGTGTTGGTCAGCCGGGCCAGCCGCACAACGTGGTCGACCTGGCCTTCGGCCCGGACAAAACGCTTTACATCTCTTCGGGCGACGGCGGCGCGAACCCCACCGAGTCGCAGGACCCTTCCACGATTTTCGGCAATATCCTGCGTATCGACCCGTTGGGCAACAACAGCAGCAACGGGCGGTACGGGATCCCGTCCGACAACCCCTATGCGAACGGTGAAACCGTCACCGCTTATCTCAATGGCGATCGCAACGGGCAGACCGTCGATCCGCTCGATGAGGTGTATGCCTATGGGTTCCGCAGCCCGTTCCGCATGAATTTCGATGGCACGACCGGCAAACTCTACGTCGGTGACGTGGGTCAGAGTGATGTCGAAGAAATCAACGTTGTTGTCGCTGGCGGTAACTACGGCTGGAACTCAAAGGAAGGAAGCCTCCGCTCGGGCCAGAACCTCGGCTGCTGCAGGGTCGAGGAAGATACCCCCTCCAGCAACAACAACGGGGCGATGACGCTGGCCGAAGAGTTCAGCTTTATTGACCCGCTGTTTGAGTACGATCACGATGAGGGGCTCTCGATCTCCGGGGGCTTCGTGTATCGGGGCTCGCTGATCCCAGAATTGCAAGGCATGTATGTTTTCGGCGATCTTGGTGAACGCCAGCCCACAGCCCGCCTCTTCTATGGCGACCCCGATGCGACGGACACCACAGACTTCCACGAGTTGCTGATCGATCCAGAGGGCGACTTGTTCTTTGGATTCATTGACAATGAGGCGCGGCTGCTGCCTGAGCGCCTTATTAGTCTCGGAGAAGATGAAAACGGCGAGTTGTACTTGGTCGCGGTCGGCCGTGACCCCCGGGCTGGCGGGGGTGTAGCGGGTCAAATTATCCGCATTGTTCCGGAGCCAAACTCGCTGGTATTGCTCGGCGGCCTGGGTGGGCTGCTATTGAGTGTTAGGCGTCGTTGCCCTCTCGGGAGGCTTGCCGGTAGCAATGTTTGAGCAGCCCACCAAGCGGCCTAAATCGGCCGATGCACTTTTTCATACTCGCTACAACTGATCGCACTCTGAAAACAACCCACTAGAAAGGTTTCATATATGTACAAAGTTTTGATCCTCTGCATGGCTCTTGTCTCCACTGGCTGCACTGTCGTATCTGGCAAGCACGCGGTCGACAAGCACCCGGATAGTCGCGATTGGGCTCCGCTGTTTGCCGCGGACCTGTCCAACGCCGACTACCCCGAGGGCGTCTGGACGGTGGCGGACGGGGTGATGACCGCGAGCAAAGACCAGAACATCTGGACACAGAAAGAGTACGAAAACTTCGTCCTGGACCTGGAGTTTAAGGCCGGTCCCAATGCGAACAGCGGGGTGATCGTTTACAGCGTGGACACGAAGGACTGGATCCCCGGCGCGGTCGAGGTCCAGATCCTCGACGATCACGGGGACAAGTGGACCAAGGTAGCCGACAACTGGCGCTGCGGCGGGGTCTTCGGGCACGTGGCGCCGAGCAGGCGCGCGGTCAACAAGGCGGGCGAGTGGAACCGCATGTCTATCACCTGTGCTGGCACCCAGGTCGATGTCGTGCTCAACGGCGAACACGTCGCGTCGATGGACATGACCCAGTTCACCAACAACAAGGTCAACCCCGACGGATCGGAGGTCCCGAACTGGCTGAGCAAGCCCGTCGCATCGCTGCCCACGAAGGGCAAGATTGGGCTGCAGGGCAAACACGGCGGCGCACCGATCTGGTTCCGTAACATCCGGATCAAAGGCCTGGGTGAATAGGCGCCATTCCGTTGCCAAAGATCAAGCCAAGGTCATCCGCGATCAGATCGGCCTACCGCATTGAGTCGGTCGAAATCTTGAGAACCAATTCGATCAACCAAGGCTTCCCCGATAAGGCGCTTCTCTCACATATGCCCCGATTACATCAGTAATAACTGTGAAACACGATGCAGGCTTAGATCACGGGACAGATCGATCACGCACCCTTGTTGACTTCTATCCTGGTAACCAGGTTAACAGCCATGAGGCATCGAGGATTGACGAGTTTATTGCCGAAGCAAATTATCACGCAAAGTCTAGCCCCGCATTAATAATGCTAATCTTCAGTTTTGTTGTACTAACAGTAAGCGGGGGTATCCGCTCATCGCTGCAAGCAACCTCGTTGATCTCCAGTCAATCGACATGGTGCATGTCAGTTTATGCTCTTCTGCTTCTTGGCCTGCTCACCTCATGCGCCCATGTGCAGTACGACTCGCAGGTGTCGCGGTGGGTTGCGCAAGACGCGGCCGACCCGTTACCCGCCGGTGGGATTGTTTTTGCCGGCAGTTCATCTATCAGGCGGTGGGAAGGGCTTGCGCTGAGTTTTGCCGACTACAACATTGCTCAACGAGGCCTCGGCGGCGCAACTTTTTCCACGTATCTACCCCACGTAGATGACGCGATCATCAGCCTCTCGCCGCGAGCGGTCGTGCTCTGGCTCGGCACCAATGATATCGCGAGCGGCGTATCTGGCGACGATGTAGTGATCGCGTTCAACGAATTCACCGGTATCATCCATAAGAAGCTTCCAAGCACCACGGTCTTTTATCTCGGCATCATGCCGACACCAGGCCGCCAAGAAAATCGTGATCAAGAAGACATCGCAAACGCCGGGATCGCTTCAGTTGCGGCAGGCGATGAGCGGATTCACTATATCGATCTACCCGCGGTTTTCGATGATCTTGGAGCATATAGCGGTGCGGGCTTCATGAACAAGTTTGTCGACTCGATCCACCTTAATCGGGATGGATATCGCTTGTGGCGGTCCGTTATCCGGCCTGAGGTGGCAGCTGCTTTTCCCCCCGACAAAGTCCACGCCGAAACCCCCACATCGTTAAAGGCAGGCGAACGTCTGCTGTTTGATTTTGGCCCGATCAATCCCGATGATGGAGATCCCACAGATCGTCCAGATGTGAATGGCAACCACTGGAACTACTGGGTGGGCAACGCTGGCGGGGTCCGAGTGATCGCCGGTGAACACCAGGGTGGGCTCGTGAATACCGATGGAGCCGACACCGGCATGCGCATTACCATCACCGGAGATTTCGGCTCGAATGGCAAGCTGCACGGCGGCTTGTTCGCTCCCGACACAAACCTGCTGGGCGACCTGGCCGTTGAGTCAGCAACTGTCGATTTCTTTTTCAGCACCGCTGATGACCTGCGAGGAAAGGGCGATGACGATTTAAGTGGCGGATTCATGATTGATGGCCTAGATCCGGGTTTGACATACAGCTTTAAGTTTTTCGGCAGCCGCAACACAGCCGAAACTCAAATCACCGAGTACAAGGTCATCGGGACCAAGAGCCAAAGTGCCCGGCTGGAAACTTCTAGGGGCGGCATCGGTACTACTGGCGCCTATAACGGAAACAGCAATCAAGTTGCGCAGGTCTTTAACATTCGTCCCGATATCAACGGGCAAGTTTTTGTCGACCTGAATCTGGTGAAGGGTAGTTATGCGTACATCAACGCAATGGAAATCGTAGCGACCTCGGATACGAGGCCAATCTCACCGGGCGTAGTCGGCAGGTCGCCCAGCAAATGAATAATCCGTCGGTAGATCCTTGCTTGCTGTACCTAGCGCGATACGGTCAAGACAAACCATGACGCTTTTTATGAATTAGTGCAACGCAAGTTGCTTTTTATATCACTCTTTCCAAAGGAACCCCATGTCCAACCCGATCCGTTTTACCCGCCGTCGATTCCTTCAAGCCACCGCCGCGACCTCCGCGTGGGCCCTCGGCGCCAGCTCCTACAACAGCGTGTTCGGTGCCAACGACCGCCTGAACATCGCCTTCATCGGCACCGGGGGTATCGCCAACGGCCAGCACCTCAACCAGCTCTCCGGCGACGGCCTGGGCTGCCCCTGCTACTGCGACGCCGACGCCGGCCGGTGGGGCAAGGCCGCGAAGATGCACCCCGGGGCCACGGGCTTCACCGACTACCGCAAGATGTACGACAAGCACATGAAGGACATCGACGCGGTCTCCGTCGCCGCCCCTGACCACCACCACTACCCCGCCACCATCATCGCCATGATGGAGGGCAAGCACGCCTACACCCAG
>JAHQVV010000087.1 GCA_019634195.1 Phycisphaeraceae bacterium | reverse complement strand
GGGGGGTGGGGGGGTGGTCTGGCGCTAATAGCTAACGGCTGATGACTCAATGAAAAAACCCTGCCAGGCATGTGCCAGACAGGGTGTTGGTGATCGTAAAAAGCGATCGCGGTGCCCTATCCAGCGCGGTCCAGTAGCAGGAGGCCTAGTAGGCCGGTGCCGAGGTCGAGTTGGAGAAGGCTGCGAGTCATGCGTGCAAGGTATCCCCCGAGCAGAACATTGTCAATGGGGCTTGTATCGATTGAATCCTGGCTGCGATGCCAGTGCGACTTTACACCTATCAGGCAATCAATCACGGGCCGGAATCCGCGCGATCACTTTAATCTCAAATTGAAAACCGGCCAACCACGTCACGCCGACCGCTGTCCAGTTCGGCCTGTGCGCAGGGGCAAAATAGCTGTCCTTGATCGGCAACAACAGGCCGAGTTGACGCTCCGGATCAATGTGAAAGGAAGTGACATCGACCACATCTTCAAAGCCGCAGCCGGAGGCCTCGAGTACCGAGGCCAGGTTCAGAAAGGCCCGCCTGATCTGCTGTTCAAGGTCTTCGATCGGCCTGCCGTCTACCCCACAACCGACCTGTCCGGAGACAAACAAGAGGTCTCCGGATCTGATCGCCGGTGAATAGCCGTGGAGCTCGTACAGAGCATGCGGGTTGTTTGGGAACACAGCTTCGCGTTGCGTCATCGTTCTGTCCTCAGCAGTCATACTACAAGAAGAGCAGGTTTGGAGCACCAAGCTCGGGCCGATGTCACGGTATTGCGAAGCCACTGAAGCGTCTGGAACGCGTAGCGACTGCTTCGTAGGAATCACATATACTCGCGAACCCACCTGCAAACTACCTCCTACAAGACCCGCCATGCCCCGAACCATGAAAGCCCTTGTTAAAGCGTCGCCCGAGGTTGGCCTGTGGATGCAGGACGTGCCCGTGCCCGAGATCGGGATCAACGACGTGCTCGTCAAGATCGACCGGACCGGCGTGTGCGGCACCGACCTGCATATCTACAAATGGGACGACTGGGCCCAGCAAACCATCCCCGTCCCCATGGTCGTCGGCCACGAGTTCGTCGGCGACGTCGTCGAGGTCGGCTCCAACGTCAACGACTACCAGCCAGGCATGATCGTCTCCGGCGAGGGACACGTGGTGTGTGGCCGGTGTCGCAACTGCCTGGCCGGGCGGCGACACCTGTGCAAAGACACCAAAGGCATCGGCGTCAACCGCACCGGTGCGTTCGCGGAATACATCGCCCTACCCAACGCGAACGTCTGGGAACACCCCCCGGAAATTGATCGAGACGTAGCCTCCATTTTCGACCCTTTCGGTAACGCAACGCACACCGCGCTGCAGTGGGACCTCTTAGGCGAAGACGTACTCATCACCGGGGCCGGGCCGATCGGCATCATGGCCGCTGCCATCTGTAAACACGCCGGGGCGCGCCACGTTGTCGTCACCGATGTCAACGACTACCGACTGGACCTCGCAAAAAAAATGGGCGCGACGCTGGCGATCAATGTGACGAAGCAATCGATCGCCGAGACGCAGAAACAGCTCGGCATGCGCGAAGGCTTCGACGTCGGCCTGGAGATGTCTGGCAACGCACAGGCCTTCCGCGACATGATCGACAACATGACCCACGGCGGGAAGATCAGCGTGCTCGGCATCCCCGAGGCAGGCATGGCGATCGACTGGAACACCGTCGTCTTCAACATGCTGACCATCAAAGGCATCTACGGCCGAGAGATGTACGACAGTTGGTACAAGATGGCCGTCATGGTCCAGAGCGGCCTGGACCTCACCCCCGTGATCACGCACCGCTTTGCTGCAGAAGACTTCCAACAAGGCTTCGACGCGATGCTGAGCGGGGAGTGCGGCAAGGTTGTGCTTAGCTGGTGATTCGGTTTTTACTGCGGAGACACAGAGAGCACAGAAACCGAGCCAGAGATAGAAAGTCATTTTCTAAATTCTAAAACCGCCTTCCTCAGTGACCCCCGTGTCTCTGTGGTTCAAAAGCGAGAAACAAAAGATGTACACCAACTTCCAAAACCATCTCCAAACCACCCTCAACGAAATCAAAGACGCGGGCCTCTATAAGGCCGAGCGTGTCATGACCTCGCCGCAAAACGCGCGGGTCGGCGTGACCACGGCCGACCAGCCCGTGCTGAACATGTGCGCGAATAATTACCTCGGCCTGGCCGACCACCCCCAGGTCGTCGCCGCGGCGAAGCAGGCGATGGACGATTGGGGCTACGGCCTGGCCTCGGTCCGTTTCATCTGCGGTACGCAGCAAATCCATAAAGACCTCGAAGCCAAGCTCTCCGAGTTCCTCGGGACCCAGGACACGATCCTCTACTCCTCCTGCTTCGACGCCAACGGCGGGCTGTTCGAAACCCTGCTGACCAAGGAAGACGCGATCATCTCCGACTCGCTCAACCACGCGTCGATCATCGACGGCGTCAGGCTCTGCAAAGCGATGCGCTACCGCTACGCCAACAATGACATGGCCGACCTGGAGAAACAGCTCCAGCAAGCCGACGCCGACGGCGCCCGCTACAAGCTCATCACGACCGACGGCGTCTTCTCGATGGACGGCTACATCGCCCAGCTCGACA
This sequence comes from Phycisphaeraceae bacterium, assembly GCA_019634195.1. GTDB lineage: Bacteria > Planctomycetota > Phycisphaerae > Phycisphaerales > Phycisphaeraceae > JAHQVV01. Next base: position 14,254 of record JAHQVV010000087.1, on the reverse strand, counting down.
AGGTCGGCGACCTCGCGGACAAGTACAACGCACTGGTCCACTTCGACGACTGCCACGCCACGGGGTTCGTCGGCAAGACCGGCCGGGGCACGCACGAGCACTGCGGCGTCATCGACCGCATCGACATCACCACCGGCACGCTCGGCAAGGCCATCGGCGGCGCGTCGGGCGGCTACACCTCCGGCAAAAAAGAGATCATCGAGCTCTTGCGCCAACGCTCCCGACCCTACCTCTTCTCCAACTCCGTCGCGCCAAGTATCGTCATGGCCTCGCTCAAGTCGCTGGAGCTGCTCACCGCTTCGACCGAGCTGCGCGACAAGCTCGAGGCGAACACCACGCACTTCCGCGAGGGCATGAACGAGCTGGGCTTCGACATGCTCGAAGGCACGCACCCGATCAGCCCGGTGATGTTTTACGACGCGGTGAAGGCCGGCGCCTTCGCCGAGAAACTGCTGGAGCGTGGCGTGTACGTGATCCCGTTCAGCTTCCCCGTCGTCCCCAAGGGCCAGGCCCGCATCCGCACGCAGATCAGCGCCGCCCATTCGATCGAGGATCTGGACTTCGCGATGAGCCAGTTCAAAGCCGTGCGGGACGAACTGGACTGAACGCTGGCACCGGGGGTAGCGAAGCCTTCGGCCCATCCGCGATGGATCATGTGCCTGTTCTTTTGAAGTAATCCACCTACGGCTGGGCGCCGTAACGCGGCCAAAGAGATTGGGTGTGATCAAATCATTTATGCTTTTTCAATGGCATCTAAAGTCCATGCACGTGGGTTGTGCTCAAACCCTACTTTGGGATAGTAGTCGTTCGCTTTTGGGGCCGACAACAGGACGATCGAACAAGTAGGCCTGAGTGCTTCTCTAGTCCTTCTGATCAATTCTTTTCCTATCCCCTGTTGTTGATAATCAACATGCACTGCTAAATCTGCAAGATACGCGACTCGATGAAAGTCGGTCAGCGTCGTTGCAGCGCCAACAATTTGTTCGCCATCCCAAGCCGATACGATGATGTCCCCATGATCCAGCATGGCTTTCATGACTTGCCGATTGTGCAGGGGACGCCTCTCACCGAGTGTCGAACAACGGAGTATCTCGACGAACCGTTCGAGGTCTATATCATTGCCGACCCTAAAAGTGATTCCCGAACAATCCACTGAATAACTCCATTCATCGCAAGAATTACGGTATTCGATTGCACAGCGCCTTGATTTCGGCCCTACACCCCGATTGCACCTCGGGTGCAGCTCCGCCACCGTACAGCTCTCTCGCGCCTAGATCAAGCCTAAAAAATGTCGTAAAAACAAGCGCATGACCGGTGTGTTCGAGACATATCGGAGGTCTTCTGGAGAGCCAGAAAACCCCAGAAACTTCCACGCCAACTTGTCCCCCGCGTCTGATCCGCGATAATGCCGGGCTCTCGTTTGTTTTCCCACCCCGAGCCCAACGACCGGCATGAGTACCACCCCCACGATTGTTTACACCAAGACCGACGAAGCCCCCGCGCTGGCGACGTACTCGCTGCTGCCGATCATCCGCAGCTTTGTCGCCTCCGCCGGCATCGAGATGGTCATCAAAGATATCTCGCTGGCCGCGCGGATCCTCGCGCAGTTCCCCGACAGGCTGACCGCCGAGCAGAAGACACCGGACGCGCTGGCTGAGCTAGGCGACCTCTGCAAGACGGCCGAGGCGAACGTGATCAAGCTGCCGAACATCAGCGCGTCGATCCCGCAGCTCTGCGCCGCGATCGCGGAGCTGCAGGCCAAGGGCTTTGATCTGCCGGACTACCCGGCCGAGCCTTCGACGCCCGAAGAAGAAGCGATCAAGGCGAGCTACGCCAAGGTGCTGGGCAGCGCGGTCAACCCCGTCTTGCGTGAAGGCAACTCCGACCGCCGCGTCGCCGGCCCGGTTAAGGCCTACGCACAAGCCCACCCGCACAGTATGGGGGCCTGGTCGTCCGACTCCAGGTCACACGTCGCATCGATGACCGATGGCGACTTCTTTGGCAGCGAGCAATCGTACACCTGCCCCGCGGACACCACCGTCACCATCAAACACATCGATGGCGACGGCAAAGAAACCATCCTTAAAGAAGCACTGCCCCTACTCGAAGGCGAAGTGCTTGATGCGTCCTGCATGTCCGCCTCGAAACTCGAAGCCTTCCTGGCCGAGCAGATCGAAGACGCCAAGGCCCAAGGCGTGCTGTTCTCGCTGCACATGAAAGCGACGATGATGAAGGTCTCCGACCCGATCATCTTCGGCCACTGCGTCAAGGTCTTCTTCAAGCAGCTCTTCGAAAAGCACGCGCAGGCTTTAAACAACGCGGGCGTGAATTCCAACAACGGTTTCGGCGACGTGTTCGCCAAGCTGCCCAAGCTCGACGCCGAACTGCGGGCCGAGATCGAGCGCGAGATCGAATCGATCTACGACGCCCAGCCCGCCTTGGCGATGGTCGACTCGGACAACGGGATCACGAACCTGCACGTGCCCAGCGACATCATTATCGACGCGTCGATGCCCGCGATGATCCGCAACTCCGGCCAGATGTGGGGCCCGGATGGCAAGCCCGCCGACACCAAGGCCGTCATCCCCGACCGCTGCTACGCCGGCATCTACCAGGCCACGATCGATTTCTGCCGCAAAAACGGCGCTTTTGATCCGGCCAAGATGGGCAGCGTCGCCAACGTCGGGCTCATGGCGAAGAAAGCCGAGGAATACGGCAGCCACGACAAGACCTTCGAGATCGAGGCGCCAGGCAAAGTTGTCGTCATCGACAGCATCGGCAACACGCTGTTTGAGCACGGCGTCGAAGCGGGCGATATCTGGCGCGCCTGCCAGACCAAGGACATCGCCATCCGCGACTGGGTCAAGCTGGCCGTTACGCGTGCCCGCCTGACCGATACCCCTGCGATCTTCTGGCTCAACAAGGACCGCGCACACGACGCACAACTCGTCGAAAAAGTCGAGGCCTACCTCAAGGACCACGACACCGAAGGCCTGGACATCCAGATCCTCCCGCCGGTCGAAGCGACCAGGCACGCGCTGGATCGCTGCAAGGACGGTAAGGACACAATCAGTGTCACCGGCAACGTCCTCCGCGACTACCTCACCGACCTGTTCCCCATCCTCGAGCTGGGCACCAGCGCGAAGATGCTCTCGATCGTGCCCCTCCTCAACGGCGGCGGCCTCTACGAAACCGGGGCCGGCGGCTCGGCCCCCAAGCACGTGCAGCAGTTCGTCAAGGAAAGCCACCTCCGCTGGGATTCGCTGGGCGAGTTCCTCGCGTTGGGCGTGTCGCTCGAAGACGTCGCACGCAAGGCCGACAACCCCAAGGCCGCGATCCTCGCCTCGACGCTGACCGACGCAACGACCAAGCTGCTTAACGAGGGCAAGAGCCCGCTGCGCAAGGCCGGCCAGCTCGACAACCGCGGCAGCCACTACTTCCTCGCCCTGTACTGGGCCCAGGCCCTGCGCGATCAGGAGGACGACATGGACCTCGCGACCGCGTTCAACCGCCTGGCCGCCGAGCTGGAGCTGCAGCAAGACACGATCCTCTCTGAGATCGACGCCACCCAGGGCAAGCCCGCCGACCTGGGCGGCTACTACCTGCCGGATGACGCCAAAGCCGAGGCCGCGATGCGGCCCAGCGCGACGTTCAACGATGCGCTGACGGGGGCTGTGATAAGGTAATAGTATCGTTCATCACAGCCGGTGGTCGCCAGTGACACTTGGAGACATCCGATGCCCGACTTCAACTACGAAGCACTGGACGATAAAGGCATAATGGTCAAGGGCCAGGCCCAAGGCGAGGATGACGACGAAGTCATCGCTGCGCTGCAACAAGAAGGGCTGAACCCGATCAGTGTGTTCGAACTGGACGCCGATGGCAAAGAAATTAGCGACGGCCTCATGGGCAAGCTCGGCATCATCGGCATCAGCTTTCTGGTGGGCTTCTTCCTACCCCTGGTTAAGGGGTCGATACGCAATGAAATCATTGATCACGGCCTCGACACTCTCCTCGGCATCATGACCGGCGTTGGTGTGGTCGCCGCAATGATCGCCGCGCTCATGACCATGACCGAGCATATCAAAGGCTCAAACAAGCGTGCCCTAGTCCAACTCGCGGGGGTTCTCTTGATCGTGGTGCTCATCCTGACCATGTTTTGGATCATCGCAGACATCATGAACTGGCAGTGAATTACCGGCGGGTGGCAGGGGCAGGCGGCTTGGGGATGCCCCGGAACGGGTTGTCTTGAACACATCTACGGCATTTGTTCCGGGTCTTCGCAGGCTCAGACACCGGCCACCGTGCTTGGCTGGCTTTTTGTGCTCGCCCTGCGTGGTGTCGCGGCGGACATGTCGCGCTACTGATCGTAGAGAGAAGAAAATCTGTAGCCGCCGGGCAACGCACGGGGGCCGAGGCGTTTGGGGTGGGCTTGTGGGGATGGGCGGGAGCGGCAGTGGATGTGGCTTCGACCCCCGCGTGTTACGCGGCGGCTATGGCGGCGAGCCCTTGCACACGCGGTGCAGGGTTGGGCGCGGCATTAGTCTGCGGTATCGACGCGTAGGGAGCCGGGGACCGTGATGCGTTTGACCGGGATCGGGAAGCGGTGCTTATCGGTGAGCAGGTCGATTCCCAGTTCGAGGACGATGGCGCGGGCCGTTGTATCGAACTTGCCGGGGGCGCGCTTCACCTTGAAGGTCAGGGCCTTCTCTTCTCTAGGCTGGATGGTGGCGTGCTCGTGGTCGGGGCCGATAGACCATCGGCTGTCCTTGCTGGTTGGGACCAGCTCAATATCGATCGCGAACTTGGCGGGGTTCTTGACGGTGACGGTAAATGAATCATCGACCGAGCCGTCTTTTGCGATGGTGATCGGCTTTTTGAACTGCGCGGGCATGGCTCGGCCGAGCCGTTCGGACTCTTCGGAGACGTTGCCGGTGATGGCTTTAGGGTCCATCACGCCGCCGACGGGGATGGCGGAGAAGGCGACCTGGTCCTTGCGGACGGTGACAAGGTTGAAATGGTGCAGCCAGCCGGCCTTGGGCGCCCAGCCGGGCTGCCCACCGCCGACCGTGGCGAGGGAGAAGTAGTCGATCTCGTCTTTGGGGTCGTACCGCATATGGTGGATGTGGCCAGCGAAGACGCCGGAGACATTGCCCGCGGCGACGAGTTCTTTGTGGACTTTTTCCCAGTCGTCGCCATAGCCCCGGCCGAGCCAGCGCGGGTGGTGGAGGAAGACGAAGACGTGGTTGGCGTCTTTGGCCTTCTTGAGGATGCCCTTGAGCCAGTCGAACTGCTCGTCGGACATGCGCTGGGATTCGGGTTTTTTGAAGTTGCGCTCGCCGGTCTTGGGGTTGCCCTCGTCGGTGTAGAGGACAACGAAGAAGCAGTCTTTGTGCTCGAAGGCGTACCAGAGCGGCCCGAAGTGCATCTCGTATTCGGGCTCGAGCTCGCGCTTCGGTTTGTTGGGGCCGCGCCAGTAGACGTCGTGGTTGCCGGCGACAGGGAACCAGGGGCAGACGAGCTCGCCCATGACTTGCTTGTACTGCTTCATCTGGGGCATCCAGACCTTGTCGTTCGCGTAGCCGTTGATGAGGTCGCCGACGGTCATGACCAGATCCGGCTCGATGAGGTTCACGTCTGCGACCGCGTCGGCGAGGACGTTGATGCCCTTGTGCGGCCCGCCGGTGCGGTCGCCGAAGACGGCGAAGGTAAACGCGTCTTCCTCGACAGGCAGTTCGAGCACGTTGCCCTCTCGGCTGGTGTGGAAGCGGTCACCCTCGGCGGGGACGGTCTTGTGGTCGGGGTTGTGTTTGTGCGTGTGGCGGTCGTGCTCGAGCGGCGCGGTTGCGGGCTCTTGCTGGGCAAAGACGCTCAGCGAAAGCATGGCGCAGACAAACAGTAGGATGATCAGGCGCTTGTACATCGCTTTCCTAGATAAAAAGGGAAAATCCATCGATTCGGTCTTCGGCCGGCGGCGGACAGGCGTGCCCGCCCCACTGCTGATTCAAACACTAACGTCGAAAAATAGGAAACAGTTAGCTATCGCTGAGCTTTCTTCTCGCGCAGGTCGTAGCAGACGATCTGACGGTGGTCGCGAATGATCAGCCGGCCATCCGATACGACTATGGGCGACCAGGCGTTGTTACTGCGGCCTTCGGGTTTGAGGGCCTCGAACTTGGCGATGACATCGAACTGATCTGGGTTTGCATTGACGAGCATCAATTCGCCGGTGTCGCCGTCGAAGACGTAGAGCTTGCCATCGGCGAGGGTGACCGCGCCGCGGTTGAGGTTCGGTTCGTTTTGGGTCTTCCACTTTAGCTCGCCGTTGTTGGCGTCGAAGCACGCGAGCCCGCCCTGCTTGTTGCGTCCTCGGAGGTTGGCGTTTTCGTTGATATTCACGTAGAAATGCTTGTCGTGGTAGATCGCGGGGTGGACCTGGCTGCCTTCGGGGGTGCGGTAGAGCTCGCGAATCTCGAACTCACCCTCGGCCGCCGCGGTTGTGACTTCGTACAGCGCGGACCCATTCTCGTAGCCGTTGGTGACGAAGACGTATTGGTTTTTTTTGCCGATGACAGTGACCGGCGGGATGGTCACATGAGGCCCTTGAACAATGCCGTAAACCTGATGGGACCAGATTGTCTTGCCCGTCTTGATATCGATGTGATACAGATGGGTTTGGTCTCGGCAACTGATGCCACGCACGCCAGCGATCGTGCGCAGCACTGGCGTGTGGTGGGTCTGGTTGGTCGTGAGTGTCGCTTCGGATTGCCAAACGTCCTCGCCCGTCTTGGGGTCGACCGCGATGACGACGGGGTCGCCTTGCGCTGTGGGGCTGAGGAGTAGGAGATCGTCAATGATGACGGCGGAAGGGCCGTAGCCAAAACTCTGGCTATTGTCGGGGTACTTCTCCCACATCTTGATCGACCAGTCGGGCTTCTTCGTCTTGCGGTTGATGGCATGGATGTCGCCGAGCGCACCGGTGGTGTAGACGTGCGTGCCGGTGACGCTAGGTGTGGAACGTGAGCCGGGGAAGTTGACTCGGCCCGGCGCGCCGTGCTTGTACTGCCAGAGTTCTTCGCCGGTCTCGAGGTCGAAGACGCGGAGGATGTCTGCGACGCCCTGCTCGCGGTCGTTGAGGAAGACCTTGCCATCGACGACGGCGGTGCCGGCGAAGCCCTTGCCGACATCGTGTCGCCAGAGTTCGGGCGGGCCCTCTTCAGGCCAGGTATTGAGTAGGCCGGTCTCGGCGGAGACGGCGTCCTGGGTCGGGCCCAGGTGTTGGGGCCAGTCTTCGGCTGGGGCGGCAAATGCCCCGCTGCAACCAACCAGGCCGGACAAACTAAGACATGCGATTTGAAGTACTTTCATAGCGGATCCCTGCCGATCAAAGCGGCGAAAAAAACGAATCAAGACAGACCTATACCATGCCAACGCGATCGGGGTCGGCAAGGTTCTCTACTTTTACCGAAGTCTAAGGCATGTGCATTATTGCAACTCAATCTCACCAAACCTACAATCCCTCGCATGCCAACCGCGGCCAACAACTCGACCAACAGCCCCAAGAAGGCGGATGAGGCAATCGGCCCGGTCCCGCTGACCGGCCTACCCGCCGGGGGGACGGGGCTGGTCATGCGGATCGAGGAAGACGACCACGCGATGCTGATCCGGCTCAAAACGATGGGCATGCACGAGGGACGCCGTGTCCGCGTGATCCGCGCAGGCTCGCGCATTATTGTGAGCTGTGGCGGGACCCGCATCGGCCTGGCCGCGGAGGTCGCCAAGCACATCCGTGTCGCACCCACCGCGTAGTCATTCACCAGCACACGACGCAAGCCATGACCACGATCTCACTCGATGTCCAGCAGCCGCACCGCAAGTGGCCCGACAAACGGCCCCTCCGCGTCGCGCTGGTCGGCAACCCGAACTCCGGCAAGACCACCCTCTTTAACCGGCTCACCGGGCTGCGCGCCAAGACCAGCAACTTCCCCGGCACCACCCTCGAGCGACGCGCCGCCAAGATCAAGGCCGGCGAACACGAGATCGAGCTCATCGACCTGCCCGGGCTCTATTCGGCACACTTCGCGGACCAATCCGAAGAACTCCTCGCGGCCGACGCGCTGCACGGCCGGCTCAAGGGGATCGAGCGGCCCGACGCGGTCGTCGTGATCGTCGATGCGACCTGCCTGTCCCGGCACCTTTACCTCGCTTCCGAGGTGCGCGAGATGGGCACGCCGATGGTCGTCGCGCTGAACATGATCGACGAGGCGCGCAAGCAGAGCATCACGATCTGTTTGGAGACGCTGGGCAAGGAACTGGACGCGACCATCGTGCCGATCAGCGGCCGCACCGGCGAGGGCATTGATGCGCTACGTGATGCAATCGCGGACGACCTGGCGGGTGATGAAGCGATCCACGCCAAGCGTGCCGAGGCGATGACCGAGCGCATCGCGTGCACGTCCTGCTCGAGCTGCCCACACACCAACCGGCACACCTGGGCCTGCGGCGTCGGCGAGGCGGCAGGCGAGCAGGTCTCCGAGGTCGTCGAACGGCGGACCGAAAAAGTCGACAGTGTTCTGACCCACCCCTTCATTGGCCTGGCCTTCTTCGGCGTCATCATGTACGCCTTGTTTTTCCTTATCTTCAGGGCGGCGACGTACCCGATGGACATGGTCGATGCGGCGTTCGGCTCGCTCGCCGATGCCGCGGCCGGCGTGCTGCCCGACAACCTGGTCGGCAGCTTCCTGGTCGACGGCGTCATCGCGGGGCTCGGCGGCGTCGTGATCTTCCTGCCGCAGATCCTCATCCTCTTCTTCGTGCTCACCCTGCTCGAAGACACCGGCTACCTCGCGCGGGCCGCCTTCGTCATGGACCGCATCATGCAGAAGGTCGGCCTGCCCGGCAAGGCCTTCATCCCCATGCTCTCGGCACACGCCTGCGCCATCCCCGCGATCATGTCCACCAAGGTTATCGAGTCGCGCCGCGACCGGCTGATCACCATCCTCGTCATCCCGCTGATGACCTGCTCGGCACGCCTGCCGGTCTACGCGATCGTCGCGTCCCTGGCCGGCATGATCCTGTACCCCGGCGAGGCCAATAGCTGGGAGCGGGCGATACTCGGCGGCGGGCTGTTCTTCGGCGCCTACACCCTCGGCATCCTCGCCGCGATGCTCGCGTCCTTCATCCTCGGCAAGACCATCCTCAAGGGCAAGCCCCAAGAGCTGGTCATCGAGCTGCCGCCCTACCGCTGGCCGTCGCTGCGCGTCGCGTTCCTGACCATCTGGGACCGCGGCATCGTGTTCCTGAAGCAAGCCGGCACGGTCATCCTGCTGCTGTCGATCATCATCTGGGCCGCGATGACGTTCCCGCAGTTGCCGGAAGATAAACTCGCCGACGTCGCCAAACCCGAGAGCGTGATGCTGCTCGCGGATTACGAAGCACAGATCGAAACAGCGAAAGCCTCGGGCGATACGGATGCGGTGGAAGCCGCCCAAGCCGAGATCGACAACATGTTGGCCCGCTACTCGACCGAGTACGCCGTCGGCGGGCGTATAGGCAAGGCCGTCGAGCCCGTCTTTGCGCCACTGGGCTTCGACTGGCGAATCGACATCGGCGTCGTCGCGTCGTTCGCCGCGCGGGAGGTCGTCGTCTCCACCCTCGCGATCACGGCGGGCATCGGCGAAGAGGGCGCGGACGACGATGTGCTCCTGCGGGACACCCTCGCCGCGATGAAGCGGCCCGACGGCTCGCCGCTGTTCGACCTGCCGACGCTGCTATCGCTCCTGGTGTTCTTCGTGCTGGCGATGCAGTGCCTGCCGACCCAGGCCGTGACCAAACGCGAGACCGGCAGCTGGAAGTGGGCGGTCCTGCAGTTCGGCTACATGACGGTGATGGCCTACGCCGCGGCGATGATCACCTACCAGGTCGCCTCGGCGGTGGTGTAGCATGTCGTGGTGAAACGCGACCTCCTGAAACGATTCCGATTCGTGCTCAAGCCGATGAAATGGGTCTGGCTCAACAAACTCAGGTCCTTCGGCTACGGCCTTGGGCTGGTGGCGCTGGCTTACGCCGGGGTCTTCATGCTGGTCTCGTGCAGCAGCTCGCCCACCGACCAGCAGATCGCACTCGCCGATGGCCGGGTGCTTGCCTACAACGAATACGCCGGCGGCGACCCCAACGGACCACAAGTCATCCTGCTGCACGGCGCGCCGGCCGACGCGAAGAGCTGGAACACGCTGGTCAAGCGCATCGGCGAGGTCCATGCCGGCGAGGTGCTCGCGGTCGATCGGATCGGCTACGGCAACTCCACCAACGAAGACGAGCTGACGCTAGCCGGTCACGCGGCCACGATCGCCCCGCTGCTTCACGAAACCGCGGGGCAGAAACCCATCATCGTCGGCCACTCCTACGGCGGGCCGGTCGCGTTGCGCCTTGCGGTGGACTACCCCGAGAAGGTTGGTGGCGTGGTGCTGGTAGCGGGCGCTTGTGATGCCTACATGCAGGATTCGCAGTTGTTCCGGCGGGGTGTAGATGGTGTCCGCCTGATCGTGCCGGAGGACTGGGAGCGTGCCAACCGCGAGTTGCTCGCGCTCACCGACGAGAACCGCGCGATGGAGCCGATGCTCGACCGGGTGACCTGCCCGGTCGTGATCGTGCACGGCACGTGGGACGGCGTCTGCCCGCACGACTCGACGGTCCAGTACCTCAAAGACCGGCTGGTCAACGCGGGCCCGGTCAAAGTCGTCTCTCTGGGAAGAGCCAGGCACAACCTGCAGCTGAGCCATGTCGATGAATTGATCGACGCGATCAACGGGATCGAGTAGCGGTGTGCGGCAAGCGGCGATTCCGCTATGCTCGCCGTATGAACTCGCAAGAACAAAAACGACTCGAAGCCGCGCTCGACGCGACGCTCGCCGACGGGCAGCTTTCCAACGCGGAAGAAAAATCGCTACGCCAGGCCATCGCCGACCTCGCCGGGGACCGCCAGGCCCTCGCGTTCGCCCGCAACCTCGCCTTCCGCAAGGCCCGTGAGCACATCGAAGAGTCCCCCGCCCACATCCTCCGCTGGCTCGAACGCATCGACAAGATGATCGACAACACCGCAAGCCCCCCGCAGCATGGCGGCACCGACCGCGGCATCGCGTTGGCCTTCTCGCCCGGCGAGGACGGGCTCGAACTCATCCAACGCGAGGTCCGCGCCTGCCGTAAATCGCTCGATATCTGCGTCTTTACGATCACCGACGACCGCGTGACCACCGCGATCCTTGATGCACACCAGCGCGGCGTTGCCGTGCGCCTGGTCACCGACAACGACAAACGCTTCGACTCGGGCTCGGACATCATGCGGATGGCCCGGGCCGGTGTGCCGACGCGGTTCGACGAGTATGACGACCACATGCACCATAAGTTCGCCATCGTCGACGGCAAGCGGCTCATCACCGGCAGCTACAACTGGACCCGAGGCGCAACCCGCAACCACGAGAACGTCACGGTGTTGACCGACAACCAACTCATCGAGGCCTTCGGCAAGGAATTCGATCGGCTGTGGTCGGACTTCAAGCCCCGGTAAGCCAACAGCACCAACCGAATATACAGTCCGCTCACTTCCTCGCGATATCATCGGCTTCATGAACAGGAAAAAGAACGAAGACGACCACCAGGCCCTGCTCGACCGCCTCACGCAGGCCGTTGTCGCGCTGGGCGCCGACCCGGACCAGCTGCGCGGCAAGGTCCTGCGCGAGTTGATGCACACCACGACGAAGCTCGCGGACGACGGCACGGACGTCGGTGAACTCAAGCTGCTCTCACGCTCGCTCAAGGAGCTGCGCTACGCGCTCAAGGTCTTCCGGCCCTACAAAGACACGCGCAAGATCAGCATCTTCGGCAGCGCGCGGACCCCCACCGACCACCCGGACTACATCGCCGCGGCAAATTTTGCCAAGGATATGGCCTCGCATGAGTGGATGGTCATCACCGGCGCGGGCGACGGCATCATGCGGGCCGGGCACGACGGGGCGGAACGCGAGGCGTCCTTCGGCGTCTCGATCAACCTCCCCTTCGAGACCAACGCCAACGACATCATCGCCGGCGACAACAAGCTCATCACGTTCCGCTACTTCTTCACCCGCAAACTGATCTTCATGTGGATGAGCCACGCGGTCGCGCTGTTCCCCGGCGGGTTTGGCACGCAGGACGAGGGCTTCGAGGCGCTCACGCTCATCCAGACCGGCAAGGCACCGGTCCTGCCCATCGTCTGCGTCGATCCGCCGGGCGGGGACTACTGGAAGCACTGGGACAACTACGTGCGCAGGTCGCTCCTCGAGAAGGGCTGGATCAGCGAAGACGACCTGCACCTGTACAAGGTGTTCGACGACCCCGCCGCCGCGGCCCAGCACGTCCGCCGGTTCTACCGCAACTACCACTCGGCCCGCTTCGTCCGCGACACGCAGGTGCTGCGGATCCATCGCCCGCTGGCCGACGCGCAGCTTGAGCTACTCAACGACGAATTCGCGGTGCTGCTTAAGGAAGGCTATATCACGCAGACCGGCCCGCTGAAGGAAGAACGCGGCATCTACCCCGGGCTGACCCGCCTGCAGTGGACCAGCACCAAGCGCGGCTACGGCACGCTGCGGAAGTTGATCGATACGGTCAACGAGATGGATGCGGCGAACGCGTAAGAGCTTGTTCCCTGTTCTTCTGCACCAATGACTCGAAACGACAGTCCATCATCGACGCACGCGAACGGATATCCATGTTGTGGCCGATCACCAATTGAAGGGTCAAGAGAGGCAAACCAAAATAGACGACGGCCACCAACCCCGCTGTGACAAAGTTGAGTAGTTCCGTCCGTATCGAGTTTGTCTCGTCATACCAGCCATGATGCAGGCCAGCCGCGTAAACCATTTCTTCGATCCCTGACGCCACCGATCCAATAAATGAAAAGATCATGACGGCTAAGACCGTCCCGACCAACACGGCGGAGAAATAGAGTGGCCCGACAAGAACAGGGTTAACTTTTTCGGCATGATCCACACCCAGTTCCAGAACATCCGCTCCACATTCCGTGCAGCGGAGATCAACAGCCTTGCTGACATCGTACCGGCATTGCGGGCAGTAAAAATGCCCTTTTTCAAAGCGAGCACGCCGCGTGCACCGCCATACATACCGGGCAAACCGGTACAGCAAGTAAACAACAACAGGGGAAAGTAATACCACGACATCCATGGTTCGTCCTGCTGCTTACTCGCAAAAGGCGACGCGGCTTATGGCTCGTCGGCCTGATCGGCTGGGGTTTTGCCCGCGAGCATGTCCGCGAGCTTCTCGCGGTTGGTCTTCTCGGCCGGCACTTCTTCCTTCGGTGCGTCGACGGTCTCGGGGATCTCGACGTTGTATTTGGTCGAAGTCGGCTTATTCGCGTCGGGGTTAGGCGGGCCGATCTCGGGGCGGAAGGGGGTGGTCTCGGGCTTGGGGCTTGAGGCTTGGGGCTCGTGGTCCGAATCTTCCGTTTGTTCGCTGGCAACCTTGTTGAGCACGTCCTTGCTGACATCTCCGCCGGCGGAGATCTGATCGAACTGGACGCGGACGCGTTTGGAGACGCCGCGTTCCTGCATCGTGATGCCGTAGAGCGCGTCGCAGCCCTGCATGGTGCGCTTGTGGTGGGTGATGACGATGAAGTGAGACACGTCCAGGAAGCTGTGGATGATCGAGACGAAGCGCTCGACGTTGGCCTCGTCCAGCGCGGCGTCGACTTCGTCGAGGATCGCGTAGGGGCTGGGGCGGGACTTAAAGATCGCCATGAGCAGCGCGATGGCGGTCATGGTTTTTTCGCCACCCGAGAGCTGCGACAGCGCGCGGGGTTCTTTGCCGGGGGGCTTGGCGGTGATCTCGATGCCGGACTCGAGCACGTCGATATTGCCGTCTTCGTCGGGCTGGAGGAAGACGTCGGCCTTGCCGCCGCCGAAGAGCCGGCGGAACAGGCCCTGCGAGCCGGCGAAGTTCTCGCGGACTTCCTTGAAGGTCTGCTCGAAGCGGACCCTGCTGTCGTTGTTGATCTGCTCGATGAGCTGACGCAGCTGGCGCTCGGCCTCTTCGATGTCCTTGACCTGATCGGCCAGCTCGTCCTGCTTGTCTTCGAGCTGGTTTTCTTCGTCGATCGCACCGAGGTTGACGTTGCCCAGGCGGGCGATCTTGCCCTTGAGCTCTTCGATGGTGTTGGCGGTGAGCTGCCAGTCGATGTCGAAGGGGGTTTGCTGGGGTT
>JAHQVV010000086.1 GCA_019634195.1 Phycisphaeraceae bacterium | reverse complement strand
ATACGCACGTACTTCGATCCCGTCTCTCCACTGACCAGCACCGCCCCGCCGCCGATCAGATCGAACCGCATCGCCTCGTCGGCGGTGAACCCAAAGTTGAAATCGACCGCCATCGAGTCTTGCTCCGCGGTCAGTTGGCAGTCGATGTGGCCGAGCACCGGATCGACCTGAGCCGGGAGCGTGGCTTCTTCGCTGCTGACACAGCCAACGATGGTGAACGCCAGCGCAATCAGCGCGGCGGCCGCTGCGCTCTGCCTGATCGGGCGGGCCGACAGCCATCGTCCGCAGCCGATCCCTAGCCGGATCATCACGAGCAAGAACAGCAGCAGAGGAATCCCCCACGTCAGCGCTGCGGCGAGCGTGCCCTCCATCACCGGCCAGCGCCCCGCCAAAAAAACCAACCCCGCCAACCCGAGCGCGACCAGGACCCACCGCCCGCGCCGGAAGTAAACCCCCGCAAAAATCAGCGCGAGCGAGAGCGCGGCTCCGGTAATCAGTGCGCGGATCGAGATGTAGAACGCCCACTCGGGGACGAAGTCCGCTTCGATGACCGATCCTTCTTCGCCGCCCTGCTCGATGACGCGCGTCCATGTCATCGAACTCAGGGTATCGGGCGAGCCCAACTCGCCTTGAACCAGCCACGATGAAGACGCCCCCGCGCCGAGCCATACCGCCAGCAGCAAGAGCCCGGCGGCCGTGACCGACAACGCCGCGGGCCGCAGGAAGATCCATGCCAAGACTACGACCGCGGCCCAGGCGAGCAGCGCGAACCACAGCCGATGGTTCTGCACCGATTCATTAACCGCCTCGGCCCAGCCCCCGCCGACGGCCCCGAGCAGCACACCCATCTGCCCTCGTCGAAGCTCGCGCACCTCGGGCCGCATCGTCCCGCCGACGGGATTGACCGCCCAGTCGCCGCCGGTTTCAAGCGTCCAAGACTCGTACGTCGTCGCGGTATCCGCGACCGGCGCCGCGAAGCTGACCGCGCCGACTGTCCCGCTGTGGACCTGCCCGTACGCCAGCTCAACGATCATCGGGCTATTGGGGTCCAACGGCCGGGGCAGCGGGACCATGAGCACCCCGCCGGCCGTGTCCGTCGAGACGGTCAGCCGCTCGCGGGCCTCCTGCCCAACCGAATCGCGCCCGATCAGGTGTACCGACCAGCCCGTCGCGCC
The DNA here is from genome assembly GCA_019634195.1 of Phycisphaeraceae bacterium. Classification (GTDB taxonomy): domain Bacteria; phylum Planctomycetota; class Phycisphaerae; order Phycisphaerales; family Phycisphaeraceae; genus JAHQVV01. The sequence goes on along the minus strand of JAHQVV010000086.1, from coordinate 6,260 downwards.
GCTTGGCATCTGCAGGCGCAGGAACTGTCGGCGCGCGTTCTTAATGCGGTAGCGGATCCTCGTGGTCGACTCGGTATCCGCCGCGACCCCGCCGGACTCGGCACCGGGCGCGACATGCGTGTGGATCTGCGCCATCTCGATAATCGCCGGCGTCAGCTCGCCCAGGTCGTACGCGTCGATGTCCAGTTCCACCACCGATGCAGGCCCAACAGACTTGTAGGTCTTCAGCAGCGGCGCGGTGACAAGCAGGCTGTAATTCGCCGGCAGCTCGTCGTTGGCGATCGGCAAAAGCGTCTGCCCCGGCTTGGCACCCAAAGCCTCGCTTAGCGCGAGATCCAGCGGGCTCGCCACCGCGGCATAAGTCGTCTGCATCTGCACGTCCGTCGGCGACACCCCACCGACCAACAGCAGACCCGCCCCGTCACCCCGGTACCGCTGGTGGTAGCCCACCCCCAGGTTGTAGTCCCCGCTCACGCTGCGCTGAAGCGTCACCCGCCAAAGCGACGGGTCACCCTCGTCGACATCAAACCGCCGGACATCCCGACCAAAGAACTGCACGTTCTCGACGCGCGGGTCCACGCGCACCTGCAGCTCGTCTACCGGTGCGCCGGTAATGAAGTAGTTGATCGCGACGTTGCCGTAGGCCACGCCCTCGCCGATCGACACGAGTTGAAACACCTCGGCGCGGACCGTCGCCGACCGCTTGCTCGTCGTGAGCGCCAGCGACCAGCCGGTCTCGCGGAACCGGTACGCCGCCTGGCCACGCTCAACGTTGAACGGCGTCGATGCCGTGTTCACCTGCCGCATTTCTTCGGATGCGCTTGCCTCGACCGCCAGACCATCAGCGACCGACACGACGACGTAGCCCCGCTGGTTCGCCGCACCAAGTACCGACAAACCTTGAGCAGTCCGCGTCTGCCCGACCGTCGGCTCGCCCGACTCCAGCTTCACCGACAAAGCGATCTGCCCGATCAGCGGCTCGGCGAACTGCACGTTCAACACCCGGCCGTCGTCGTGCCCCTCGCGCTCCTGCACCTGGTAGTCCGACACGCCCCGGCCCGACACGTTCAACACCGCGAACCCATCAGGCAGGGACAGCTCGACCCCTCGCACCGGCGCGTCACGCACCTCCAGACCCACCCGGGTCTCATAGACAAGACCGTCCTCACGGGCATCAACCACCACGCGGTGCTCCGCATCGATCACCGGAACAACCCGCACCAGCGAAAGCTCCGCGGTGTAAGGCGTCGCCGTGTAGCTGTAGTAAAACACTTTGCCGCCCGCGCCCGCCGCGCCTGGCATCTGCCGACCGACCGAATCAGGTAATGAAAGAAGGGGCATCGACGCCGCATCCACCTGCGTCAGACCCGCCGAACGCTCGACCACCAGCGCGATCGCGCTGTCCGTCCCGATTGCGACGTAGCCACCAGCACGGATCCCCGCCGGCGGTCTTACCACCGGCACCTCAACCTTGTCTAGCGGGAACGCGGTAAGCTCGAGCTCGCCGACCACCTGCAGCGCGTAACGCTTGGTCTGCGGCAGGCGCAGCGATACGCGTAGTTCCCGCGCGCCGCCTTCTTCCTTCGGCTCGACCACGGCCCAGTCCTGGATCGCTTGGCCCCGGACCTGTGTTACATTCAAACGCTCGGGCAGCGTCAGCACCAGCGACTCCAGCTCGCCCTGCGCGATCCCGAACGCCAGCAGCGTGTCCACCCGCATCGCGCCGTCGCGCACGGTTACCAGCGTGTTCGCCTCGCTTGCAAGCACTAGCTCTGCGCCGAGATCCTGCACCGTCGAACGCCACCGCACCGCCAGCTTCTTCGCCGAGCCCTGCAGCCCGGTGACCGTGAGTTTCGCTTCATCCCCCTCGCCCTGGACCCTGCGTACCACGCGCACCGCGTCGAGCAGATCGACCTCCAGCCCCGCGTCGTCGCTGGCCACCGTGATCGGTCGGCGGTCCGCGACCGGCAGCGTAACGGCCGCCTCGCGCCACCCGCCATCAAGCGCCTTGGCACGCACCGCGATCGACATCGCCAGCTCGATCTCGCCCTTGGCCGCGACGGTCAGCTTGTAGGTCTTCGTCTCGAGGCTGTAGCCCAGGGATGCCGGCCGGGCCTTGCCGTCCGCCTCGGCCGCGCCCTCGCCTACCAGTGCCCGCCCGCCCACCGCCGCCAACCCGCGCAGCACCGCATCGCCTGACATCAGGTCAAGCGACTGGCCCGGCGCGTAGGTCGTCACCGACAGCTTCACGTCCGCGATGAACTGGTCGTCCTCGATCCGGCCATCGATCGCATCGATCGCCACGACCGGCTGGCGCAGCGTCTGCTTCCGCGTGGCCGGGGTTTCGTCCTGCGCCGCCGTGGGGGCCGTGACCAGCACCGCGAGGGCCAGCAGCCAAAGCGTGTTTCGCGTCCGAATCGTCATGTTCTTCATCGTGTTCATCCTGAGTGCTCCGGCCATCTATTGCCCCGCCCTTGGTAGGCCGTCCGCGCGGCCGATCAGCTCGGCCAGCTCGGCCGCGTCCTTGTCCAGAGGCAGCGCCTCGGCGACCTCCCGTGCGATCCTGTGCAGACGGGCATACGAGCCGTCCGCCGCGTGGCCGCTCGCGCGCAGCAGCTCCGCGAACTCGGCGGCGCACGCCGCGAGATAGAACCGCGGGTTGTCCGCCACGCTCCGCTCTTGGATCAGGCCGGTGGACAACGCCGTCTGCGTCTCTTCGATCGCGCCGCTCCGCGCATCGCGGTAGCGCACATACACGGTGCCAAGGTTGCCAGCGTCTCCCACACGCCGTCGGCGGGTCGGCCAGAGCTCGACCTCGTACAGCGCGGTCGCCGACTGGCCGCTGCCGACCTCGCCCGCGTCGACCGCGTCGTTGCGGAAGTCGTGATCGGCGATAGCCCGGTTCTCGTACCCGATTAGCCGGTACCGGCGGACGCGCGTCGGATCAAAGTGCACCTGGATCTTCGCGTCGTACGCGATCGTCGGCCGGGTCGCCGCGAGGTCCGTGACGAACTGCCGCCGCGCATCCTGCACAGAGCCGAGGTACACGTACTGCCCGTCGCCTTGGTTAGCGAGCTGTTCCATCAGCCCGTCGTTAAACCGCTCGGCCCCGGAAGCCGGCCCGCCCGATGTCTGGCCATCCACACCGACGCCCACCGTCATCAGCGTTACCCCGTGCTGGCGGTACTGCTTCACCGCCTCGAGCATCTGCTTCGCGTCGTCGTCGCCGACGTTCGCAACGCCGTCGCTGCAAAGGATCACGCGGTTGACACTGCCGGGCGCGAAGTGGCGCGACGCGACCTGGTAGCCGAGCTTGAGCCCATCGGTCAGGTTCGTCGAGCCGCCGGTCTGGATCGTCGCCGCCGCATCCATGATCGCCTGTGGGTTGCTCGCCGAGGCGTGCTCCAGCAGCAGGTACGGCCGGGTCTCGTAGCTCACCAATGACACCGTGTCCTGCTCGCCGAGCTGGCCGAGCAGCATCGCCAGCGACCGCTGCACCAGGGGCAGGCGGTCCTGCCGCGCCATCGACCCGGACGCATCGATCACAAAGACATAATGTGCCGGCTTCATCTGATCCCGCGCGACCACACGCCCACGCACCCCCACCTTCAGCAGGACCGCCCCGTCCCCCCCGGAACCAGCGAACGGGGCGGCCCCGGCCTCGGCGTGTACCGTGAACGTATCGTGCACATCCCGACCGCTTGGGTATTGGTAATCAAACCGGTTGACAAACTCTTCCATCCGCACCGACGAGATCCGCGGGAGCTGCGCCTGCTCCCGGATCGCCCGCCGAGCCAATTCGTACGATGCGGTGTCGGTATCGATCGCAAAGGTCGACTGCGCATCCTGCTCGGTCAACACCCAAGGGTTCACCGGCGGCGCCACCTGCGTGCGTCGAGCGTCTTCGGCCTCGGGCGCAGGCTCCGACTCGGGTGTGACGGCAGGCTTGTCTGCTTCAGCCGCTTGCTCTCTATCGTCTTCACGCAGCCGCAGCGCCGTCAGTTCTGGCCAATCGCCAGGGTACGTCAGGATGTCGTCATAAGGCGTCGTCGCCTCAATGTTTTGTAGCGTTCCACCGGCGATTTCTATTTCACGCTGCCGCTTAAGCTCAAAGCTATCGATCGCCGTCGCGGTATCCCGCACCATATCGCGCAAGCCCTTGATCACCGGGTTGTCCGGGTCCAGGAACAACGCCGCATCCAACTCCGCAACCGACTCGTCGTACTTCTTCTCAAGCTGCAACGCACGGGCCTTGCGCAGGTAGCCTTGGATTTCTTCGGTCTTGCGCCGTTCGGTCTCGCTGGCGATGTGCCTCTCAATCGCACTTCGATCCAGTTCAATGCTTTTGAGCTGATCCGCCTCGGTGCGAGCCTGCGTTGCTTGTGTCAGATCCTGGAGCCGATGCGCCCGACTGACGCGATCGTTGTAGTCCGTGCTATCAAAGACCTGCCGCTCACGGCTCAGCGTCGTTCGAGCCTCGATGATCGCGTTATTCGCCGCCTGATAGTCCTGCTGCTCCAGCAACTTGGTCGCTTCAGTCATTGCCTTTTCATACTCAGCGATCGCGGCCTTGCGATCAACCGTTCGATCGACGGTGGTGATCTCACGCAGGTCCGTGGGGCGCATCTGCTCTTTGAGCTTGTCATTCGCCTCGGCCAACTTCCCCCGATACGCGGAGTTATCAGGTGCCAAGAGCGTCGCGTCTTCATACAACTGAGTCGCCGCATTGAACTGGTCAGCACGTAATGCACGCTCTGCCTGCTCGGCTTTTTCAGCAGCGGTGTTCTTACGAGCCTGCGTCATCAAATCGCTATCCGCCGCTTTGCCCGCCACTCCGCCACTGCTCAAGTTGCTCAACGCATCGTTGAGATCAAACCCGGGTGCGTCAGCAAACCTGGACAGGTGCTCGGGTTGGGACGCGAGCGCCTTATTCTCCTCTTGTATCCGCAGATAGTTATCTGATAACCGCCGTTGACGGCTTCGCTCCTCAATCAAGCTCAGCGATAGATCCGAACGCTGCGCCTGCAACTCACTAATGATGCCTATCTGTTTCTGAATCTGCTCAGCCTGCGCCTTGAGTCGCTCGTCCTTACCCCCGCCCTCTGCCGCGCTGAGTTGCATCGTGGCAGAATTGCGCTCGACCGTAATCTGCGCCTGCCGGAGCTTTTCGGTGAGTTCCGCGATTTGCCCCTCAAGGCCGGCTCGATCCGTCGGCACCTCAATACTGAACGTGGCATCGTTACCCGGCACGGTGGGCTCGCTCGGCTTGGGCAACACCGCCTCGTCCGGCGCATCAACCCCGTCGATCCTCCGTAGCAACACCTTGCGATCAGGATCCGCCGCGTCATCACCGAGGCCCTGTTTACCCCGCGACAGATACTCATACCACTGCTTATCGTCCGAGAGACCTCTGTTCTGAGACTCGACCTTTTGGCCTTGCTGACCATCTAAATAGCCAAGCTCATCCGTATCGCGCCCATCATGAAGTGGGATACCAAAGATCGCTGGCGCACCGGGGTCACCATCCATATCCAGACGATCGCTGCCGTATTGCGTGCCGAAGTCATTTCCTAGTTGCTTACTGAAGTCGCTATCTTTCCACCGCAGCGAATCAGGCCGCTCCTCGCCCAGCGTGATCGCACCGAATACACCCGTGTTGCCGGGCTTGCCGGGCTTGGCCACTGCTTCGGGGACGTCTGCGAATAAACCCTCCGTACCTTCGCCGCCACCGCCCTGGCCACCCGCTAAACCATCGAGTTCGGTCGGAACGTAGCGATTTTCATCGCTCGGCGCGGACGTCGGCTCAGGGATGATCAATGCCTCACGCGTAGGCGCCGCATTAAATGCTTCGCCCGTCGTCGCGCCCGGCTTCTGGTTGTCATACCGCCAAGTCTCGCTCGCCAGCTTATCCGCGGGGACCAGCGCATCGCCTGCTCGCGACGTTCGTTGCCAGTACAGTTCTTGTGATGGTTCAGTCGGATTAGGGTCCAACGACGCAAGCGACTCGGTCAAAGCCTTGATCGTGTACGGGTCGGCCTGTGACGTATTCGCAGACCGCGACTCATCTACGGCAACCACCACCTTGTCCGCATCCGCAGTTCGATAGGCACCAGAGTCCTTACCCAAGGCAAGCGTGCCAGAGGATGCGTTGAGCAGATCCTCCGGCTTTCCATCGATGATCACGGGCGCGTCGTAAGCGACACGCGTGCCACCCACCAGATCAATGTCTTCCCCACGGCTCAGCCCCAGCGCCCTACTCT
>JAHQVV010000085.1 GCA_019634195.1 Phycisphaeraceae bacterium | reverse complement strand
GTGCGATCGACCGTGACGTGCACCACGTTGCCCGTCCGTGCCCGCGCGAGCATCTCCTGCGTCGTGCCGACGAACTTGAGCTCGCCCTGCTCGATGATGCCGACCTTGTTGCACAGGTCCGCGAGTTCGAGCAGGATGTGCGAACTGATCAGGATGGTCTTACCCATGCGATGCAGCTCTTTCAAGAGCTCGCGCATCTCGATGCGTGCCCGCGGGTCGAGGCCTGACGCCGGCTCATCCATCAGCAGCACCTTCGGGTCGTGCAGCAACACGCGGGCGACGGACAGCCGCTGCTGCATGCCGCGCGACAGCGAGTTCACGTCGGCCTCGGCCTTGTGCGTCAGGTCGGTGAGCGCGAGCACGTCGTCCATCACGCTCTTGCGCTGGTCGCCGTTGATGTCGTAGGCGGACGCAAAAAATTCGAGGTACTCCTTGACGACCATGTCTTCGTAGGAGCCGAAGAAGTCGGGGACGTAGCCGATGATCGAGCGGACCTGCCTCGCGTTGACCGGGCCGACGGACAGCCCGTCGATGCGTGCCTCGCCCCAGGTGGGCTTGAGCAGGGTCGAGAGGATCTTGATGGTGGTGGTCTTGCCCGCGCCGTTGGGCCCGATGAAGCCGAAGGCGTCGCCCTGCTCGATCTCGAGGTTGAGGTTCGAGAGCGCGATGAGCTCGCCGTAGCGTTTGGTCAGGTTGATGGTTTGGATCATCGCCATGGTTTTGCCTTACAGATCATAGATCCAACGCACGACGGTCCAGCCCTTGTTGGGGATGGTGTCGCCGTCGACGGTCAGGGGCACGGGGCTGGGGCTGTCGCGGAGGTGGCCGATAAGGATGATGCGCCGGCCGGTGATCAGGTGGGTGAGGTCCAGATCGCGGACGAGCGAGCGGCCGTAAGTGTTGTACTGGCTCCCCATGCCGAAGTTGTTGCCGGTCTGCACCTCGTAGACCGGCGGGGGCAGCGCACCGTAGAAGCTAAGCAGTGGGATGTCTTCGGTGACGTTGGAGCTGCCGCCTGAGCCGGGGTTGAAGCCGCGGCCGTGGATCGCATCGCCGAGGTATCCCTCCTTGCGCCAGTCGCGGGTCTTGGTGCTCAGGCTTGGTCGGACCCACAGCGGGCTGTACTGGGCGCGGGCGTTGGGCAGGGCCAACGGTGTGCCCGGCTTCCAGATGGATTGCTGGGATTGCGCGTCTTTGTACTTGTACACCAGCGGCCGGTTCTTGGTCATCGTCGCGCCGGCCGAGGGTTGCTGAGCACCGCCGGGGCAGTAGATGACCAGGACATCCTGGAGCTCGCCGGGGAAGTCGTGCGTGATCGTCCCGGCGGGGAGTTCGTCGCCGTTGCTTTTTCTCACGACCCGCAACGCGGACTGCGGCAGGGACCACGGCCGATCCAGCCCGTCCTGCTGCCCGGTGATCTGCCCGATGAAATCGACCTTGAGCGACTTGGTGGTCGAGCGCATCGGCACGGACAGCGCGTTGGGCTGCGTGGCGTCGAAGACGTAGGACCGCTGGTCGGGGTAGCCCGGCGAGTCCTGCGAGAGGTCGTTGCCCGGGCTGGCCAGCAGGTTGATCCCGTCCATGCGTTCCAGCCCGTCGCCCTCCGAGCCGATCTGCACATCCGCCGTGGCAAAGGTCGGGATCAGCAGCGACTGCCATGACTGGGCGCGGACCATGTTGGTGTTGCCGTCGATGTCCAGCACGGTGAAGTGGGCGGTGGACGTCGTCGCCGGCCGCATCACCCAGGCCCCGCCCCAGGCGACGATCGAGAACAGCGCGACGATGCAGACGAAGAGCATCCAGCTGTGCCGCTGCCAGCCCTTGGGCTTGAGGAAGTTCGGGAAGGTGGCCGCGGCGAAGACGATGTAGACGACGAACAGGACAAAGGCCAAGCCGATCGCCGCGCCGGTCTGCCCCTCGCGGGCGACGCGTTGGCTCATCCAGTTACCGAGTTCGACCTGCGTCGCGTCCTTGGCCTCCCAGTACTGGGCGCGGGTCTGCGGGCCGTCGAACAGGCTGTTGGGCAGCAGCTCGCCGGTCTTGCTCGCACGCCAACTAAAGATGCGCGTCCAGATCCGGTGCAGGCGGAACGCGTCGATCGATTTGAGCACATCGACGTTGCTCAGGTCGATGCCCACAAGCGTGACCTGGCCGAAACCGAACCGCTTGCCGACGACCAGTGGCTTGAGGTCGTCCGGCGGCGGGCTGACGCCTTCGGGCAGTTCCGCGGGCCGCTGAGCGAGATTAACTTCGGCGAGGGACGTGTAGCCCTCGGCCTCGCTGAGGTCGAACCAATTCAGCGCGACCGGGTCGGTGTTGCGGAGTACGCCGAAGACCGAGATCGGCGCACGGGCTCGGGCCTGAACGATGTCGCCGGCCTTGATCGGCTCGAGCAGGTCCGCCAGCCCCGAGTCGGCCCCGGTCCACTGCTGGCCCGCGTAGGGCATCACGATCACCAGGTGCCCGCCGCGGTAGACCCATTCACGCATAGCGCGTTTGGAGCTGTCGCTCATGCGGCTGTCCGTCGGCTCGCCGCCTTCGCCGGGCATCCAGACCAGCGACGACAGGCTATCGAGCCCGTACCACCGGTCGGGCAGGGCCTCGAGCGTCAGCCCGCGCACCAGCCGCAGCTCTTCGTGGTGCGTCGACCAGCGCAGCCAGGGGGTCAGCCCCATGTCCTTGAACCCGCAGACGCCGACGAGGTTGACCGAAGGCTCGGCTACGGCGCTGTCGCTGAGCTGGAGCTGCACCTGTTCGAGCAGTTCGCCGCTCTGGACCTCGACCGCCTGGAAGACCCAGGTCTGCCCGGGGCGGGTGGACATCGGCGGGGTCGCGTAGAGCCAGACGCTCTGGGGCCGCAGCGGCTGGAGGGGGATATTGGAGCGTTGGGTGATGAGCTCGTCGCCGTCCTCATCGGTGAGCAGCCAGCGGCAGTGGACCTCGACGTTTTCAGCGCCGGTGTTGGTCAGGTCGACGCGGATGGGTGTCCACACGCCGCGCTGGACAATACCGCCCAAGCCAAGGTGCTCGCGTTGGATATCGATCTGCACGCCGGCCTGCTGGGCGTGAACACGCGGCCCGGCCAGCAACACAACGAGCATGAACAAGGCAAACAGAACTCGTGTGGCGTGGTTTCGCATCGGGTGTCCCGGCATGGACGAGATTCTACCGGCGATGGCGGCATGGGGCGCGGCCCTGAAAGCCGATCAGGCCCGATAAGCCCATCGATCAGAGACAGTCAACGGGCGGCGGCGAGCGGCCGATAGCCCCGGTATGGCGATCGAAACCAAGCTCATGATGATCTGTCTGTTGGCCCTGGCCGCAGCGCTGGTCTACGGCGTGCTGAAGGTGCTCGGGGCGTGGTACGAGCAAAGCCTCGCCCGGCACGACTTGGTCGTCGAGTCCAAGCGGCGACGCTATGCCTACTTCAAAGCACTCGCCGACCGCGAGCGCGAGATCCAAGGTGAAGAGGCTGAAAGTTCAGTCATCATCGAAGAAGACGAGCCACAGCTCGCCCAGGCGGCGTAAGCCCCTGAACCTTCATCCAGGCACGGGCCCGCATCCGCTATCCTGTCGGCATGGCCCAACTCACCCTCACCGGCGGCCGGCTCATCGACCCGAAGAGCGGCATCGACACCACCACCGACCTTGTGCTGGACAACGGCAAGGTCGCCTCCATCGGCACGCAATCCAAGCCCGACGGGCCGACACTCGACGCGTCGGGCTGCATCGTCGCACCGGGCCTAATCGATGTGCACGTGCACTTCCGCGAGCCGGGCCAGGAAGAGAAAGAAACCATCGCGACCGGTGCCGCCGCCGCGGTGGCCGGTGGGTTTACGAGCGTCTGCTGCATGCCCAACACGACGCCGACGCTCGACGACGACTCCATGATCGAGTTCGTCTACAAGCAGGCGGCCAAAGCCAACCTCGCCAACGTCTACCCGGTCGGCGCGGCGACAAAGAAACGCGAGGGGCAAGAGCTCGCCGAGATCGGCCTGATGCACAAGGCCGGCGCGGTCGGCTTTAGCGACGACGGCACACCGGTCGGCTCGGCCAAGGTCATGCACCAGGCGCTCCGCTACATCGCGATGACCGGGCAGGTCTTCATGCAGCACTGCGAAGACCCGGAGTTGGGCGGCGGCGCGATGAACGCCGGGCCACTGGCGAGCAAGCTCGGCCTGGTGGGCTGGCCTTCGCTGGCGGAAGAGCTGATGATCGCGCGCGACATCATGATCGCCGAGTCGCTGAACTACTCGGCCCGCTGGCACGCGCAACACATGACAACCGCCGGCGGCGCAGCGCTGTTGCGCGAAGCGCGAGCCCGTTACATCGAGGCCGTTAAGGCCGGTACAGCCCCGCGTGACGAGTTCGCAGAGACGGGCCTGGGCCGGGTCACCGGCGAGGTCAGCCCGCACCACCTCCTGCTGACCGAGCAGGCCTGCGCCAACTACGACACCCACGCGAAGATGAACCCGCCGCTGCGTCGGCAGAGCGATATCGATGCCCTGCTGCAGGCGGTGGCCGACGGGACGATCTCGCTGCTCGCGACCGACCACGCGCCGCATACCCGCGAGCAAAAAGAACGCGAATTCGCGGTTGCGCCCTACGGCATCATCGGCTTGGAGTGCGCCTTGGCGCTATACATCAAGGCGTTGATCGAGCCGGGCGTGATCGATTGGCCCAGGCTCATCGCGATGACGAGCACGAATCACGCGCAGCTATGCGGGCTGCAGAGCAAGGGCGAGTTGTCCGTCGGGTCGGACGCGGACGTAACGGTGATCGACCCCGAACACGCCTGGACGATCGATGCCAACGACTTTGCCGGCAAGAGCAGCAACTGCCCGTTCGACGGCTGGGACGTCAAGGGCCGAGCCATCGCGACGATCGTCGGCGGGGACGTGAAGCTGGCGCTCGACCCAGGCCGCATAACCGGCAAGGTCGATTGCGCATCGGCGCCGGATCAGCTGATCCCGGTTGCCACGGGGTGACCCGGTATCAGACAATTCATGTGCGTAGAAAAGAAAAAGCCCACGCTCAATGAACGTGGGCTTTCCTTGCAATCGGGGCGACAGGATTTGAACCTGCGACCTCCACACCCCCAGTATGGCGCGCTACCAAGCTGCGCTACGCCCCGTGCCGTGAACCGCGAACTTTAGCAAAACCCGCCCCATACGGCAAACACAAACGATCCATGGGCCACCACAAACCCCCAGAGGATTCGACATGTTAAACGCACTGACACCCTACCTGGACCTGGCCAAAGACGCCGGCGTCGCGCTGACCGACGCGGGCTACGCGTACACCCTGCTGGTCGCCGCGGCGCCGCTGCTGACCATCTCCGGGCTGGTCGTGCTCGTCGGGCTGATCGGCACGCACGGCAAGTCGCACGGCACGCGGTTCTCCGCGATGGCTGTCTTCGCGCTCGCAGCGCTGGCCGGCGTCAGCGCGTGGCTGCTGCGACCCGACGCCGCGGCGGGCACGATGCTCGAAACGATGCTGACCTGGTCGTGGGCCCCGCCTTTAGTCGCGGCCCTGTCCTTGTTCGCCACGATGCCCGAGAAGCCCAAGCCACGGGCCGCCGGCCTGCTTGCCGCGACCGCCATCGCGCTGCTAGCGACCTGCTACGGCGGGATGCTGTCGATCGCGAATCAACGCGCGCTGAACCCGAACGACATGGCCTGGCTCGATGCGCCGCCGCTGCCTGTGCAGGAAGCGACGGAAGGCCAAACCGAAGTCGACACCCGGCCGGT
>JAHQVV010000084.1 GCA_019634195.1 Phycisphaeraceae bacterium | reverse complement strand
TAGGTCAGCTCGGCTAAGGGGTGGCGCAGCAGCAGGTCCACGAGGTGGTAGCCGGTGTAGCCGGTGCAACCGATGATCGCGGCGCGGGTTCGGATGTTGTCTTGAGAGGTAGCCATGAGCCCAAGAGTTTAGCGGGGTCCGCGGTATTTATCGCGTCCGATCGCCGGGCGCAAGCATGGCAAGCGGGTTCTCGGCGCCTGCCAAAACGGCAAAAAGGGGCGCCCCTATTGGCTCATAAACGCCTCCTTACCTTGCAAAACAAGGGCACGGCGTTGGCATGGCGGTTGCATCTTCTCTTAGTGCACGGCCACGTTTGGCCGAGTGCGCGAGGTCGCCAAAACCTCAAACGTTTTCTCATAATACGAAAGGAATAGCACCATGATTAATCGCCTTCAGAAAGTATGGGATTCACCCTTTGACCTGCTCCGTGATGTGGATCGCGCGATCGGCAACCGAGTCGGCATCGCCAACGACGGTCTCACCGCGAGGTACCCGGTCGACATCCACGAAGACGAAGACGGTTTGACTGTCTCGGCCGAGTTACCCGGCTTTACTAAGGAACAGGTCGATATCAGCATCGACAACGGCGTATTGGCCATCGGCGCACAGCGTAAGTCGACCAAGCAGGACGAGGCCACCACGCACCTGCACGAGCGGCGCTTCACGCGGGTCTGTAGGCAATTCACCCTACCGACGAGCGTAGACACGACCGATGTCGACGCGGCACTCGCCGACGGCGTCTTGACGCTGCGGATCAGAAAGAAGGAAGAGGTCAAGCCCCGGAAGATCGAGGTGAAATAAGTTTTTGCTTTCGGGTCGATTGAGCCACACACCCGTGACAAAATCTGTTTATCATAGCTTCGTCGTGTGAGCGATTTATAATGTTGTTTTTCTCCTCCGCCGCCGTCAGTGCCTCGTGTGCTGACGGCGGTCTTTACTTTAACAAGCATCAAGTGCCTGGCTGAGAAGGAGCCCCCGCCAGCGCGACCTGCCTGGCGACCGGGTCGTCGTCGAGCACGTACCGCTCGATCGCCAGGCCGACCGCGCGTTCGTCGTTGGTCTGCTCAAGGATCACGTCCGCCGCGTCGCGTGCCCCACCAAACGCGCTGGCCACCGCGCAGCCAAGCCCCGCCCACTGCAGCATGCCCGCGTCGTTGGGCGCATCGCCGATCGCGCAAACGCGCTCCGGCGCGATGCCGTAGCCCGCCGCGACAAGCGCCAGCGCAGCCGCCTTGTCCACCTCGGCGTGCACCACCTGGATGATCGTCGCGTCGCTCTGCGGGAACGCGGCGCGGCCCGCGAACTCGGTAACAATCGCGTCGCGCACAGGCGATAACCGTTCCGCGTGAAACAGCAGCATCAGCTTCGTGATCGGCAGCGACAGCGGCAGGTTCAACGGGCCGATGTAGTCGGGCTTGAACCTGCGAGCGGTCTCGGTCTTGAACGCGGGATCGTCGTGGTCGGTGTACCACTTATCCAGCACCTCAATACTCACCACGACAGAAGGCTCGATCGAGCGGGCCATCTCAATCACCTCGCGTGCCGTCTCTGAGCACAACGGCTGATGGAAGGTGCTGCGGTCTTGCTCGACATCGTGGATCGATGCGCCGTTGTAATTGATCAAGGGCGTATCGAGACCCAGCTTGTTGTGAATCCCGCGGGACGACCGCGGCGGCCGGGCCGTCGCCAGCACCACCTTCACCCCGCGCCGGACCGCCTCCTTCACCGCCACGGCGTCGTACATCACCAGCTTCTTGTCCGATCGCAGCAGCGTGCCGTCAAGGTCCAACGCGAGCAGGTCGTACCGAGGCCCAGGCGCGTCGGCGGGGCTCGTTGGATTGGGTTCGCTAGCGTTTGAAATCTCGATACTCCGGGTTCGTTCTTTGTGATTCCGGGGCCGTATCATAATCGGCGGGGCTACACTCTGATGTCGGCGGGATGTGTGTCCCGCATCAGTTGTTGCCCAAAGAGAATCACCATGCCAACCAGCCAAGCCGGGCACAGCAGCACGCAGGGCACCAGGCCCATCACCGACGCCAACCGCTTGGGGCTGGACTTCACGGCGGAGGCGGGCTGCTTCGGCTACGACGGCCCGATCATCGATATCCATACGCACATCAGCTCGCCGCGCGCCGCCGAGCTGTTCCTCGACGCCGCCGACGCCTACGGCATCGAGCGCTGCTGGACGATGACCGCGCTGCGGACGGTCCAGCCGATCATTGAATCGCTGACCGGCGAGCGTGCGGGCCGGGTCCAGTTCATCTGCGTGCCCGACTTTATGAAGCGGGACGAGCCGGGCACATTCACGACCGGCTGGCTCAAGGACATCGAGGATTTTTATGCGCTCGGCTCGCGCATCATCAAGTACTGGGCCGGGCCGCGCGGGCTCGATTTCGAGCCGGGGCCGGACAGCCCGATGCGGCTGGGCTCGCCGATCCGCCGACAAGGCATGCAGCTCGCCTACGACCTGGGCTACCGCGTGTTCATGACGCACGTCGCCGACCCGGACACCTGGTTCCAGACCGCCTACGCCGACGCATCCAAGTACGGCACCAAGCTCGACCAATACAAGCCGCTCGAAGAACTGCTGGACCAGTACCACGACGTCACCTGGATCGGCGCGCACATGGGCGGCTACCCCGAGGACCTCGACTGGCTGCACGGCTTCCTGGCCCGGCACCCCAACTACGTCGTCGATTGCTCGGCCACCAAGTGGCAGGTCCGCGAGCTGAGTAAACGCCCCCAGCGCTTCGCGCAATTCGTTGAGGCGAACCCGGGCCGCGTCCTCTTCGGCAGCGACATCGTCGCCTGGCCCACCAACACCGACCCGGACCCCGACAGCCCCGACGCCGACCACGGCTTTGACCTCTACGCCTCCCGCTACTGGGCCCTGCGCACCCTGCTGGAGACCGGCTACGACGGGCCGAGCCCCATCGTCGACCCCGACCTGCACAAGGTCGATCCCGCCGTCGATCAAAAAGCCACCGCGACACTCAGTGGGGCCAATCTGCCGCACGCCCAACTCAAGGACGTCTACTACGACGCCGCAGCGGCGGTGCTCAAGCGTGGCGGCTTGCTCTAAGAAAGAAGCCAAAACCGCGGCATACCCTGGCGAGAACCTTCAATCGCCGGGCTTCGTATCAGAGGCCTAGCCTGTATAATCTGGCATCTGGTCTGCGCACAACGCGTTTCCGGGCCAGGCAACCCGCTTGCTGTTCCGACACCTCAATCGAGAGCCCTTTGCGATGATGAACAAGCCACTGACACTATTACTGCTGCTATGCGCCGCGGCGCTGCCCGCCATGACGACGCTGGCCGACCCCGTCAAGACCTTGGAGGACGCCGGCCTCAGCCGCACCGGCATGGAGTACGTGATCCCGGAAGAGACCGAGATCATCCGTGCCCGCACCGAGATCAAGAAGGCTCAGCGGGCACTCAAGGACGCTGAGAAGGACTTCCGCTCCGCTGAGAAAAAAATCGGCAAGGCCCAGGCCTACATCGCGCACCTGCAGCGCGAGATCGAGGAGATGAAGGACAAGGTCCGCCGCTCGGACGACCAGAAAGAGTACGCCCGGAACATGAAGGCTTACGACGCGCTGGTGGCCTCGATCGAGAAAGCCCAGGCCGATCGCAAAGAGTTCGAAGAAAAGCAGCAGATCAAAATCGACGACGCCAAGGCCGCGTACATCGCGACCATGGTCACCTGGGTCCAGAAGGCCGCCGCGGTGCAGGACAAGTACGACGAGCTGGCGAAAAATGAAGATATCAACAACGCGATCAAGACCGTCTCCGAGCAGGACAAGCGCAAGTACGTCCTCGGCCCGAGCCGAAGCTTCCAATCGATTAACCGTGAGTTGACCAAGGCCGCTGGCGAGTACCAGCGCGGTGCCGTAGACCTGCGTAAGGAACACAACACCCTGCACATCGACGTCCGCATCAACGGCAAGCCGATCCGCTCGATGATCCTCGACACCGGGGCCAGCTCCGTCAGCCTCCCCTTCATGTTCGCCAAGGACCTGGGCATCAACCCCGGCGCGAGCGACCCGGTCGTGCAGGTCCAGATGGCCGACGGCAAGATCGTCGACGCATGGAAGATGACCCTCGAATCGGTGCAGGTCGGCGAATTCATCGTCAACGACGTCGAGGCCCTCGTACTGCCCGAGTCGCTGCACGCGGCGCCTGCCCTGCTGGGCAACACCTTCCTGGGCAACTTCACCTTCGAAGTCGACCCCGACCGCGGCAAACTGATCCTCAGCCGGCTGACGAAGGAAGAGTAGACTCCAACAAATCCAACCAAAGAAAAGAGCCACGGCGATTAACCGTGGCTCTTTTTAATGGGTCGATCTGAATAACCGATCACCCCGCCGCTTTCGCCGCGGCGATGGCCGCGTCGTAGTCCGGCTCCTGGGCGATCTCGGGGACCAATTCCTGGTAGACGATCTTGCCGTCCTTATCGATGACGCTGACGCTGCGGGCGATGAGCGTCGCCAACGGGCCGTCGGCCATCTCCAGGCCGTACGCCTTACCAAACGTGCGGGCCTTGAAATCCGACACGCAGTGCACCGCCTGCGAGTCCGTCGCGCCGCACCACCGGCCCATCGCGAACGGCAGGTCACACGACACGGTCAGCACGATAAAGTCGTTCTCCGCCGCCTCCTGGTTGAACCGCTTGGTCTGCAGGTCGCAGATGCCGGTATCCAGCGAAGGGACGGTCGAGAGGAGGACGACCTTGCCCGCGTAGTCGGAGAGCTTGACCTCGGCGAGGTCAAGGCCGGTGCCGGCGAAGTCGGGGGCGGTGTCGCCGACGCCGACCTCGGTGCCGGTGAGGTTGATGGTGGTTTCGCCTTTGAGGGTGACGGTACGGGCCATGGTGGTCCTTTCGTTTGTTTTCGTGGGAATAACGCGGGATGCCGCGGCATTGTAGAGCCGGGAATCGGGGTGGCAAGTCGCTGGGCTTGGCATGGCCGGTCCCCCGACTTACTATCAGGGACGCAACGAACTCAAACCCAACGCAAACCGACCCGGAGACCGATCATGTCCACCGCCCTGCTGCACAACAAGACCTACGACAACATCATCCAGACCATCTGCAACACCCCGCTGGTCCGTGTCAACAAGATGGCCCCGGACAACGGCTCGAAGGTCTTCGTCAAGTGCGAGTTCTTCAACCCCATGGCCAGCGTCAAGGACCGGATCGGCCGCGCCATGATCGAGGCGGGCGAGGCCGACGCCAAGATCAACGCCGACACCCACATCGTCGAACCCACCTCCGGCAACACCGGCATCGCGCTCGCCTTCATCTGCGCCTCGCGTGGCTACAAGCTCACCCTCACGATGCCCGAGTCCATGTCGGTCGAGCGTCGCGCATTGCTGCGTGCCCTGGGTGCCGACCTCGTGCTGACGCCCGCCGCCGAAGGCATGAAGGGCGCGATCAACAAGGCCGCCGAGATCGCATCGACTGGCGACAACACTTTCATCCCACAGCAATTCGAAAACCCCGCCAACCCCAACGTCCACTACAATACCACCGGCCCGGAGATCTGGAACGACACCAACGGCGAAGTCGACTTCCTCGTCTCTGGCGTCGGTACAGGCGGCACGATCAGCGGCGCCGGCAGATTCCTGAAGGAGCAGAAGGACTCGGTCCAGGCCGTCGCCGTCGAACCCGTCGAGTCGCCGGTCATCACCCAGACGCGCAACGGCGAACCCGTCCAGCCCGGGCCGCACAAGATCCAGGGCGTCGGCGCGGGCTTCGTCCCGGCCAACTGCAACCTCGACACCGTCGACGATGTGCAGCGCATCACGTCCGAAGAGGCCTTCGAGACCGCACGCAAGCTGATGCAGACCGAGGGCATCTTCGGCGGCATCTCCACCGGCGCCAACGTCCTGGCCGCCTGCCGCGTTGCAGAAGCCAACCCCGGCAAGACCATCGTCACCATCGGCTGCTCGTTCGGCGAGCGCTACCTGTCCACCCCGAT
>JAHQVV010000007.1 GCA_019634195.1 Phycisphaeraceae bacterium | reverse complement strand
GCACCATTCAACCAGAGGATCTCGCGACGGCTAGCCTGTGTCCCGTCCGGCCCGCGCACGACTTGAAGCAGGAACCCGACGACCCGATCACGCCCCCGAATCGGCCGGGGCGATGCAGCCACCTTCCCGCCCCCGTCGGAGCGGAAGACCACATCCTCGCTGAGCACTTCGCACAGCCCACGCTCGTCACCGAGCCGAACAGCGTCGAAGAACGCAGCCGATAGTCGGCCGATCTGCTCGGGCGTAGCCCCATCCCGAACGCCCTCCGTGCGCAACGAGCGGCGTGCACGGACAGCCAACTGCCTGCAATGCTCCGGGCCAAGGCCGATGATATCTCCGACCTCATGGAACCGATACCCAAAGATATCATGCAGGAGAAACACGGCTCGCTCACTTGCCCGCATCCGCTGCAACGTAACCAACAGCGCCATCGACAACGTCTCGTCGACCTCGGCACGCTCGGCGGCATCGCTCGTCACAAGCGGCTCGGGCAAGTTGTCTCCCACGTAGTGCTCTCGCCTTCGCGCGGCGGACTTGAGCCGATCCAAACAGATGCGCGTCGCGGCCTTGGTCAGCCACGCACGCATTGACCTGACCTCTGGACGACCAGCAGACAACCAGCGCACTACCGCCTCTTGCGCGACCTCTTCGGCGTCGCTGACCGAGCCAAGCATCCGATATGCCAAGCCACGGATGTACGCCTGGTCTTCTGAAAGGGGCGTGTCGGCCTGCACCATCAGTAGTCTCCACGGCCCACCGGGCCGGACTCGATCTTGCCCAGTGCGCGCTTCACGGTTGTAAAAAGCCTGCACCCGGCCAAGCACACCGCAAGCTCGGCAAAACCCTGGTCACCGAGGACCCGACGCAAGCGATGCGCCCGCCCCTCGTCGGACACCCGCCCCGCGGACACATCGAACGCGTGATCGCGCACGTCACGCAGCTCGTCCGGCAGCGCCTCCGGCTGCTCGAGCAACAACTCAAGCAGGCCGCGGTCAACCCCCGCCTCAACCGCCATCTTAAGGACAAGGACCAAGCAGCCCGTGCACCGTTCCGCCTGCATCATCGCCACATGCGCGGCGAAATGGACATTCCGGGTCAAGTGCTTGCGGTGGCCGGACATGCCCTGGCCCCGGGCGAACACCTCGTACGCCTCGGGGGCCGCCTCAAGGATCTCCAACTGGTAGGCCATGTCGTAATCGTACCGTTTGCCAAATGCTTGGATCTCGTCTCGATAAGAAGTCGTCGTACTCATGCTGGGTTCCTGTTAGTTAGGGGGTTTCGCTGCATCAGGTATGACGAGCAATCGTATGATTTCGTGACAATCAGTCATCCGGCGCATTAAAAAACCCCGCGTATGAATGCAGGGCTTTGAAGATCGTGCTGTCGTTGAGACTTATGCCAACGCCGCCTGAGCCGCGGCCAAACGCGCGATCGGCACGCGGAACGGCGAGCAGGAAACATAGTTCAGGCCGACGTTGTGGCAGAACTGGATCGATGCGGGGTCGCCGCCGTGCTCGCCGCAGATGCCGACCTTGAGCTTCTTCTTGGTCGACCGGCCCTTCTCGACGCCCATGGCGACGAGCTGACCGACGCCGGTCGTATCGAGCGACTGGAACGGGTCCTTCTCGAGGATTTCCTGGCCGATGTAGTCGGGCAGGAAGGTGTTCACGTCGTCACGCGAGTAACCAAAGGTCAGCTGCGTGAGGTCGTTGGTACCGAAGCTGAAGAAGTCGGCTTCGCTGGCCACTTCGTCGGCGGTCAGCGCCGCACGCGGGATCTCGATCATCGTGCCGATGGTGATGTCCAGCTTGCCCGAGAACTTCTTCGCGGCCTTGACGTTGGCGATGGTTTCTTCGGCCTTCTCACGGAGGATCGCGAGCTCCTTCACGGTCCCGACCAGCGGGATCATGATCTCAGGCTTCGCGTCGACCTTCTTCTTCTTACAAGCGATCGCCGCCTCCGTGATCGCGGTGACCTGCATGGTCAGGATCTCGGGGTAGGTGATCGACAGGCGGCAGCCGCGGTGGCCGAGCATCGGGTTGGACTCGTGCAGCGCGGCGACACGTGCTTTCACGATCGCAGGCTTGATACCCAAGACCTTGGCGACCTCGGCAATGCCCTTCGCGTCGTGAGGGAGGAACTCGTGCAGCGGCGGGTCGAGCAAGCGAACCGTCACAGGCAAACCCTTCATCGCGGTGAAGATGCCTTGGAAGTCCTTACGCTGGTAAGGCAGGAGCTTCTTCAGCGCCTTCTGACGATCGCCCAGCGTTTCCGCGAGGATCATCTCACGCATCGCGATGATGCGCTCACCCTCGAAGAACATGTGCTCGGTCCGGGTCAGGCCGATGCCCTCGGCGCCGAAGTCGCGCGCACGCTTGGCATCCGCAGGCGAGTCGGCGTTAGTCCGCACGTCGAGCTTACGGTACTTGTCGGCCCACTTCATGACCGTTGCGAAATCGCCGGAGAGCTTGGGCGTCATCGTGCCCATCTCGCCGGCAAAGACTTCGCCGGTGCTGCCGTCAATCGAAAGGATGTCCTTGCGGCCGTAGGTCTTGCCACCGACCTTGATCTTGCCGGCCTTGGCGTCGATCACGATCTCGCCGGCCCCTGCCACGCAGCACTTACCCCAACCACGGGCGACAACCGCCGCGTGGCTGGTCATGCCGCCGGTCGAGGTGAGGATGCCGTCGGCGCTGTGCATGCCATCAACATCTTCGGGCGATGTTTCTTGACGCACGAGCAAGACGCGCTCGCCCTGGTGGGTCCGCTCGACGGCTTCCTCAGCCGTGAACGCCAACGCACCAAACGATGCGCCCGGAGATGCGGGCAGGCCAACCGTCAGCGGGCTGGCTTTGGCCTTCGCCTTGGGGTCGAACGACGGCAGCAGCAGCTGGGTCAGGTCGTTCGCGGGGATGCGCTTGACCGCGGTCTTCTCGGTGATCAATTTTTCCTTGACCATGTCGCAGGCGATCTTGACCGCCGCGGCACCGGTACGCTTGCCGGTACGGGTCTGGAGCATGAACATCTTGCCCTTCTCGAAGGTGAACTCGATGTCCTGGACATCCTTGTAGTGCTTCTCGAGGGTCTTCTTCATCTTCATCAGCTCGCCGTGCAGACGCTTGCCGATGGCCTTGTCGTTCGGCGCCTTCCACTTGTGCATCTCTTCACAAGGGATCGGCGTGCGGATGCCGGCGACGACGTCTTCGCCCTGGGCGTTGACCAGGAACTCGCCGTAGAACTTGTTCGCACCGGTCGAGGGGTTGCGGGTAAAGGCGACGCCCGTGCCGCAGTCTTCTCCCATGTTGCCGTAGACCATGGTCTGCACGTTCACCGCGGTACCGGCCAGGCCGATCATCTCGTTGATCTGGCGGTAGCGGATCGCACGCGGCACCATCCACGACTTAAACACCGCGGTGATGCCGAGCTCAAGCTGCTTCATCGCGTCTTGCGGGAAGGGCTGGCCAGCGTGCTTCTTGATGACCTTCTTGTAGGCCTCGCAGAGCTTGATCAGACCAGCGGCATCGACATCGGTATCAACCGTGACGCCCTGCTGCTTCTTGATCTTGTCGAACTCGGCTTCGAACGCGTGGTGGTCAACGCCCATAACGACGTCGCCGTACATGTTCAACAGACGACGGTACGCGTCGTAGGCAAAGCGCTCGTTGCCCGTCGCGTTGGCCAAGCCGACGACGGACTCGTCATTCAGGCCGAGGTTTAGGACGGTGTCCATCATGCCGGGCATCGACTGGGCCGCACCGGAGCGGACCGAGACGAGCAGCGGGTCGGTGTTGGAGCCGAACTTCTTGCCGTTCTCTTTTTCGAGCGTCTTGACCGCAACGTGCACCTGGTCCATCAGGCCCTTGGGCAGCTTGCGCCCCTGCTTGTAGTACTGGTCGCAACACTCGGTGGTGCAGGTAAACCCTGCGGGGACGGGCAGGCCGATCTTGGTCATGCCGGCGAGGTTCGCGCCCTTACCGCCGAGCAGTTCCTTCTGGTCGGGCTTGCCGTCTACTTTGGTCTTGCCGAAGTAGTAGACCATCTTGGTCGGCTTCTTGGCGGTGGTTTTCTTAGTGGTCTTCTTCTTGGCCATGATCGCGCGTGTCCTTTTTTGCGGGTGATCAGGAGGATAAACAAAGGGAAACGGCCTTCAACACCAGCTTCGTTGCGGGGTTGTGAGCCGTTGGTTAACACAAGTCTCGTCCGTTTCGCAGGCTATAACACCCGCAGGAGAGAGGACAGATTCTAGTGATTTAAGGCGTTTCGTCAATCTGACGAGCCTTATCCCGTGTGCAGCGACCTAACGAGTGGTAGGTTCCGGACGGTCATCTCGCGGCCGCCAACGATCGCGGCATTCAGGTAACGAGTGCCATCTCGCTCCATTTCACCAGCGCTCGCATGGATATGGCCGAACGCATGGAGCTTTGGATTGATCCGAGGTAGTTCAGCCAGTAAATGTGGGCAGCCGAGGTGCCTGGACTTGGATGAGGGCAAGTCCAAGATCCCATGGGGTGGTGTGTGCGTGGCGAGAATATCGATGTCCGCGGGTATCTGTCGCCATTTCGTCTTTAGCCCATGTTCAGACTGAAAGAAGGCAAAACCTGCCAAATCAGGACACCATGGCGATCCATAAATCTTCAAGCCTGACACCTCGATTAAGCGATCGGTCAACAACTCGGCATGCTCAAACCGAAAACCTTCTTTCTCCAACTCGAAATCATGATTACCCGCGACGCAAATCACCTTGCCAGCAGGCTGCTCGGCGAACCAATCATCAACATCCTGAATCGTTTCACGATCATCTTGCCGGAAACTGCAAAGGTCGCCACAGTGAATGAGGATGTCACAGGGGGGTATCTCGATCTCACGGTGCCGACGATGAGTGTCTGCGATAAAGCATACGGTTGCCATAATGGCTCCTACTTGGACCGGAAGAATGCGTCGCGACTCAAGCCCAACGCTTGCGTTATCTTATAGGGTTTGCACCGCACCACAGACTGCCCATGCCCACCAAAGTCGCCAAGTTCGGCGGGACCTCGCTGGCCTCCGCCCCGCAGATCCGCAAGATGCAGGCCATCGTCCAAGCCGACGATGACCGCCGCTTTGTCGTGCCCTCCGCCCCCGGGAAAAGGGACGGCAAGGACACGAAGATCACCGACCTCTTGTACCTCTGCCACGACCTGGCAAGCAAGGGGCTGAAGTTCGACGACGCGTGGGACCCGATCTGCGAGCGGTTCAAGCAGATCGTCAGCGAGCTCGGGCTGTCCCTAGACCTTGAACCGATCCTGGCCGAGGCCGAGGCGACGATCGCCGAGCATGGCAAGCGTGGCCTGCTCGCCGACTACGCCGCCAGCCGGGGCGAAGCGATCAACGGGCGGATCATCGCGGAACTGCTGCAATGTGATTTTGTTGACCCGACCGAGTTGATCTTCTTTAGCGATAACGGCCGGCTTGATGAAGACAAAACCTATGCGACGATTAGCGAACGCTTAGGCGGCGTTGAACGTGCCATCGTCCCCGGCTTCTTCGGCCTCGGGCCCGATGGGAACGTCAAGACCTTCAGCCGGGGTGGCTCGGACGTCACCGGCGCGATCGTCGCGCGCGGTGTCAACGCAACCGTCTACGAAAACTGGACCGATGTCCACGGCCTGTTGATTACTGACCCAAGGATTGTTCCGGGGGCGTTCACGATCGAGACCGTCACCTATCGCGAGCTGCGTGAGCTGTCCTACTCCGGCGCAAGCGTGCTGCACGACGAGGCGGTCTTCCCCGTCCGGCAGGCCAACATCCCCGTCAACATCCGCAACACGAACGACCCGGAGCACCCCGGCACGCTCATCGTCTCCAACGACCACGAGAGCGCCAAACAGTCCTACCAGATCACCGGCATCGCGGGGCGCAAGGACTTCACCATCATCCAGATCGAGAAGGCGATGATGAACAGCGAGATCGGCTTCGGCAAGCGCGTCTTGGGCGTCCTCGCGGACTTCGGTGTGAGCTTCGAGCACATCCCCTCGGGTATCGACACCCTCAGCGTCGTGATCGAGGACACCGCCCTAGAAGGCAAGCTCGACGACATCATCGCCGCGCTTCAGGCGGCGGTAAAACCGGACAACATCGACATCGACAACAACCTCGCGCTGATCGCAACGGTCGGCCGCGGCATGGCCAAGCAGACCGGTACGTCGGCCAAGCTGTTTAGCGCCCTGGGCGAGGCAAACGTCAACATCCGCATGATCGACCAGGGCTCTAGCGAGATGAACATCATCGTCGGCACGGATGTCCAGGACTTCGAGAAGGCGGTTAAAGCGATCTACGCTGCGTTCATCTCCGAAGACAGCCGCCCACGTGCGCTGAGCTAAATCCATGGACGCACGCACCCTCGAGTTCTTCGCACTCGCGATCGTCAGCGCCCTGTCGATCGCTGCGGGCTACATCTCGCGCGAGCGGGGCTGGCTGCACGAAGATGTCAGCCGGAAGGTGCACTGGGTCACGATCGTCATCCTCTGGTCCTCCGCCGGCTTCCTCGCGCTCTGGCACCTCGACCCGGACCCGGCGAATTTGTGGGTGCTGGCGATCGAGCCACTGCTCGTCATCATCCCCGCCTTCCTCATCATCCCGCTAGCCAAGGCGATCAAGCTCAAACGCAACCAGGTCGGCGTGCTCGCCCTCGCGGCTGGCCTACGCAACTCCGGCTTCGCGCTCGGCGCCTTCCTCGCCTACGCCATCCTCCCGGCCGGGGAATTCCTGCGACAACAGGCCGGGCCCGATGGCACCCTCGCGCCGGACAAGGCGGACAAGCTCTCGATCAGCGCATTGGCCTACGGCCTGCTCATCGTGATGACCATGTCGATGGCCGTGGTCATCTTCCTCTTCCCCATGGTCCAGCACTTCGCCAGCGACGAGGAAGACAAACAGCCCATCGGCCGGATCATCTACAAGAGCTTCGTCGACTGGAAGGCCATGCTCTTCTACTCCTCCGCCGCAGGGATTACGCTGGCTTACCTGCACGTCCCCGTGCCGCCGGCCGTCAAAGACTGGCACATCATGAAGGCCCTGATCTTCGTCGGGTCCGCGACGGCCTACTTCGGCATCGGCATGCGTCTGCACCTGGATCAGATCCGGCCACACATCAGGTCGCACGCGATCCTCGGGGCCGTGAAGTTCATCGCAACGCCGCTGCTCACCATCGGCCTGCTCCTGATCGCCCGCAACCTCGGCACCGCCCCGCCGCCGGCCATGCTGGACCAGACGTTCATCCTCATCGCGTTCATGCCCACCGCGATCCAGACCGTCATCGTTGCCAACCTGTTCCACCTTGATGCGCGCATGGCCGGGAGCGTTTGGATCATCAACACGCTGATCTTCATCTGCCTTGTGCTGCCGATGATCCTGCTGGTCACGGCGAGGTTGTAGCGATTTCATACTGCGCATCGTGAAAAAGCCGCGACGCGAAGCGTCGCCGTAGAACCATGATCCATCTGAAATAATTTGCTGCGTCGCGTCGCGGCTAAAAACATAAATTCATAGACGACCGCCTGCTAGAATGTGTGCATGCCTGCGACGATCGACGAACAAATGGAGACCGCCAGCCAGGCCCTGGCCGAGTTGGACTATGCACGCTGCGAATCACTGTGTGTCGATGCCCTGAGGCAGGCGCGTGACGCCTCGGACTGGGTGACCTATCAGCGGGTACTGCTTCCCCTGCAAGAAGCGCGTCGCCAGCGGCGGCAAGCGGCCCTCGATGGGCCAATCCTATTAGGCACACCCGGAGCGCAAGCCGATGTAGCCTCTCAGATCAAAGAAATCGAGCAGGGCTGCGTCGTGCTGACCTGGCCGTGCACCTCGGCTGATGCCCAGGCGTTGAACGCGGCCGTGCACGAAACCAAATGGTCGATCGAGCTTCTCTTTGCGGACAACGCATCGGACGCCGACATCTGGCGGCTCACTAGCACCGCCGGTCCCGGCCTCAGCACCGACATACCCGCACCGAAAGCCGAGTGGATCGGCCAATGGGTCGGCCCGGCAGCCATCGCCCCGCCAACCCCCGCACACTGGTTCATGCAGGCCAGCGAGGCGCTTGGCAACACCGCTCTTGCCGCCATCGAATACGAGCCAGGATCCATCGAATACCTGCAATCGCTCGAGCAGGCGCTCGCCTGCGTCGACGACCACGAGATCCTTCACCAGCGTCTCGCGTCCGCCGCGCAGGCGCTGCACGAGACCAAGCGATGAGCAACACAGCGGCCAAGCGCAGCCGAGGGGCCCGTGTGCTGGGGTTGGGGTTTGCCGCGTTATTCGTGCTGTTGTGTATTGCTGCGCTGATCGTGTACCTGGGCTGGCACAGCAAACCCGCGCACTGGGACAAGGAACAATCGCGCCTGGCCGGCGTGCCCGACACGCAGCGGCAGGCGATCAGCGCGTCACTGCGCAACCGCCTGCTCAAGCAGTGGAGCGACCCGGGCGAGAAGACGCCGGTCACCGAGGCCGACCTGTTTGGGCACCGCCGCGTCATCGAGATCCCTTACGACGAGCTGAACACCTGGATCCAAACCGAGGGGCTCGACCTGCTCGCAGAGATTGATGTCGAGGTGCCCGACAGCGCCACGACAGCCATGATCGACTCGCCCGGCGGTGGGCTCTTGCGGATCAGCTTCGAGGTCGCGGCCGACAACGTCCAGCAGGTCATCGCGCTGAGTTTTGCCGTCAGGATCGCGGAGGACGGCACACTCACCAGCACACTCAAGCAGGCAACCGCCGGCCGCCTGCCGCTGCCCGTTGAAGCCGCGATCGACATGGTCGCCAGCCAGGCCGACGACGGCATCCTGCTAGACCTGATGCAGGGCAAGGCCGTCGAGCCCATTGAGCTACCGATCGACGCATCCGATACCGGACGCGACGGTCGGCTGGTGGGGTTAGAAGTCACGGATGAGGCGTTAATCATCACGCGCGAAACGGTGCGGCGGAAGCGAGCGGATTGATCCGAGCACGAAGTGCAAGCGAGCGACCTGAGTTGCAGAGAATTTGGGTCATCCGCTTACGCATCGCGCTCGGACGGGGCCTACAATTCTTGGAGCAAGGAACTCATCGATGACCAATACTGCCGAAACACGTCGACTCGTCGTCGCCATTACCGGTGCTAGTGGTGCGTTGTACGCCCATCGACTGGTGCAACTTGTCGTCGCTGCGGGGATCGAGACACATCTGGTCGTCTCGCCGCTGGGGCAACGGCTCCTGCACGACGAACTCGGCTTGGAGGGGCTCACGCCGTCGGGCCTCGCGTCGTTAGCCGGGCTTGAAGACGCGGACGAGAAGCCTGACAACCTGATCCTGCACAACTTCCGCGATGTCGGCGCGACGATCGCCTCGGGGTCGTTCCAGCACGGCGGCATGATCGTCGTGCCCTGCTCGTCCAACTCCCTTGGTGCGATCGCCTCGGGCGTCGGGCAGAACCTGGTGCACCGCGCGGCACACGTGACGCTGAAGGAACGCCGCAAACTCGTGCTGGTACACCGGGAGATGCCCTTGTCACTGATCGATATCCGCAACATGCAGACCGTCACCGAGGCGGGCGCGATCGTCTGCCCCGCGCAGCCGGGCTTCTACATGCTGCCCGAGACGATCGGCGACCTGGTGGACTTCGTGGTCGGCCGGGTGTTGGACCTCGTCGACGTCGAGCACGACCTGAACATCCGCTGGAGCGAGAAGGTGCTGAAGCGGGTAGCCGGCAGGGGGTAAGGGTCGTCGGCCCGCGGCCTGTGAAACACGCCGCGCGGGCCGGCTCGGCTAAACTACCCCGATGGATCAGACCGCCCCACCGCCTTCAGTTGCTCAACAGCTTGGAGCGGTGGCGCGCGATATCAAACTCAGCCACACGGTCTTCGCGCTACCCTTCGCGTTGCTCGCCACGTTTCTTGCGGCGAGTTGGGCTGATCGATCGCCGAACGCAGGCGAGTTTGCCCTGATCCTGCTGTGCATGTTCTTCGCACGCACGTTCGCGATGACTTTCAACCGGCTCAGCGACGCGCTGATCGATGCCCGCAACAAGCGGACCGAGCGGCGAGCGCTGCCCAGCGGGCGCGTTCGGTGGGACACGATGCTCTGGGTCGTGTTGGCTTGCGCGTTAGCATTCGTTGTCTGCACCGCGTTGTTCATTGTGCAGTCGCGCAACGCCTTGCCGCTGATCCTGAGCCTGCCCGTGCTGGCCGTGTTGGCGGGCTACAGCTACACGAAGCGGTTCACGTGGCTGTGCCACGCGTTCCTGGGCCTGGCGCTGTCGATCAGCCCGATCGCCGCGGTCATCGCGATCGAGCCGGGGTACCTGGGCCAGCCGATCATTTGGCTGCTCGCGTTGATGGTGCTGACGTGGGTCGCGGGGTTTGATGTGCTCTACGCCTTGCAGGACACCGAGGCCGACCGCGAACTCGGTCTGTACTCGATCCCGTCCCGGCTGGGCATAAGCAACGCATTGATGATCAGCCGGGGGCTGCACACGGTCTCGATTGCGGCGCTCTTGGGCGTTGCTTGGCTATCGAGCCAACTCGGCGTGCTGTTCTGGATTGCCGCGGGCGTGACCTGTGTGCTTCTCCTCTTCGAGCACGCCCTGGTCTGGGGAGGGAAAACCAAGCAGCTGAATATGGCCTTCTTCACCGTCAACGGCGTCATCAGCCTGCTGCTCGGCGCGGCGGGGATCGCGGACATCATTGCCCGGGGTTAGTCGGCTCCGCACGGACCGGCGCATAGGCCGGGACAGGCGAGCCAGCGGGTCCTGACGCATACATGTCTTCGCTCGTTTCGACAGCAACACCCGCGAGGCCCTTGATCCGTCGCCAGCGCCGCCAGGCCCGCGACAGCAGCACTAACGCGGCCAGACCGTAGACCATGATCGAGAGGACTACGATCACCGGGCCGTGCACCGCGAGCGCATCCGGCAACACATCGCCAGACATGGCCGTGCTCGTGTCCGTCATCAGCAGGGCCGTGGCGAGGTACAACCCAACGAATGGGAAGAACAACGCCAGGTAAACCGCTTCGATCGGGCTGTTACCCACTGTCCATACGATGATCGCCCCCAAGACGGGAACAAGCCAACATGCGAACAGCACCATGACCAGCACCTGCTCGGAGAACTGCTCGATCACCTGCTGCATCGTGAATAGCACCCCTGCGAAGAGCAGCAGCGGCAGCAGCAACTCGTAAAGTGGATTGCTCACACCGATCCGCCCTGCGTTGTCCGCGGCTTGATACACCACGAAAAAGCTCAGCCCCGTCATCAGCAAACACCCCGCCGCCACCGACAGGCCCGACGCGGCGTCCTCGTCCCAGCGCAGCGCCGCCTTGCCCTTGCGGTGAGCACGCCGATACCCCGCCAGCGACTGGTACCAGTTAGGCGTACACAGAAACAGCGTCAATAACGCCGCGCAGCCCGAGACAAGCAACGTGATAAGAAGCATCGCGAAGATAAACGTCTGCTGCGGCTTACCGACATTATCGATCTCGACATACGACTCAACGAGCTTGGCGAACATCGCGTCGTTCTGGATAAACGGCAGGACGCTGCCGACCAGGAACACCTGGATCACCGCGAAGAACAGCAGCGCGTAGCCTTTGGAGAACGAGATCCGCTGCTCGCTACGCCACTTGCGGTAGACCATCACGTACAGCGTGAGGATCGCGAAGCCCTGCACGGCCAGCGAGAACAGCAGCGGCGGCAGCTTCATCCCGAAGAACGGCACGACGCTGTAACGCGGGTCCTGGAGCATGCCCTGCACCGCGCCCTCGATGCCGTCGGGCAGCAGGTGCTGATCGACCAGGCCGTAGAACACCGGCCGGGCGGTCAGGTGCTCGAAGAAGGTGAAGCCGAAGTTGGAGACCTGCGGCAGCGCGACGTAGAGGATGACGACCAGGCCCTGCGAAAGCGTGCCCGCCTGCCAGGGCTTGTCGACGATCATGCCCGCGGCCAGCCCGGTCATGTGATAGACGACGGCCGAGGTGATAAACACGATATAGAACTGGATCAGCACGCCAAAGGACAAACCGCCCTTGTGCGCAGCATAGAACACGAACGGTAGCGACACCGCGAACATGAAGTACTCACGGATCGGCAGGCCGATGAGCAGGCCAACGATTTTTGCGCTGGGGGCCATCGGCGTGAGGCGCTGGTAGTCCAGCAGGCGGTAGGTGCGCTCGCGCGCCATCCCCCCCGCGACCGCACCGGTGCCGAGCACCATGAGGATCAGGCCCTGCATGATCAGCAGCGGCAGGATCGCGTCGCGGGCGGCTTCCGCGGGCGTCACGTTGTCAAACTTTATCGCGTTGCCCGAGACAAGGATGTAGAGAAACATCGACGCAACGATGGTCACGATGCCCCAGCTCAGCAGCATCGGCATACGCAGCCTCGTTCGGATGCCACGCATGACCAGCGGGTTGTCCCAGAGTGCCAAGGGGTTCATGTCATCTCCATGCCGTCAAGCTCAAGCATGATGTCTTCGACGCCGAAGCGTTTCTCGACAAAGCGGGTGACCGCGCCCCCCCCGCCGACGAGGAAGGTGAGCAGGCGGGACAGCTCGTTGCGATCTCCACTGAATTCGACGAGGACGGTGTCGCCTTCGTGGCTGGTCGCGACGACGCCCGGTCGGCCGTGCAGCTGTGCGGCGGCGGAGGCGGCGTGGCCGGGGCAGTCGATCTCGACGATGCGTTTGGGCTGCATCTTCTGGACGATGTCGTCGATCTTGCCATGCACGATCATGCGGCCCTCGCGCATGACGCCGATCGCATCGCACATGTCCGCGAGCTCGGTGAGGATGTGCGAGGAAACAAGCACCGACCGTCCCTCATCCGCCAAGCGACGCAGGATCCGGCGGAACTCGATCCTGGCGACCGGATCGACCCCACTGGCCGGCTCGTCGAGCAGCAGGACCTTCGGCTGGTGCAGCAAGGTCTTGGCCAGCACCACGCGCTGCATCATCCCGCGCGACAGGGCCTTGCCCTTCACACCGCGTTTCTCATTCATGCTGACCATGTCCAGGCACTCGTTGACCCGGCGTCTGCGTTCGCTGCGCGGCACCCCGTGCGCCGAGGCGAACATATCCAGCATCTCCCACACCTTCAGGTCGTCGTACACCGGCGCGAGGTCGGGCATGTACCCGAGGATCTGGTGGACCTGATCGGCCTGGTCCGCGACATCGAAGCCGCCGACGCGGACATCGCCGTACGTCGGTTGCTGGAGCGTCGCGAGGACACGGATCGTGCTCGTCTTGCCCGCGCCGTTGGGGCCGATGAGCCCGAAGACCTGCCCGGCAGGGATCTCCAGGGACAGGTCGTGGACCGCGGTAAAGCCGTCGTAGTCCACTCGGAGATCGTTGGTTTGAATCATCACGCACACACCTGAGTATCAGTGAATGATACGCTGCGGGGTGGGGAAAGGTTGCAGTAAAAATGTTTAGCGGGTGACACGAAGCGGCCCATCCGAATCGTTTTAGATGGTTCGCAAGGGACGCGCAGCAATACACGCTAAACAAACCTAGACCGTCGACAGCGGCAGGCACGTCCGGTCCACCGCCTCGGCGACCCGGGCGAGAGAATCCATCAACTCTTTCAGCACGGTCGGCGTGATCGACTGCGCCCCGTCCGTCATCGCGTGGCTGGGGTCTTGGTGCGTCTCGATCGCCAAGCCGTCGCACCCGGCAGCGACCGCGGCGCGCGACATATCCGGTACCAGATACGCATGGCCGGTCCCGTGACTGGGGTCCACGACGATCGGCAGGTGGCTCCGCCGCTTGAGTTCGGGCACGGATGCCAGCGGCAGCGTGTTGCGGGTGTGGTTCTCGAATGTGCGGATGCCGCGTTCACACAAGATCACGTTCGGGTTGCCCGCCGCAAGGATGTAGTCCGCCGCCTGCAGATACTCATCCAGTGTCATCGACATGCCGCGCTTAAAAAGTACCGGCTTGTCGGTCTCGCCCACCGCCTCGAGCAGCTTGAAGTTCTGCGCGTTGCGCGTCCCGATCTGCAGACAGTCGGCGTACTTAGCGACCAGCTCGACATCCGCCGGGGTGAGCACCTCGGTCACAATCGGCAGTCCTGTTTCTTCACGGGCCGCGGCGAGCATTTTCAGACCGTCCTCGCCGTGGCCCTGGAAGGCGTACGGGTTGGTGCGTGGCTTAAACGCCCCGCCGCGCAGCGCGTGGGCACCGGCGTCTTTCACAAGGCGGGCGATCTCGATGATCTTGTCCTCACCCTCGACGCTACAGGGCCCGGCGATGACCGGGATATTGGTGCCGCCAAAAACACAGCCGCTGCCCTGCCCGATGCGGACCTGCGTGCGCTCGCCGGGCTTGGTCTCGGCCGCCGCCATCTTGTAAGGCGAGAGCACGCGCATGATGCGGTCGACGCCGGGCACCTGCTCGAACTTGCTCGAGTCCTTTAGCCGGTCATCGCCGATGACCGCGACGACGTAGAGATCGGTCCCCTGGATGGGGTGGGGCTTGAGGCCCGCTTCATTGATTAAGTCCGCGACGTGGTCGACCTGCTCGGCGGTCGCATCGGGTCGCATCACGATGATCATGGTCATACTCCGGGGCTAAGGATCGCACAGTACGCTTACGCGCAATACTTTAGCCTTCAATCGGTTCGCTAGCGCTTCAATACTTCGCTTGCAGTGCATGGTCCGGATCGATCGCGTACCAGTTCTGCTTGAGCACGTCTTGAGTCGTTGCGCGCTCGGTGCTGCCCTCGAAGACGATGACCTGACCGCGGTAGATCTCCTCGAACCTCCTTCGGGAGATAAACTCCACGCCGATCTGCGGGTCCGCGAGCAGAACCAGGTGCGGCCGCACCTCGATGATCGTCACCATGTGCAAACGCGCGGCCTCGTACTGCACAGGCGTAAGCATAGGCGGCTCGATCCGCATGAGGGTGTCGTAGTCCGGCTCAAGAAGTGTAGCCCCGATACCGGTGTGCTTGAGCCGGGAGTCGATACCGTTAAGCGCCCGCAGCAACGTGGCGCCACTACCCGCACGCGTCTCGGTCAGCTCGGCCATCTCCGCCTCGGTCGAATTGAGCCCAAGCATCCGCAGCGCCGTTGCCGAAGCGGCGGGCACGCAAGAATAATCCTGCGTCTGCCGAATAACCAGTTGCCCGTCTTCTGGGGCAAATGCATTGGTCGGAGTCGGCTGCATCATCCACATCCCGCCCTGCACGAAGTAACCCGCGCCCAGACACATCCCCAGTATCATGACGGCCCGCTGGCGTTTCAGGACGGCCAGGTGCCACCCCACCCCGAGCATGAAGAGGAACAGCGGCGCCGCGCCGATCCCTTCGAGTCTCGCCAGCGCGGCGAGCGGGACGATCTGGACCGCCAGCGCCGGGTGCTTGATCAGCATCGACCATGCGATCAGCAGCACAAACGCCAGCCCGATGACACAACCACGCCTAAGCTTGTCTTGGATCTTTCCGCAAGCACGCCCGCCGAACCACGCCATAGGCAGCATCGCAGCAACCAAAACAAACCATAGGGCCGAGCCTGGCATCCGTCTGTCTCCTCGCCGGCAGAGTGGCCAGCCTGATCGGCGCGTGAAGAACCACGGCCGGTATACTGGTTGTCGGCAGGATCAGAGAGTTACTTAGGTGGGGACAGGCAATGCCGCAAAAAATGAAACGGGCTATACCGTTATGGAACTACGGCAGCAGCCCCTTGGGGACAGGGACCGCCCTTCCCTCGGCGGTCACGCAGACAATCGTCGTCTCGGCGGTCATCAGCAGCTCTTCGCCGCGGCGCAGTTCGTACAGGTGCTCAACCTTCACGCCAGCACAGGGCAGACCGATCACCAACAGCTCCAGCTCGTCGTCGTAACAGGCCGGCTTCTTGTAGCGGATGTTCATCCGGGCGACCGCGAAGAAAACGCCGCTTGCCTCGCAGTCGCGGTAGTTCGCGCCCTGGGCGCGGAGCAGCTCGGTCCGCCCAATCTCCATCCATACCGGGTACGACGCATGGTGGGCGATCTGCATCGGGTCGCACTCGGCGTAACGCACACGGACCGGGACGGTTACGCGGTCCGTTCGGGTGTCTGACGAAGGTTTACTCATGCTCGCAGATGATACCGATGAGAAGCGTGCAAAGAAAAACGCCGATCCGTACAAGACAAATCGGCGCTCCCTCTTCTCTTATTTAGGGCGGCTTAATCCGTGGTCGTCGGGACGTCCGCGGTGCCGGTAACCGGGTCGGGATCGCCGTTGATTTCAGCGAACTCGGCGTCCTGAGCGATACGTTCGGCCAGCGCAGCGGCAGTGCGTGCCCCCAGCGCTTGCTCACGCAGCCGTGCCGCGGCGAGGCGTTCCTTCTCGGCGAGCTGCTCGGCCTGCCTGGCCAGCTCACCGGCCCTGGCCGCCTCGTCGTGCAACGACTTGGCGACGGCTTCGGCACGGGCGGCGGCCTCGGCTGCCGCGGCGGCCTCGGCAACGGCCTGCTGGTGCTCACGCCGGGCAAGCTCAGCCTGAGCAGCACCCTGCTGGGCTTGGGCCTGGGCCAGACGCGTCTGCTCGGCCTTCTTCGCGGCCGCTTCGGCAAGCCGGCGGGCGATCTCTGCGGCCTGACGCGCCTTCTCGGCGGCCGTCTCCGCTTCGCCGGCCTGCTTGCTGGCGAGCTTAGCCAACGCGACGGCCTGCTTGGCGGCCTTCGCCTGTGCCTCAGCCGCCTTTTCTGTTTCCGTCATTTTCTGATCATGCAGCTGGGCAGATGTCAGTGCGGTGCCATCCGCTGCGGCGGCCAAATCGGCCCGGGCCTGTGCCTCGCGGCGCTCGCGTTCGGCCTGCTCCTTGGCGATCTTGGCCAGGCGCTCGGCCTCGCTGGCCTGCATCGCGTACCACATCGCTTCCTGTTGTTTTTCGTCCGCGATCTGACGCGTCACGTTCGCACGGGCCACCTTGTCAGGCGAGGCCTTCATCACAAAATATGGGTCCTGGACCTGGTCGGTCAGGCGGTACGGCTGGCGCAGGTGCTTCATCGATGTCGTGAAGTACAGGTAGCCATCCGGGCCCATCGCCAATGAGTCCGGCCACTTGAGGCGCGGGTCGGCAACGAAGGTCTCGATCGCGCCATTTGGCCGACGCACGATGATCGCGTCACGCTCGATCGCGGCGAGGTACAGGTTGTCGTCTTGGTCCAGCCACATGCCATCGATGACCGAACCGGTCGGCCCCAAGTCCTGGATCGAGGCTGAGCGGACGGCATTGGCCGTACGTTCATCACGCAGGACATTCGTCGGGACTCGGTAGATGCGTCGACCGGACATGGTGTGGTAGTACAGCCAGTCGCCGTCGGCGGAGAGCTCGATGCCCGAGACGTTGACCTGCGGGGCGATGCCCGCGAAGTTGCGCCAGTCGCGGGAGCCGACACGCGCAATCACGCCGGCATCGGCGGTGGTCGTTGGGTCGCCGAGCAGGACGTGGTGGGTCTGCCGGGTCTTCAGGTCGACGACGTAGATCGTGCCACGCGTCGAGTCGGCGATGTACGCAGTCTGGCGATCGCTATCGACACGGAAGTCGCTGAGATAGCTGGTACGTGTGAAGTCGCGTTTGTGATCAAAGTAGAAGACCTGCGCGATGCTATCGTCGCTGAGGTCGATCTTAAAGAGCTTGGGGCCCGCGGTAACCACCCGGCCGTCAACGCCGGGGTTACCCGCGTCGAGGATCCAGAGGAAGTCGTTCTGGTCGACATACATCGCCTGTGCACAGACAAAGCCGCGCAACGCCGACGGGCCGGACCTGCCGTCCCAGTCGTTCCAGTACGTCGAGGGAAAAGACGCGAGGGTGCCATCGGGCTTGAGCTCCGCGACGGAAGCCTCGGGCCGGTCGTTCCACCACGGGAAGGCCACGAAGACGCGTCCGGTGCGCGAGACCGCGATGCCCGCGGGCTGCTTGCCTTCAAAGGCGGCGACCTCGACGACGAGCTTCTCCCACTTGGGGGTAAAGCCCGCAGACGTGCCATGGCCCTTTGTTGAGGAGCAGGCGCTTAGCAGGAGCACCGCGACGATGAGGATCGCCCCAGTGACCAGGCCCTGGGCCATTGGAAAGTTGAGCAGAGAGGTGTTACGCGTGTTCATACGAAAGTTCCCAATAAAGAGGTCAAAGCCCCCGGTGATGTGGGTCGTATCGTTTGAACAAGCGCGCCGGTTAAGGTCCAACTTGGATACATAAATTCCAAGCGGCGCCAAGATCAGTTATTGGGTCCTTAGCCTATTCCACCGTGCCGTAGATGCGGTCGCCGGCGTCGCCGAGGCCCGGCACGATGTAGCCCTTCTCGTTGAGCTGACGGTCAATAGCGGACGTGGTGATCGGAACATCGGGGTGATCGGCGTTGAATCGCTCGATCCCCTCCGGCGCGGCGAGCAGGCAGGTAAACCGGATGTCTTTGCAGCCCTTCTGCTTGAGCACGTGCGCTGCGGCCGACGCGCTGCCCCCGGTCGCGAGCATCGGATCGACCAACAGCACGACACCTTGGGCGATACTCGCAGGCAGCTTGACGTAGTAGCTCACCGGCGTCAGCGACTTCTCATCCCGGAACATGCCGATGTGCCCGACCTGCGAGCCAGGAATCAGCCGGGCCATCCCCGCGGCAGGCCCCATCCCCGCACGCAGGATCGGCACGATCGTGATCGGACCCGCGAGCTGCACGCCCTCGTATGGCTCCATCGGCGTGTTCACCGTGTGCGGCTTGCTCGGTGCGCCACGCAACGCCTCGTACGCCAGGATCGCGCCGAGCTTCTCCGCGATCGATCGGAAACGGTCCGTCGCCGTGTCCAGGCTGCGCATCTCCGTCTGCAGGTGCCCGACAAGTGGGTGATCGATCAGGTGTACGTTGTCCGACATCACCGTGTCCCCTTTTATTGGAACCCAATCATACCAAGCCCCACCCACGCGCAGCGCGGTTAGGGATACAAAGCATCTAAGACGCGCGCACCTCTTCGAGCAACGCCGGCGGCACCCCGACCCCCGCAACAAACACTTCGCCGGTGTGCTGCACAGAGACATCCACATCAAAGCCCAGCTTGCGAGCAACAAACGTCACCGTCGCGTCGGCCCGCACCGCCTGCCCCGCCCCCTCGCCCGTGTCGCAGTCCAGCCCCGACGGCACATCGATCGCCAGCACCAACGGCCCGCCGCCGCAAGCCCCCCCGCCAGAATCGCCGCCCCGCTGCTTTGCATCCCCAGCCGCATTGATCGCATCGATCACCGCGGCGGCGTGCCCCTTCAACCCCCGCGACGCATCGAAGCCCGTCCCGAGCAACGCATCGATCAGCAGGTCGGCCGCCTGCCAATGCGGCGACTGCTCGGCCAACGATTGCGCATCGTCGCAGCGCATCAGCTTCACCCCCATGCGCAGGCAGATGCCGTAGTTCACCGCCGCGTCGCCGCCCAGCTGCGACGGGTCGGTCGCGTTGTAGACCACAACCTTCCGGCCCGCGTTGTGCAGGTGCCGGGCAATCACGTAGCCGTCCCCGCCGTTGTTCCCCCCGCCGCAGACGATCGCGACCTTGTTGCCCTCGACCGCCTCAAGCATGCCTGTGGCGACATCCGTCGCGTTGATCCCCGCGTTCTCCATCAGCACGACACCCGGGACGCCCAGCCGGTCCATCGCCAGGCGATCGATCTCGCGTGATTGTGCGCGGGTCAGTGTTACAGGCACATCAGGCAGGTCCGATTGACTCATGCCACGATGATAGGCCGCTGAAGCGACACCGCCACCCGCAGGCACCGAGCGGCCCCCAAGGTTAAAATGATCCCCCGCGGGGCGTAGCTCAGTGGTTAGAGCACGGGACTCATAATCGGACTTGGCCAAACTCAAAAATCGCGTTTTCGCTTGTATATAAACGAAATTTTAATTTATAGGCGCGGTACGATTACACCATAACGCACCGTTATGGCACGCCTGAAAGTGTAGATACACTTTTTTTATCCACAGCCGGTTTAAAATGCGGTAGATTGACTCCGCATCAGAGGCAGACATTTTGGGGACACTACTTGGACCAGCACCATAACGAAGTTCCG
>JAHQVV010000083.1 GCA_019634195.1 Phycisphaeraceae bacterium | reverse complement strand
GCTCCCGTGCTCGATTTTTGAATCGATCTCGATTGTCCCCAGGTTCAAGCGGGCCAGGTCGCTTGCGATGTTGAGCCCCAGGCCGTAGCCCTTAACCTTTTGGCTGTTGCCGGTGCTGACTTGCCCAAACCGTTCGCAAAGCAGGTGCAATTCAGCGTCTGGGATGCCCGGCCCGTCATCGGTTACCCCGATTTTGATGCCCTGCTGCCCGTCGAGGGCGCTCCATAGCTTTACGGTACTCTCTACCGGGGAAAACTTAATCGCATTCACAGCGAGGTTGATAATCACCCGCCCAACCTTCTCGATGTCACAAAAAACATCAGGCAAACCTTCGGGGCACGCCACTTCGACGCTGATGTTTTTTGACCGTGCCCTTGCCCGCACAATGGGCAGCACGTGTTCGATCAAGGCTTTGGGGCGGTACGGCTGGCGGTCGATGCGTAGTGTTTGGACTCGCAGCTTGCTTGTATCTAAAAAATCGTCCACCATCTGCGAGAGGTCGCGCGTGGCGTTGTCGATCAGGCCGAGGTATTCGGACTGCCGCTCTGTTATCTCGCCAGCCACACCATCGTTGATGATGGCCGTGAACTCCTTGATGACTGTCAGCGGCGTCCGAAACTCGTGAGCGACGTCGTCGACCACGTGGTGGGCCGAATCGGTCATCTCGCTGAGCATGGCGTTCTTTTTTTCTAGCTCGGCGTTCGCCAGTTTCAACTCACGCGCCAGCTCATGGTTCTGTTGGTTAAGGCGGAACTGCTTGACCGCGTCTCGAATCGCCAGGTGTAGCAGCCGGGGGTTCTCGAACACCTCGCCCTTGACCAGGTAGTCCACTGCCCCGACGCGAAACGCCTGGGTTGCAACATACTCATCGCCCTGGGCCGTCATCATGATGACCGGGCCCAGGCCCGCTCGGACGAAATCGGGGATCCAGTCCAGCCCATCACAACCGGGCATCTGATAATCGCAAAGGATGACCACCGGACCCTCCGCGGGCAGCTGCGACAAGGCATCGGCGGGGTCTTCAAAGGTTCGAACCAGCCGTGGGTACTGAACCAGATCGGCTTGCTGTGTGGACTGCAACGCCCGCTGCAGCAGGTGCAGGTGCTCGGGATCGTCGTCGATCACCATAATGATCGGCGACGTATCCTGCTGATGCGAAGCGGCGTGTTCTAGTGTTGTGTTATTTTCCAAGCTCAATTTAGCGACACCCCAGTAGTCAATCGCAAGCGGCATAAGGACCCCCATACCCTCCTGTATCGTGATATCTGCCCAGTTGCTTAACCTGAGTCCAGTGCGATTTTCCTCACAGGCGGCCAGGACCTGGGCCGGTCCGAATAGTATGCTGAAGAAATGTTCTCAAAAGGTTGTTCAACGCCGATGTAGGACCTATAGCCACGCCGGACCGCTGTACCCCGACGCGGAATGGGTGCACGAGCGTTAAGTGATTGGGGCGTGATGAACGTGATCAAGCCGGCGAGGCGCCGCAAGGATGGCACGCTTGGCGGGTTGTACCGATCGCCGAGACCGAGACGAACCTGAAGAAGCTGGGCTATGGTCGGCGTTGGCTGGCTGAGACGTACATGAGTGAGTCCATCGGACGATGGACAGCACGCTCAGCGCGACGAGCGAGCGTGGGTTGATGGTCGACGTGATGTTTTAAAGGTGCTGGTTTATGCCATCCGGCGTTACCCGAAGCTGATGCGATGAGGAATGGTGTCAACAGAGCAAGTTTGGTTTTCTTCGCGCAGAAACCGCACATGAGCATCCCGACGACACGAACTCGATCAGGAGGTGCAACAGGGCGTAGGCTGACCGATTCATCTCGTGCAGTATTGGCAAGGTGCCAACAATATGGACCACCTATAAAGCAAGCCAAGATTTTAAGGGTTGGGCGAGCGAGAAGAGGAAGATCGGCCAGCGAGTTGTTCGAGCCTTCCGCCTTCCTTTCTGAACTTGGGCATTGGCAGGCCCGCCCGGCTGTGGACCAGGTGTCCACGGTGGATTTTGGCGGTTCGACTCCGTCCCGCCTTATTCTTGGCGTCGTAGATCAATCGGAAGATCGCCGGGCTTTGAATCCGGAGGTTGCGGGTTCGAACCCCGTCGCCGTCATGTCAGTCTTGATCGCTTCGACGCCCCTGGTGCGATACGATTGAAGCATGAGTCAACCCCAACCCAGTACCGTCACGGACCGCTACGCCAAGTCGACGCAGGCCCACGCCAAGGCAAAAACCTTGATGCCCGGCGGGGTCAATTCCCCGGTGCGGGCGTACAGCGCGGTAGGGCGGGAGCCGATCACGATTGCCAGGGGCAAGGGCTGTGTCGTGTCGGATATCGACGGCAACGACTACATCGACTACGTCGGGTCGTTCGGCCCTCTGATCCTCGGGCACGCGGCCGAGCCCGTCGTCGCGGCGGTGACGAAGACGGCGACGCACGGCACGAGCTTCGGCATGCCAACTGAATTAGAAACGAAGCTGGCCGAAGTGGTGATCGACGCGGTGCCATCGGTCGAGGTCGTGCGCTTCGTGAACTCGGGCACCGAGGCGGCGATGAGTGCGTTGCGTCTGGCCCGCGCGGCGACGGGACGGGGCAAGGTCATCAAGTGTGTCGGCTGTTACCACGGGCACACCGATGCGATGCTCGTGTCTGCCGGCAGCGGCGCGACGACGCTGGGCACGCCGAGCTCACCGGGTGTGCCAGAGGGCTTAGTGAAGAACACGCTGTTGGTGCCTTACAACGACCTGGCGGCCGTCGAGGCGACAATGAAAGCGAATAAAGGCGAGATCGCATGCATGGCGGTCGAGCCGATCGCGGGCAACATGGGCTGCATCCCCCCGGAAGCTGGGTACCTGCAAGGGCTGCGTCGTTTGTGTGATGAGCACGGCGTGCTGCTGCTCTTTGACGAGGTCATGACCGGCTTCCGTGTTGACTACGGCTGTGCGCAGAAGCTCTACAACGTCATGCCCGACCTCACGTGCATGGGCAAAGTGGTCGGCGGCGGGCTGCCCTGCGCGGCCTACGGCGGACGCGGAGACCTGATGCGCCAGGTCGCGCCCGACGGCCCGATGTATCAAGCGGGCACACTCAGCGGCAACCCGCTTGCCATGGCGGCGGGGCTGGCGACGTTGGAAGCTCTGAAGGCAGATGACTTCGCGGCTTATGCCCAGCTCGAAGAATCGTCGCGTCGACTCGAGATGGGCTTGGTCGAGGCGGCGACCTCGGCGGGCGTACCCGTCTATCTCACACGTGTCGGCTCGATGATCTGTCCGTTCTTCGTCTCCGTGCCCGACAAGCGCGTCGTGAACTATGACGACGCCACCGCTTGCCGGACCGATCGCTTCGCGGCCTTTTTCCGAACGATGCTGGACGAGGGCGTCGTGCTCCCGCCGGCCCAGTTCGAGGCCTGGTTCGTCGGCACGGCCCACGACGACGAGGCGATCGACAAGACCACCGCCGCCGCAGCCAAGGCGTTTGCCGTGGCGGCAGAAGTCTAAAACGTTGATTTTTCACGCCAAGACGCCAAGACGCCAAGACGCCAAGCGGCCAAGACACCAGGAAAACCCTATTTGTTGCCTTTCCTTGGCGTCATAGCGCCTTAGCGTCTTGGCGTTAAAATACGTTGCTTCTAAAGACTGATTAAACAAGACTGAGATACAAAGATGACCGCGACCGCGACACAGACCTTTAGCATCCTCGCCGCTGACAAACTTGCTCAGCAGGGCCTGGACTGGATTAATGCCCAGAACGACGCCGAACTCCTTGACCGCCCAGACCTGGTTGAGCTGAAAAAGGAGCAGGGCCAGGAGGCGGTCGACGCCGAGGTCGGCCGGTTGCTTGCCGCCGGCGGGGTGCATGCCATGGTCGTCCGCTCGGGCATCAAGGTTACCAGGGCGATGCTTGAAACCCCCGGCGAGTTGAAGATCATCGCCCGGGCCGGGGTTGGCGTCGACAACATCGACCTGCAGGCGGCAACCGATAAGGGCATCCTCGTGGTGAATACCGCCGAGGCCTCGACGATCACGACCGCCGAGCACGCGTTCGCGCTGATGATCAGCCTCCTGCGGAACATCGGCCCAGCCTATAAGACGATGAGCGGCGGCGGCTGGGACCGCGCCAAGTTCAAAGGCCGGCAACTCAGCGGCATGACGCTCGGCGTCGTCGGCTTCGGACGCATCGGGCAGACCATGGCCAAGCGGGCGCTCGCTTTCGGCATGAACGTTGTCGCCTTTGACCCCGTTTTTAACAGCCCGACCGCGCTCGACGGCAAGGTCAAGATGTACACGGACTTTGAAGCGATGCTCCCCGAGGCCGATGTGCTCAGCTTCCACGTCCCGCTCAACGATCACACACGCGGCATGCTCAACGCGCAGACTTTTGAGAAGTGCAAGGACGGCGTGTACGTCGTTAACGCGGCACGCGGTGGGGTCGTTGATGAAGACGCTGTCGTCCCCGCTTTGGAGAGCGGAAAGTGCGGCGGGGCGGCGCTGGATGTCTTTACCAGCGAGCCGCCGCCGGAAGACAGCGCGCTGCGTTCGCACCCCAAACTGCTCGTCACCCCGCACTTGGGTGCATCGACGCAGGAGGCGCAGACCGCGGTGTCCAGCGATGCGGCGATCGCCTGCATGGCCTATCTGCGTGGCGAAGGCATCAAGGGCGCGGTCAACGCGGGCAACCTGCGCGTCGACCTGGACCCGACACAGAACGGCTTTGTTGATCTCGCCTCGCGCATGGCGGCGCTGATCAGCCCGATGGTCACCCGCGGGATCGCGACGGTCTCGATCGAGCTGGCGGGCAAGAGCCTGCACAAGGCGGCGGGTACGGTCGAGCGGGCCGCGATGGTGGGACTGCTTAGGGAACACCTGGCCGACCCGGTGAACATGATCAACGTCGCGCAGGTGGCTGAAAGCCGTGGCATCAAGATCAAGACCGCGACGATCGACGAACCTACACAGGCTGGCCCGGCGTTGACAATCGAGGTGCACGGCCCCGAGGGCGCGGTAGACGACGAAACCCTCGCCGCGGACCGCTCTCGTCGGATCGTTGGCCGGGTGTACGAAGACCTTAAGCCGCGCGTCGTCGAGATTAACGGCTACCACATGGACATGACGCCGGACGGCACGATGGTGCTCTTGCAGAACGAAGACCTGCCGGGCATGATCGGGCATGT
Organism: Phycisphaeraceae bacterium; assembly: GCA_019634195.1. Taxonomy (GTDB): domain Bacteria; phylum Planctomycetota; class Phycisphaerae; order Phycisphaerales; family Phycisphaeraceae; genus JAHQVV01. The sequence continues at coordinate 4,479 of JAHQVV010000083.1, read as the reverse complement.
CGGCTCCGCCTTCGGTGATGCCAAGGTCAACATCGCAGACATGACCATCAGCCGACGTGATCAGGGCTCGGGGCGTCCGACAGCGTTGATGACGCTGAAGGTCGATGGTGAGCCGCCCGCCGAGTTGATCGACCAGCTCAACGGCACCGAAGGCGTTCTAAAGCTCGCGGTGGTCAAGCTGCCGGGGTAGCCGAACGCTTTCACTGGCAAGCCTACAAACGCTTACGATTGTTTTCATGAGCGATATCAAACGCATCGGCGGGGTGACTGCCCCGGGCTCAACGCGGTGACCCGCGCGGTGGCTAAAAGCACGGTCGGTACGTCGTTCGGGATGTGCGAATGGAGTAGCCAAACATGGACGAGATCTTGATTGCACTCGTGGTTTCGGGAATACTTGCGATCGGCGTCGGCTATGTCTGGTTATTTCTCGCAGCCTTTCAAGTCAGCAGCGAGTGGGGTTTTGGGTGCATGCTCGTTCCGGGCGTCTCCATTGTGTTCGCCTTATACAAGCCAGATCGAGCTATCAAACCACTGCTCGTCCTGCTGGTAGGACTGCTGCTGTCGGTGTCCCCGTTTTGGCTCAATTAGCACTCTCTTAGGTTGGCCATAGGGTAGGCACATCGTTAGGTGTGTAGCGGTTGTAAGGCGCCGCAAACGCTTTGCGTTGTCCGATAGGTCTACACACCGGCACCAAACACGCCGATCTGATGGGTACCCTTCGTTTAACGAGGCGATCCATGCAGAAATCTTGTGCCATCTTGGGTTTGGCGGCCTTACTCCTTCTTGCGGGCTGTTCGGGCCGTCCGATCTCTAAGACCTGGGGCCACCTCAAGAAGGGCTACAACACCACCAAACAGGTCTACCGCACGACCAAGGCCGTCGCCGGGCTCGTCAACCCGCTGGAGTACATCTATTTCAGCGAGCACGGGCAGGCAGTGACGCAGCAGGGCGAGCCCTTTGCCGCGCAGGACGCGATGCTAGGCTCGGCTCCCAGTCTTGGGCAGTGATGGCGTGGCGTCAGATCGGTTAAACTGTCTCGTTTGGCTTTGCCACCGTAAACGCCTAACGAGACCCCGATGCCGCCGACCGAATCGACTGGAATAGCCGCTGATCCCGCCACCCTGATCGACCGCCTGGGTCTCAAGCCCGGCCACGCCACGATTGTCGGCCTGCAGTGGGGCGACGAGGGCAAGGGCAAGGTCGTGGACATGCTCGCCGCCGAGTTCGACGCCGTCGCCCGCTACAACGGCGGGGCCAACGCCGGGCACACCGTTGTCGTCGGCGATCAGAAATACGCGCTGCACCTCATGCCCTCCGGCGTGCTGTACCCCGGCCGGGTCAACGTGCTGGGCAACGGCGTCGTCATCGACCCCGAGCAGCTCGTCAAGGAGATCACCGGCCTGCGTGAGCGCGGCCTGACGATCGATTCCTCGACCTTGTTTGTCAGTAATCGCGCCCACCTCGTCCTGCCTTACCACAAGACGCAGGACAAGCTCCAAGAGACCGCGTACACCATGCCCAATGCGCTGGACCAAAGCGTCGAAGGCATCGGCACGACCGGCAGAGGCATCGGCCCGTGCTACGCGGACAAGGCGCTGCGCTCGACGGCGGTGCGCGTGGTGGACCTCCTGGACATGGACACGCTGCGTCACAAGCTGCACCGCATCGTTCCGATCAAGAACGCGACGCTCAAGGCGCTGGCCGGCTTCACCGGCGAGCCGTTCGAACCGATCGACCCCGATGCGCTGCTCGACTGGCTCAAGCCGTTGGCCGAGGTCCTGATCCCGCATGTCGCGGATACAGCGGGCCTGCTGCACGGCTTGACCAAGGAAAACAAACGCATCCTGTTTGAGGGTGCCAACGCCACGCTGCTGGACATCGACCACGGCACCTACCCCTACGTCACCTCCAGCAACTGCTCGTCGCTCGGCGCGCACACCGGGACCGGCGTCCCCGGGCACCGGGTTGGTAACGTCATCGGCATTGTCAAGGCCTATCAGACAAGGGTCGGCGGCGGGCCGATGCCCACGCAGCTCGACGATGAGATCGGCGACCGGATCCGCGAGGTCGGCCACGAGTACGGAACGACGACCGGCCGACCGCGACGCTGCGGCTGGATCGACCTGGTTGCTTTGAAGTACACCGCCTCCGTCAGCGGGGCGACCACGCTGTGCGTGATGCTCGTCGATGTGCTCGCGGACCTGCCCGAGCTCAAGCTGTGTACCGGCTACAAGATCGATGGCCAGGTGGTCGATCGCTTCCCCGCGTGCAGCGAGGACCTGTCGAAGATCGAGCCGGTGTACGAGACGCTGCCCGGCTTCGCGGGGCCGGTGGATCAGTGCAAGACGATCGCGGAGCTGCCGGAGAACGCGCAGGCGTATTTAAAGTTTATCTCGGATTACCTTGGTGTGCCGGTCGTTCTCGCCAGCGTCGGCCCGAAGCGCGACCAGACCGCGGTCGGTTAATTGAAGGATTACGCGTTGAGCCAAGCACCCGACAACACGACCAAGCCGCTGCCCAAGCACGTCGCCATCATCATGGATGGCAACGGACGCTGGGCCCAGGCGCGCGGCAAGGACCGGTCCTACGGCCACAAGGCCGGCGCAGAGGTCGTCCGCCCGATCGTGACCGCGTGCTCAGACCTGGGCCTTGAGGCGCTGACGCTCTACGCCTTCTCGACCGAGAACTGGACCCGTTCCAACGAAGAGGTCTCCACGCTGATGGACCTGTACGTGATGTACCTCGAGTCCGAGCGGCAGCTCTTCTTCGATAACAACGTGCGGTTCAACCAGATCGGTAGCCGCGACGGTCTGCCCCCAGAGGTGCTCGATGCGCTCGACCGCATGAAGGAAGAGACGAAGCACCACACCGGGCTTACGATGACCCTCGCGCTGAACTACGGCAGCCGGCACGAGCTCACCCTGGCGGCAAAGTCCATTGCGAAGAAGGTCAAGCTTGGCGACATGAAGCTGACGGATATCACCGAGCAAACCATCACCGACCACCTCTACACCGCCGGCCTGCCAGACCCGGACCTGTTAATCCGCACCGCCGGCGAGATGCGGCTGAGCAACTACCTGCTCTGGCAGCTCAGCTACGCCGAGTTCTACGTGACCGATGTGTGTTGGCCGGAGTTCACGGTCGAGGAGTTGCAAAAGGCTCTCGCGGCATTCAAAGGCCGCACCCGACGCTTCGGTGGCGTGGTGTGACATCGATCGATCATCTTTAAGCCCATCGCGTGCCTGCTTAAGGGCATGCCCCAGGATACCCAAGCGATCACAACTTCTTCTTGAACTTCGTCCCTTTCGGGTCCGCCACCGCCGCGACCGCGACCTGGATCGACCGCGCTCCGGCACCTTTCATCAACCGGCAGCACGCGCCGAGCGTCGCGCCGCTGGTCTTGATGTCGTCGATGAGCAGCACCTGCCAGCCCTCGAGGTCGACCTCACGCAGGGCGAAGGATTGTTTTACGTTCGCCTCGCGCTGCGAAGCGATGACAGAGGGCTGCGGCGGCGTCCAGTCCGTGCGTTTGATCAGCGGAACGATCGGCCAGCCGCGTGCCTTTGCCAACGCCTTGGCCATGAGCTCCGCCTGGTTAAACCCGCGTCGCCAGCGCCGCCGCCAGTGCATCGGGACGTAGGCCACGACGATCTTGCCTTCTTCGATCGGCTCGCCCACGCGCTCGGCGAGCAGCCTGCCGAAATGCGGTGCCCAGGACCACTGCTTGGCGAATTTCATCTGCTTGATCCAGCCGTCCATCGGCTCGTCGTACAGCGACAGGCGGGTTAGGCGGTCCCAATAGAGCTGCCGACCCCGACAAAACGTACAGCCGTCCGGCAGCACCGAGCCCGGCCCGGCCGACGCGCCGCAGCGCTGGCAATAGTCGTCCGCTTGATCGGGCTGCCAGCCGCCCGCCGCGTCCAATTCGGTCGAGACCACCGTCGGCCAAACGCGGTCGAGCAGGGCACCCGCTTGCTCAGTCCATCCCCGAATGGTGGTCGCCACATTCACGCAATAATTATAAGCCGTTTAGCGGGTGACGCGCGGCGCCCCGATCGAGCTGTCTGGCACGCTTGGCATGGGACGCGGCGCGTCACCCGCTAAACGGTTGCGTATACTCGTGCCGTGACCCACGAATCTTCATCACCGGCCCCCGCGATCCGCCCGCTGATCATCTCCGCGCCCTTTGGCAACTACATCCAGCCCCCCGGAACGACGGCTACCTTAGGTACGTTCACCGCCGCCCGGCGTGGCGGCATCCTCAACCGTGTCTGGCGGATTCTCCTCACCGTCCGCTACTACCGCAAGGCCAAGGCCTGGGTCAACAAGATCGGCCTACGCAACCCCGGCATCGACTGGCTGGTCGTGAAGAACCAATCGCCTAAGCCCGGCAGGGCCGACGTCAAGGACAAGATCGTCTCCATCCACGGCTTCACCCCGGAAGACTGGTACACGCTGCTGGACAAGACGGCCCCGCTC
>JAHQVV010000082.1 GCA_019634195.1 Phycisphaeraceae bacterium | reverse complement strand
GTCCCAGTTCTCGACCGAGTGCGTCACACGGCCCAGGTCGTCGAAGAAGACGCGGCTCTGGCGGCCGAGGTTGTCGGTACTCAAATAGGCCCGGCCCGCGTCGTCGTACTCGGTCTTGGACACGATGTAGCCGTCGCTTGTGTTGGGTTCCGGGGCGGTGTCGGTCAGGGGGGCGTCGTAGCTGGCGGGCGGCGTGTTGGTGCCAAACGCCACCTGGTGTGTCTGCCGCCCGTTGTCGTCACGCCAGATCAGGCTGGTATTCACACGGGACTGATTGGCCGCCGCGGCGGAGAGCAGGCCTGTCGCCGTCGCGTTGTGCAGGCGGTCATACGTCACGGTTTTGATCACACGGCCCGATCGGTCGTAGGTCGGCACCGTCTCGGTCAAGATCACGTCGTCGGTGAAGGCGTCGGCATCGGTGTTGGCCCCCTCGTCGCTGGCGAAGACCGTCCGCGCGGTGCGGCCGTACGCGTCGTACTCGGTCTTGGTAAAGCCGCGGCCGGTCGTCTCGGTCTTGACCTGGCGACCCGCGTCGTCGTAGTAGGTTTTAGTGATCAGGTATTGGCCGGTCGATACACCGCCGGAGATATTTAGCTGCTGCGTCTGGCGGCGTTTGCCGTTACTCGCGTCAGTAGTACCCCAATACTCCCGATAGATTTGAGACAGCTTGTAGGTCGTGCTGCCGTTGCGGTAGGTGGTCGAGTTCAGCGGCCGGCCTTCTTCCTCAGAGACCTGTACCGACCAAGGGCCGTACTCGGGGCGGCTCCACGTCTTGTGCCGGATCATATAGTCCTTGGTGCCATCGACACTGTGCTCCTCCACCGTCTCGGTGTAGGTGTAGTCCGTAAACGTCGGCGAGCTGCCGTCCAGGTCACTGTCGTCGGGCGCGGCGGCCAGGCCCGGCTTAACGGTGTACACCCGCGTCGGCCAGGGCCGGTCGTCGCCGGTCGGGCCCCCGGAAGCAAACTTGTTGTAGTACACCCGCGAGACCGTGTGCAGGTCGGCCACGTCCACACCGACCAGCGTCTTGATCGATCGGCCCGTGCCGTCCTCGTACACCGTCTCGGTGATGTTGCCCGCCGCATCGGTCCTGCGGAAGCCGCGGCCCAACGCGTCGTACTCGTTCTTACCCGTCACCAGGTAGTTGGTGCCTTGCGTTCCGGGGGCGTCTTTGGCGAGCGAGTCGATGTCGAAGTACGCCCGGCCCTCGGTCATCCGGTTGTCCCAGTCGTAGACACTCGCGCTGCGGGAGAACTCGGTCACGCCGGTGTAGTTGCTGATGTCGCCGGGCGTCGTGGTCCATGACAGGCCGGCGGTAAAGCTCAGGACCGTGCTGCCGTGGCTGTTGGCCCACGTCACGGAGGCCGGGATGTCGTCGTTATGGCCGTAGCTGCGCGTCTCCCAATAGAACACACCGGTGTCGGTGCTCGGGTCGAAGTCGCTGCCGTCGGGCTTGACCCGGCGGTACCGCGTGTGGGACTTGCGCCCCTCGGGGTCGGTCGTTGACGTCATCCGACCGGCCGCGTCGTACTCGGTCACCGTCTTGAGGTCCGCGGGGTCGTCGAGGTTGCCGTTGCCGTTCGCATCGATGCCGCTGCTCGTTACCCGGCCCGCGCCGTCGTAAAACATCAGCGAGGTGATCTGGCCGGAGGTGGTCGCCGCACGGACCGACTTGGTCGTCCGGCCCAGGTCGTCGGGGTAGGTCTTGTGAGCAACGCCGTCACGGCCGGTGCGGGTGATCACCTCGCCACCGCCGCCGCAGCAGCTCGTGCCGTAGTCGGTGTAGGTGCTGTACGCCGCCGTGCCGCCCGCACCCGAAGCCTCGTCCGCGGCGTCCTCGCCGAAGTAGTACGCCGTTTCGGTCGGGCGGCCGAAGTCGTCGGTGGCCGCCGTCTTGACGAACGAGGTGATGAACCAATCCCCGCCGTTGTCCGACTCGCTGACCTTCTCGCTCTTCGTGGAGACGGCGTTGCCCTCCGAATCGGTCACAGACGTCGTCCGCGTGCCGTACTCGACCACCGGTGTTGCCGCCAGGGGGTCGGCCATAAACCCACGCGCAACAACAGCCGTCCGGTCCGCGGAGTAGTCGTAAAACGTCGCCTGACCGTCCGGCGAGACCATCCGCGCCGTATCAAACGGCTCGGCGTACGCGTCGTGCAGCCGGTCGCCGGTCGCCTGGTTCGCGTCCGGGTCGTTGTCGTAGGCGTAGTCCGCCTTGTAGGCCCAGGACTTGCTGATCAGGTGCCCGTCGGGGTTCGCCCCGCCGATCAGGCCCTCAACAAACGCCTTGAGCGTCCCCGATTCGGGGGTCGCCGTTGCGCTGCGTACCCGCCAGACCTCGTCCAGGTTGTCGCCGGTGTCGCCGATGACATCGCACTCGCCTCGGTAGAAGGTGTAGCTCGCCTGCTCCTGCGTACCCGATGCGCTCGTTGTCGTGCGGACGACCAGCACGTCCTCGGTGGTGCTGTTGATGTCCTCGACAAGCTCCTCGTGGATCTGCACCACCACGTTCGCCGCCTCCAGCGCCGCGATGTCGCCGCCGTCGTACACGTTCTGGTCCAGCTGCCGGATCGTCTTGCTCAGGGCGTTGTCGCCGTCGTAGACGTAGTGCTCCCAGTAGCCCGTCTCGGAGGTGTAGGTCTTGACCTTGCCGTAGCCGTCCTCGCCGGGGGTGGTGTAGTAGGTCCAGGTCTCGGTGAGGTTGATGCCGCTCGGATCGACCGCGCTCGACGTCATCACCCAGCCGAAGGGGTACTGCGTGTAGGCCTCCTGCACCTCCGACAGCACCGTGCCGCCCGCGTCCATCACCTTCATCGTCTCGGTGCGCGTGTTGCCGGCGACCGCGATCTGCTTGGAGCTGCGACGCAGCGCGCCGGCCAGCGTCGGGGTGGTCTTGTCCAGCCCCTCGTACAGGTCCCACGTGTCCGTGCCGTCCCAGACGAACTCGTTGACCAGCTGCACCGTCGTAGTTGAACCATCGTTGGTTTCTTCGGTGACTCGAACGTTGTTGACACTTGTGCTCGGGGGCTGCTCGATGGTGACCGTGCGATACGGTTCCATGCCAGTCTTTGGCGTGTACTCCACAGCAGGCGAGACGGGCGCATCCATATCGGCGAGGTGGAAATAGCGAATCCTATATTTAGTGCTGCTGTCTACTTCAATATCTGCTACCAGGTTTGGTGTTTTGGCTTGCAGCAGGATGTCGCTGCCATCACGGATGACTTCGATCGTGCTGTCATCCGGCGCGATTACTTCAAGCGTGTCCGGCTTGAATAGGTCGGCGTCTGGTTCCTGCGCATGAATCTGCAAACGCCCAGCCTTGCGATCATGCTCAAGCATGCCAAGCCCCACAGTGACATGCAGGCTGCCGACTTCAGTCTCAAGCTCCTGATTATTCGGGCAATTATTGCCACCACACCCTCCGCATGAGTCGCAGCCGCCGTCGGCAGACGCGTCGAATTGAGGCATCTCAAAAGCAGCATCATTATCTATCGTCCAATTTGCATCAGCGTTTATGGCTGTTTCAAGTGGCAGATCGGGGAAAGCAGAAGCCCAATCAAAAACATGGTCCCCAATCGGATGCGAATAATGGGCCCCCGACCCGGAAAAAGTGATAAGTTCGTAGTAGTTGCCATCGGGAGGAACAGGGCATCCCGGTGGGATTTGTGGCGTGTAGCTTCCTGTGGTCCTTGTGTCGTTTGTCGCTTTAACAAAAACAGCATAAGCAACATCATCTTTTATCCCTGTGAATTTAAGCCGACCTCGAAACGACGCGATGTAGTTGCTGGAAAAAAAATATTCGTCATCTGCCGCACCCGGTCCGTTTAAATCGTACTTTAAGAAGAAGGCGCTCCGCACGCTTGGCTTGTTTTGATTAGTTTGATCAACCCAGGTTGATTCATTGTTCCACTTATCAACAAGCGACTCGAAAAGTGCTTGGGGACTGCCCTCAGGATTAGCTTGGGAAGAGATGAGAATAGCCCGGCGCTCTGCAATATAATTGTTGCCATCCGCTACTCCGACCCAAGTAGGGCCGGGGCTCATTTCTGGGCCATTGACTTTGAGCCGCTTGATGTATTGGGTGATCGCTTCGGCGGCCTGTTTATAGTTGCCAGTCGTCACCCCATGATTGCTGTTGTTGCCTGCGGGCGCGGAACCGCTATAGATCGGGCTCCCGGAAACCCAGGTCAATGGGAAATCAGCCTCCACATACGCCGGAGGATTAGACACAGATGCCTGTCCATGGATTTTTGAAAACTCTGTATACAACGGGTCTGTTCCGTTGTAATTACCATAAAACGCATCCACTACCGCCGCAACGATTACCGCCGCGCGGTGCTTATTGCTCATCGCAGACTTATAAGTACCGTCTTCTGGTTTCTTGAACTCCGCAAACTCTGCATCATCGGTACACCCTGGCCATCTGATATAAGAGTCCGCCATGAAGTGCATGTACCGTGCCTGGTACTCGCGCATCGCCTCCTCGATGTTGACGTAGTTCTCGTCCTCGCCGTGCCCCGCACCCGCGTTGCTCTTCTCCGCGTCGGCGTAGCCTTGACTAGGCGACGTTAGCGCAACAAGAACCACCAACCCAAGCACCAGCACACTCTGAACCCATCGCATCAAACCCATCGGAAACCCCTTTCGCTATCAGACCTAAATCAAGAATCAATCGCCCACGCACGACACACCAAGCCTATTCACTCCGCCTCGGCCGCCTCATCCAGCAGCCACGCATCGCTGCGCAGCTCTTCCGGGGGCGGCAGCGTCACCGCCTCGGCGACCAGGATGCCGGGCATGCCCGCGCTGACCCGCTCACGCAGGGCCCGCAGCTCCTGCTGCTCAGAGATGGACAGCACCTGCTCAAGCGCCACGCCCCGGCGTTCTGCCTCGCCCTGGAGCCATCCCAGCCGATTCGCGTCCATCCCGGGCAGGTAGCACAGGTCAGAATCGATCAGCCCGTTCAGTGCCGCCGCGTCCTGCCAGGCGGCCGCCTTGCCCGGTGCCATCCCGGGGGCCTGCATCGCGTACGCCGCGCCGGTGCCCAACAAGCCGGCGTAGGCCTGCTCGGCGTCGGCCACCGCCTGGGCCTTGCCGTCCGCGTCGGTGAGCTGCCGATCGGACGCCTGGCCGATGCGAACCAGACGCTGCTGCTCACGCAGATCGCCCTTGGCCGCGTTGACCGCCCGCCTCGCTTGCGTGACCGCGGCCTCGTTCGCTTCACACCACTCAACGAGCCGGGTGAGTACCGCGGACGCTTCGGCGTCGGTGGCCCCTAATGCCGCGAGGTCGTTGTTCTTAAGGCCCGTCGCCCGCCGCAACTGCTCGATGCGGCTGTAGGTCAGCGGGTCCAGGCCGCCGCCTGCGGGCTGCTCCTGCACTTGTGCCGCCTCGACCGGGTTGCCCCGATCAAGCTGCGTCAGCACGCCGGCCACGCCAAGCCCGACGGCCGAAGCCGCCAGCAGGCCCCGCAGCGTCCAACGCCCGGCCTTCGAAGAAGTGAGATGTTTCGTCACGGAAAACCTCCTGAGAAAAGAGGGGTGCTAAATCAAACCAACAGCACAGCGAACCCGCGTACAGACGCGGATCACTCGGTCCCCTTCAAGTTGTCTCAAGCCCGGAACCCCAGATCGGTTCCCCTGGCAGACGCTTGAAACGCCCACGCAATTTGCAGCACGGGCGTCGGTTTGTTGTACCCCACATCACTCGCCGCGCCAAGCCCCTGTTTGCGTGATCAGGCAGATTATTTTTTGGAGTGTGGTCGCACGTAGTGGGAAGGAATCTTGCGTTTGTGCGCACGCCTAGCCTGCCACCGCTTACATCGCCTGGTTTTTGATGCGAGACAGCCGAGTTAGCCGGATTGATTTGATCTCCAATCGCTCGGCCGCTTACGCAATCGCGCACGGGTTGTGCGCCGAGATCTTGTAGCCATCCGACTGAAGCCTTACGGCTGAGCAGCTGCGCGTATAGGACAACCACCGCTCAGCACGAGCCGGACACCGTCAAGCACTGCCGAGACAACGTCGCTGGATGAGACCGACCCTGCGGTACTGGCCGAACGAGAGCGCGTGTTGGCGATAATGCAGATAGAGCTTGGGCGTATTCGAGCATGAGTTACAGTCTACACCTGAGCCTCAAATTGGCTAGGTGTCGTTCACCGTGGTAAAAAACCAGTCGCTGATAGCGACAGACTAAGTAACCAACCCCCACAACCCCGCCACTCCCCGAGCCGCCACCCAGTACGTCACCGCCTCCGGCACAGTATGAACCTGCATCCGCTCGCCAGTCTCAGGATCAACGGCTCGATACACGCGGTGGTCATCCGTGACGAACAACTCCACCGAGTACCCGGCGTCGTCCAGCATGTCGAGCCAGCCTAACACGTCCAGCACCGAGCCGCCCCGCTCGCCCTGAGGTAGCTTCGTGAGGATTGATCGGAGCTGATCGCGGCTTACTTGCATCAATCACCCCCCTCACACCAGCACAGCTCCAGCCCCACCAGTTCCCCCACCTCGATCAACGTCGTTAGCACCGGTACTTTTTGGCCGAGATGCCAGCGGGAAACGTGTTTCGGTTCAACGCCGATGCTCTCGGCGATCTCGCTGACGGTCCACCCTGCCTCCAGCAGTTGCCCGAAGGCGAACACGGCAACATCGTCAGGGTCAGAATCAACGACATTCCGGCCCTTACACCACCGCAGTTCCAGGCCAATCAACCCGCCGAGCCGTTGCATGCTGGACACGCGGGGCAGCGATCGTCCACGCGTCCAAAGCGTGAGGCCCCAAGATGTCGCGCCAAGGGCCTCCGCGATCCGCACTTTCTTCCAGCCAGCGGCGAAGAGGTGATCGAATAGTTCTTCGACGAGTTCGTGCATCAGTTCGCGCGGCGTTGTTCGTGGTCGGTTAAGGCCCGCTCGCGTTCGGCGATTGGCCGTCGCGTGATGATGGGGTGGTGCTGGTCGAGGGAGAGTTGCATTGCCCAATACCATAGCGGCTATACTCAGACGCTAGGCAGACTCGGGGCCTGTCTAACACACGAAATCCGCGGATAGACTGATCCGCCCAATCAACTGTTAGGCACCTAGACACATTGACAGTTCATTACTACAAGTGACTCCGGGAATGTAAAAATGCAAACACTAGGCATAATTGGCTACATTATACTTTGCTTACTAGCCATAATCTCGCTCCTCTACGTTCGTACGCAGTGGAGCTGTACGATTCCTCTCGTGCTAGCATCTCTGTTCTTTGTTACTTCAGCAATAACACTGCCTTTATCAGGCATATCTTTTCTACACGCATGGTGGATGATACCAGCAGGTTACGTAGTAATATTTCTTTCTATGCTATTGTTCACGCTACCCGTTTTGGGTCCCCTACTTCGCATTGTGGGTTCAATTTATGCTGGGGTAGTTCGAATCGGTATCGATCACTCACAAATCCGTAATGCGCAGATTGAAGCCAATCGAGTCGCCGTTGAAGATTGGGCAAAGCGCCAAGATGCCTAACCACCGGCTGCAATTGACCGGCGACGCCCGCGAGTAGAATGTTGTTGTCGGTTTGAAGCTTGCTTTCCGCAGGCGGCCGGCAACTGAGCCTTTTACGTTAGGCAATTTGGTGAACATCCTTGTCATCGTAATCGTCATCGTATTGATCCTCATCGCCGGCTTCCTCGCTATGCGATGGTTAGCCAAAAGCCAAGCCGGCACTCTTACATTGTTTCATGCTGCTTACTCCAAATCCATAAGTGAGGGGCAAACACGAAAAAATGCATACCGTATAGCGCTTGATGCAATTGCGCATCATTACCCTATCGGAAATTTGTCGAATGACGAAAAGGAAAGAGTTGTTGAGGTATTCTCAATGTTCCCCGATCCGGCTGATGTGCAAATCTTACTTCGCGAGTCGCTTGTCCAGCAGCGAATCGATATCTTAGGTGAACCGTATATCAGTAATTTGGCAAAAGCGGGCCGAGATAAGGGGCTGGTTGATGAAGAAACTGCCTAACCAGCGGCTGCAGTTGACCGGCGACGCTCATACTCCGCAACCTGCCGCTCACGTTCTTCCAACACCGCCAGCGCCATCCGGTCGAGGTGCAACGAGCACAGCCTGGCTACGCGCCACGCACAACGCCAGCTAAGGGATACGACCAGCGCCCGGATGAACTTCTCGGCTATGTCGAGGGGGGCGAGCATGAGGACGATTGTATCGCGAATCCGCTGCACTAAACGCCGGGGGTATCTACCCCAATAAGCGGAAAAGTCGGGCTTAGCCGGGAATTAAAGGGACTTTTCCACAACCATATAAATTTCATATTCCCTTAAAAAACAAGGAAATATGCTATCCTACGGCCTCAATTAGAAGTGCGCTGCTCTATCCAGTTGAGCTACGGGGGCGGATATCTACCAATATAGGTTCCTTGCGGTATTTGCGTGTACGGACGAGGCGTAATAAATGGGCCTGAATTGAGTCCAGATCAGTATCAAGCCGATGAGACTCTCTAGCCGCTGCCATCCTTCAGTACCATGAAAAACCCTTTGAAACTGGTCACGGTTGCCGCCCTGCTCACGATCACGTGCGTCGCCTCGCTCGTGTCGCCAGGAAGCCGCGTCGATGCGGGGCAGGGAGAGCCGGCTGCAGGCACGGCCGACGCCTTCGAATCCGGCTTAGCCATCTATGCCAAGCAGTGCGCTGTCTGCCACGGCGAAAAGGGCGAGGGCGTTGAAGGCAAGTACGAGAAACCGTTGGGCGGCGAGCGAACACTCGCCTGGTTAACCCGCAGGGTCGAGCGGACGATGCCGGAGGCGGACCCGGACGAGTGCGTCGGCGAGGATGCGGCCGCGGTCTCGGCCTACCTTTATGAAAGCTTCTACTCGCCCGAGGCTCGCGCGGCGCAGCGCAGGTTGCCAGCCCGATCGCTCCAGCGGCTCACGGTCGAGCAGCACCGGCAGACGCTTGCCGATCTGATCGCGTCGTTCCGCGAGCAGCCAAAGACCACCGATCAACACGGGCTCTGGGTCCAGTACTACCCGTCGCGTGGCATGCGGAAGAACCCGTTAGCCGAGCGGGTTGAGCCGGTCGCCGACGCGGTCTTCAAGCCTGAGCACCCGATGTACGACAAGTTTGACAAGAAGGGCCACTCGGTCCGATGGAGCGGGTCGCTGCTCGCGCCCGAGACCGGCGAGTACGAGATCATCGTGCACAGCGACCACGCGATCCGGCTGTGGCTCAATGATGGCAAGGCGCTCGGCGGCGGCATCAGCAACGAAATCACGGACACCAAGAGCGTTGCACTGCTCGATGGCTGGCTTCAGTCGGAGGGCAAGACCGAGTTCCGCGCGAAAACCTTCCTCCTGGCCGGCCGGGCCTACCCGATCATGCTCGAGTTCTCGGCCCACACCCAGGGCGTCGGTAACAAGGACTGGCACAAAGACCAAGCCGCGAAGAACAGCTACCTCTCGCTGCGTTGGGTCGCGCCCGGCGGCGTGGAGCAAGTCATCCCTGAAAAGCACCTCAAGCCACAGAAGATGCCCGAAGTATTCATTGCGGCCAACCCGTTCCCGCCGGATGACGCGAGCATGGGCTTCATCAGCGGCGCCGGGGTGTCCGAGGCCTGGCTGTCCGCTGCGACAGAGGCGGCGATACACGCGGCGGGCGGCGTGGTTGGGCAAATCGACACGCTCGCCAAGACCAAACCCAAATCAAAGGACCGCCGAGACAAGATCATCGCGTTCTGCGAGCGGTTCGTCAGCCGGGCGTTTCGTCGCCCGCTCAACCAGGAAGAAACACAGCGGCACGTGATGCAGTACTTCAGCGCGGGGCAAGACATTGAGCAAGCGGTCAAACGCGTGGTGCTAGCCGCCCTGCTCTCGCCACGCTTCCTGTACCCGCAGGCCGGTGTTTCAGCGCCCGACGCGTACGACGCCGCATCCGCGCTCGCGCTGGCGATGTGGGACTCGCTGCCCGACCAAGCGTTGCGCGAGGCCGCTACGAAAGGCGGACTCGTAACCCCCCAGCAGATCGAACAGCACGCCCGCCGGATGCTCAAAGACCCGCGTGCCAAGGCGAAGCTGATGCGATTCTTCCACCACTGGCTGGAACTGGAGCGGGCCGAGTACGCGGACAAGGACTCGACGCTCTTCCCCGAGTTTGATGAGCAACTGCTCGCGGACCTGCGGACTTCTTTGGACCTGTTCCTTGAGCACACGGTCTTCAGCGAGCGTTCCGATTACCGCGAGCTGCTGCTGGCCGACTACCTGTATGTCAACGATCGGCTGGCCGAGGTCTACGGCGTCGATCGCGGTGAGGATACGGCCCCGGGCTTTACACGCGTGAAAGTCCCCGCCGATCGGCGCAGCGGCGTCATCACCCACCCGTACCTGCTGACCGCCTTTGCGTACCACAACAGCACTTCCCCGATCCACCGCGGCGTATTCCTCACACGCAATATCATCGGCCGGCCGCTGAACCCGCCGCCCAACGCGATCGCGTTCGAAGGCGCCGACTTCGACCCCGACCTGACCATGCGGGAGAAAGTCACCGCCTTCACCCGCGACTCGGCATGCATGGCCTGCCACGAGACGATCAACCCGCTGGGCTTTTCGCTGGAGAACTACGACAGCCTCGGCCGATGGCGGACCCGCGAGAACGACAAGCCCATCAACGCCGAGAGCGATTTCACCGGCGACGACGGCAAGACCATGCGGCTCAAGGGCGCGCGCGATGTCGCAAACTACGCCATCCAATCCAAGGCCGCGCACCGCGCCTTCGTCCGCCTGCTTTTCCAGCACATCGCCCAGCGCGACCCGTCGGCCCTCTCGCCAAAGACGCTGGACCAACTCACCACTCATTTCGAAACCAACGGCTATCAGATCCAAGACCTTTTCATCCAGATCGCTGTTGAAAATACGGGTCACCGCTTAAAATCGCAACCACAGGATGACTCGCCATGACTGGCCACCTCTCACGAAGACGTTTCCTGCGACAGGCCAGCGTGTCTGCCGCAGCGTTGCCCTTCTTGAGCGGGCTGCCCTCGGTCAGTGGCGCCGCACTGGACCCCAAACCCCGCAGGCTGATCATCGTCTTCTCTCCCAACGGCACGGTCCCTGACGCGTTCTGGCCTAAGCAGCCCGGGCCGATCGAAAAATTGCCGCCGATCCTCGAGCCATTAGACCCGTTCAAGCACCGCCTCATGACGGCCAAAGGGCCGAGCATCGTTGTTGGCGGCGTCGGTTCGCGACACATCCAGGGCATGGGATGCCTGCTGACGGGCAACCAGTTGTTCCCCGGCAACGCAAAAGGCGGCGGCAACAGCCCCTCCGCCGGCTGGGCCAAGAGCATCAGCATCGATCAGGAAGTCGCAAACTTCTTCCAATCCAAACAGAACAGCAAGACCGCCTTCGGGTCGCTTCAGTTCGGCGTCGCTGTGCCCGACCTCGCCGACCCGAGGACGCGGATGTCCTATGCCGGCGCGAACCAACCGCTCACCCCCATCAGCGACCCCCGCTGGATGGTCGACAAGCTCTATGGCAAGACTAAAGACAAGGCCTCGCTCCTCGCGATCATCGACGACGTGAAGGACGACCTCGCCCGCTTCTCTGACCAACTCAGCCCCGAAGACCGCGAGATGCTCGAGCGTCATATGGAACACGTCGCCGAGATGCAGCGGCAGCTCGAGATCGCCGATGCGAACGACTCACGCAACCACCCCGTGCCAGACATCGACCCGGACATCGAACTAATCAACGACAACACCCCGCAAATTTCACGCGTGCAGATCGACCTCATGGTCAATGCAATGGCCAACAACATGGCTCGCGTTGCCACACTCCAGTACATGCGATCAGTCGGCCAGGCCCGGATGAAGTGGCTGAACGTGAAAGAGGGGCACCACAAGATCTCGCACGAGCCGGACGAGAACGAGGACGCACGCACCAAGTTGATCAAGATCAACACCTGGTTCGCCGGCGAGATCGCCTACCTCGCCACGAAGCTGCGTGACACCCCTGAGCCAGGCGGCGTCGGCGGGTCGATGCTCGATAACACGCTGATCCTCTGGGTCAACGAGCTGGGTAAGGGCAACAGCCATACACTCAATAACATCCCGTTCGTGCTGATCGGCGGGGAGAACCTTGGTATCAAGCAGGGGCAGGCTCTCGAACTCGGCAAGACCCCACACAACCGCCTGCTGATGGCGATAGCCAAGGCGATGGGCCACGAGCTCGAGTCGTTCGGGATCGCCAAGTATTGCAAAGGCGGCGCGATCGAGTTGGGCTAAAATAGCTGAAAGGCAATGATCATGACGCAAATCTCAAGACGCACGATGCTCAAGGCGATGGGGCTGCCCGCTGCTGCCGCGCCGTTTCTCTTTGGGCTCCCCTCGGTCAGCGGCGCGACGCTGGGCCCCAAGCCCCGCCGGCTGATCATCGTCTTCTCGGCCAACGGCGTCGTCGGCGACGCGATGTGGCCCGACGCCCCCGGGCCGATCGAGGCGTTCAAGCCGATCCTTGAGCCGCTTGAGCCGTACCGCTCGCGCGTGTCCACCCTGCGCGGCGTCAACAACAAGGTGCGCGGCCTAGGCGACAACCACATGCGCGGCATAAGCTGCCTGCTCACCGGCAACGAGCTCTTCCCCGGCAACATCGTCGGCGGCGGCGGGACCGCGCCCGCGGGCTGGGCCAGGAGCATCTCCATCGACCAGCAGATCAAGAACCTCCTTCAAAAGAATGAGCAGACGCGAACGGTCTTTGGTTCATTAGAATTCGGCGTGGCCGTTCCCAACCGATCGGACACCTGGACACGGATGTGTTACGCCGGGCCGAACCAGCCCGTTGCGCCGATCAGCAACCCGCGGCAGATGGTCGACAAGCTCTACGGCGAAACCGCCGACAAAAAATCCCTGCTCAGTGTCGTTGATGGCGTCAAAGATGACCTGAAGCGTGTCTCGGGCAAGCTCAGCCCCGAGGACCGTGAGTTGATGCAGCGGCACCTGGAGCTCATCGCGCAGATGCAGACCCAGCTCGAGCTCGCCGACGCCAACGACTCGCGCCACCACCCCGTGCCCGAGGTGGACCCGCACATCGAGCTGGTCAACGACAACACCCCGCAGGTCTCGCGGATCCAGATCGACCTGCTGGTCAACAGCCTGGCGAACAACATGACCCGCGTCGCGACGCTGCAGTACATGCGTTCGGTGAGTCAGGCTCGGATGAAGTGGCTGGAGGTTGAAGAGGGCCACCACAGCCTCAGCCACGAGCCGGACAAGAACCAAGACGCCCAGGACAAGCTCATCAAGATCAACCAGTGGTTCGCAGGCGAGATCGCCTACCTCGCGAAACAGCTCGCGGATACGCCCGAACCCGGCGGCGTCGGCGGCTCCATGCTCGACAACACCCTCATCGTCTGGACCAACGAACTGGGCAAGGGCAACAACCACACCCACACCGACATCCCGTTCGTACTGATCGGCGGCGAGAACCTGGGGATCAAGCAGGGACAGGCGATCGACTTTAAGCCGAAGATCGCGCACAACCGCCTGCTGATGTCGCTGGCCAGGGCGATGGGTCACGAGTTAGAAAGCTTTGGGATCAACAAGCTCTGCCAGGGCGGCACGATCGAACTGGGCTAAACCAATCGCCAGCCTATCGCTCTGGCTTATGCTTCCGTGGTAATGCCCGCGACAGGGTTCGAACCTGTGACCTGCGCTTTAGGAAAGCGCTGCTCTATCCAACTGAGCTACGCGGGCTTAATCAACATTTTATCCATTTCGCTGCGTCTCGGGACACGATCGGGCCGCGTTGGTAGGCTTTGGGGATGTCTGATTCCAAGCTGAGTTATGCGATCATCGGCAGCGGTGCTTTGGGGGGGTACTACGGTGCCCGGCTGCAGCATGGCGGGGCCGACGTGCACTTCCTGCTGCACTCAGATTACGGCCACGTGGCCAAGCATGGCTGGACCGTCGACTCCACGCAGCACGGCGACATCACCCTGCCAAAGGCCCAGGCCTATCGCGCGGCGGCGGACATGCCGCGGTGCGATATCGTGGTCGTCGGGCTCAAGTCGACGAGCAACGCCCAGCTCCCCGAGCTGCTACCACACGTCGTGAAGGACGGCGGCTGCGTGCTGACGCTACAAAACGGGCTCGGGCCGGAGGACAACGCGGCGGCGGTGGTCGGGGCGGAGAATGTCCTCGGCGGATTATGCTTCTTGTGCTCGAACAAGGTCGGTCCCGGGCATATCGAGCAGACGCGGTTCGACCGGATCAAGTTCGGCGAGCACAGCCGGCGTGGGATCACCGGCCGGATGCGGCAGATCGCGGCGGACTTTGAGCGCGGCGCGGTCGATATCGATTTGGCGGAGGACCTGCCCGCAGCGCGATGGGAGAAACTGGTTTGGAACGTGCCTTACAACGGCCTGGCAGCGGTACTGGCCCGGGACTGCAGCGTGCTGATGGACAACGACCACACGACGGCGCTGGCGCACGACCTGATGCTGGAGGTTGTCGCGTCGGCAAAGGCGGTGGTCGGCCATGACATCCCGCTGGCGTTTGTCGACAAGATGCTGAACAATACCAAGCACATGGGGCCGTACCGCCCGAGCATGATGATCGATCGCGAAATGGGCCGGCCGATGGAGGTCGAGGCGATCTACGGCGAGCCGGTACGGCGTGCGGAAGCGGCGGGTGTCGCGGTGCCGAAGATGCGGATGCTGTACGAGCAGCTGAAGCTGCTGGATGAATCATAAAAGAAACCCATGGGCGAACCCATGGGCTCCTGAGGGGGAAGAGCTTGTTTGTGCGAATCACTCGGCCAGTTCAACTTCGTTGTTGACATCTTCGGCCGGGGCTGGGGATTCTTTGCCGGTGATTTTGGCGAGCACGTGCGGCAGGTAGCCGCTACGGTGGTCGCGTTTTGCTTCGCTCACGATCTCAACGAAGTCGGCCTTCTTGATCTCGCGCGACTGGAGGTAGTCGATGAACTGCAACTCCGTGATCCCCTTGCGCAGCATTGCTGCGGGGACCGCGGTTACGGTGCGGCCGTCGATCTCGACAATGATGAGTTGTAGGCCCGGCTCCTTGGCGTACTCCGATGGCCAGCGGGCACCTTCTTTGAGCTTACCGGTGGCGAACCCCTTGATGACCCAGCTGTAGCGCGAGAACACGCTATCGCGTTGGCGACCCGCCGCCTCCTCGCGGACTTTAAAGCCCCAGTCGATCGCGTCGCTCTCCGCCATCCGGCGGTCCCGTCGGCTTCGCTTGCTATTGCGGCGGTCGCGGATCGCGTCTTCGATATCTTCAAGCACCTTGCCCCAGAGGTCTTCTTTCATCTCGCGTTTTTCTTCACGGATCGCCTCGGAATCAACCAGCCAGATATCGCTCAGCTCAACGGTTTTGTCATCGACGATGTCGTCGATCTCGCCGGAGTGGATGTAGCCGTACTGCCCGACCTCGACCTCGGGGATCAGCGCGACGGCGGCGAAAGCCTCTTCCTCGGGCTTGACCAGCTTGCGCGAAACATCTTTGCCGCGTTCGTCCTCGTACTCTTGGGTCCATGTGGATTCTTTGCGGTATTCGCTGATGGATTGGCCGACGCTGCTGGGCTGGCTGCGGCTGTAGCCGGGCACGCAGACGTATTGGCCCTCGTGTTCCAGGAAGTACGGGGCGAGGCTGCGCCAGTTGAGGTTCCAGAGCCGCTCGACGCGGGCCTCTTCGCGGCGCTCCTCAACAGTTTTGTCTTCGTCGGCCGACTGAGCGGACGTAACCGGAGCGAACATGCCAGCAAAGACGATCACTGCGGCGAGTCTGAAATACGAGTGCTTCATACGTTGATGCTCCACGGTCTCGCAAAGGGTGCAGGATAAACGTTCGCCGACCGGTTCTATTGCGACTCTACCCGCTAATCGGCACCCGGTTGCAGGCAATCGGCGTCAGAACGCCCACCCGCTTGACCGTCCCGCCCGTTTTCGCGACAATGCTTGGCCCGATCGAGATACCGTCGCAAGCGTGTGGGCGCTGCGGCAGGCGTGGGTCGATCGGGGCATACACCTTCCTCCCCACGGAAACCCATAACCACCGCCCCACAGCAACCTTGCCTTAAGGAGGCACGGCCATGGCTGACGATACGACCACCGCAGAAGAAACCGAAGAAGGCCTGAAGTTCGACGTCAAAATCGAAGACGCGGGACCCGCTTGCAAATCCCTCACGATCACGATCGCCGAGGACCAAATCAAGGACAAGATCGAAAACAGCTACGGCTCACTCGAAGACGAGGCCGTCGTCCCCGGTTTCCGCCGCGGCCGGGCCCCCCGCCGGCTGCTCGAGAAACGCTTCGCCGACCACGTCCGTGACGACGTCAAGAACCAGCTGCTCAGCGAGAGCTACACCCAGGCGATCCAAGACAACGATCTGGACCCGCTGAGCGACCCGCAGGTCGACGATGCTGAGAAGCTCGAGCTGCCCGATTCCGGCGACCTGACCTTCACCGTCAAGGTCGAGATCACGCCGGATGTTGAGCTGCCCAAGTACGACACGCTCGAGGTCACCAAGACGCTGACTAAAGTCGCTGACAACGATGTCGACGAAGAGATCGAGCGGATGTGCCAGCAAGGCGGCAAGCCCACGACGTTGGAAGACGCGAAGATCGAAGAAGGCGACTACGCCGGCGTGGACGTCAAGATCTACGAAGGCGAGAACGCCGGCGAGGATGCGGAGCTCATCCAGGAGATCCCGCTGGACTACGTCATGGTCAACGGCGAATCCGCCGAGTACAAAGGCCACGTCGCGGGCATCGTCGTCGACGACCTGGGCAAGCAGCTCACTGGCAAGACCGGCGGCGACGAGCTGACGATCTCGATGACCGGCCCCGCCGCGCACGAAAACGAGCAGATCCGCGATCAGCCGATCACCCTCAAGCTGACCGTCGGGTCCGTCCACCGCATCGAGCCGGCCACCACCGAAGCGGTCATCGAGCAGATGGGCCTTGGCAGCGAAGACGAGCTCAAGGAGCGTGTCAAGACGATGCTCGAGCAGAAGGCCGAGCAGAACACCCAGGCCGACCTGTACCAGCAACTCACCGATGCGCTGGTCGACAAGGTCGACCTCGAACTACCCAAGGGCATCACGGACCAGCAGGCGTCGCGCGTGCTGCAACGCCAGGGCATGGAGATGATGTACCGCGGCGTGCCCGAAGAAGAAGTCCGTGCCAAGCTCGCCGAGATGCGCAGCGAGAGCGAAGAGCAGGCGGCCCGTCAACTCAAGCAGTTCTTCATCCTCGACAAGGCGAGCAAGGAACTGGAGATCGACGTCGACGAGCAGGAGCTCAACGGCCGGATCGCCATGATGGCCATGCAGCAGGGCCGACGCCCCGACAAGCTGCGTCAGGAGATGGCCAAGCAGGGCCAGATCGAGCAGCTGTACCTGCAGCTCCGCGAGCAGAAGACGCTGGACAAGATCCTCGAGTCGGCGAAGGTGACCGAAGTCGAAGGCGAGGAATCGGCTGCCAAACCCAAAGCCAAGAAGAAGAGCACGAAGAAAAAGACCTCGAAAAAGACCAGCAAGAAGACAACGACGAAGAAAAGAGACGACGAGTAAGCTAGACCTAACTTTTAGCGAACAATCGACCCCCGCCGCGAGGTGGGGGTTTTTACATACACCCTAAGCACGTGCACAACGGCTTCTTCTACGCGCAGATACAGAGGGTTTCAGTGGACCCGGGACGCATTCCCAGGCAAAAAACCCACTTTTCTTAATTTTTTGCTAAGAATACCCCCGGCAGTGGCTATTACTAATGAATGAGCACCCCCCTCCCATCTGACTATGACAACTCCTCACGGACAAGGCTGACGATGCTGTGGACCCAGTCCCAGCCGGTCGTTATGGCCTTCATCCGCTCGATGGTCGCCCATCAGGACGACGCAGAGGATGTCCTCCAGCAGACGGCGTACGACATCGCTACGCATTTCGACGACTACGACGCGGATCGGCCTTTTGTTGCCTGGGCGATCGGGATCGCGAAGTACAAGATCCTGGCCTACCGCCGGGACAGCGGGCGCAGCCGGGAGGTCTTCAACAACGCGGCGCTTGATCAGATCGCTACCGCCTACGCCGAGCAGTCCGATCAGCTCAGCGAGAACGCCCGGGCGCTGGATCACTGCCTGCAGAAGCTGTCCGACAAAGCACGGACGCTCATCGAGCTGCGTTACACACAGGGGCTCAAACCCGCGTCGATCGCCGAGCAGATCGGCACGACCCCGAGCACGGTCTCCAATGCGCTGAGCCGAACCCGCGAGTCGCTACGCACATGCATCCGCCGCCGCCATGAACGGGAGACGCGATGATGACCGACGGCCCACAGCTACTAGAAGCACACCTCAATGGCGAAACGCTCACCGACGAGCAACGCGTGGTGTTGTCCCAATGGGTCTGCGCGTCGCCCAAGAATGCCCGCCTTGCCGCCGAGCTGACCCACCTCAATGAGGCCATCGCGTTGAGCACGAAGGCGCAGTCAATCGGCCCGCTGATGGGCTCGCAAGAAACCGAGCTGTTCAAAGAGGCGTTCGACCAGGATACGCAGGCCGAGGCGAGCGAAGAAGACGAGCTGCCCCCAATCCACATCGAGTCCACAGACCCGCTGACGAAGCAGGAGTACGTATCGGCCCTGTCCTATGTGCTTAAGCACACCTTCACGCCTAAACGATTAGCCACCATGGCGACCGCGGCAGCAGTGCTGCTTGCTGCGGTACTAACGGTCGTGCTGATGAGCGGGCCGGGCGACGACAAGCAAATCGCCCAGGTGCCCGATTGGCCAAGCGAAAATACGCCCAACCAACAACCCCTGGCCAAGCCCACCTTGGCGACGATCACCGACACCGTCGATGCGCAGTGGCGGCGGGATGACACGGCGGTAGACCTACCCGTCGGCTCACGGCTGCGGGAGTGGGACCGCCTAACGCTGACCAAAGGCTTCGCCCAGATCACGACCCGGCGCGGCGCCGAGGTCCTGCTCCAGGCCCCTTGCACGATCGAGATGACCGGCAGCGACAACGCGGTCCGTCTGCACCAGGGCAAGCTCGTCGGCAAGTGCCTAACCCCGAGCAGCAAAGGCTTTATCGTCCATGTTCCGGGCATGGACGTCGTCGATCTCGGCACGCAGTTCGGTGTCGCAGCGGGCGCCGATGGCGCGAGCACGGTGCTCGTGATGAACGGGTCCGTGCGTGCCCAGCCGACAGAACAATCGCCGCAAGCCTTTAAGCCTGTGGTACTCGGCAAAGACCAGGCACGCCGCGTCGTGCCCGAGACCGGCTCGCTGGAGATGATCGCGGTGAGCGAGGCCCCGGCCTTCCACACAGAGCCTGTCCACCCGTATACCGCCGCCGTGCTAGATGCGAAGCCACTCGTCTGGCTTCGCCAGAACGAGCAAGACCCGGGCACGTTGATGGGCAGCGCACGATTCGACACCCTCAACAACGGCTTTGGCGCAGTGGTACTCGACGGCCGGGGCTCTGTCGATCTCGGCGATGTACTCGACTTTGAGGCCGACCAGCCCTTCTCGATTTCGCTATGGGTCAAGCCCGTTGGCGGGCAGAGCGACGCGTTCATCCTGGGTCGGGTCGCGAAGGATCAAACTCGGAATATCCACGGCTACGATGTTTACCTGAAGGATCGGCGTCTGCGTCTGCAACTAACGCATTGTTTTGAGGCGAAAGGCCTGCAGGACTCGCATATCCGGGTTGAATCCGCCGATCAACTCGTCGCCGATCGGTGGCAGCACGTCGCCGTGACCTACGACGGAAGCCGTATGGCCAGAGGGGTGAAGGTCTACGTCAATGGTTCGGCTGCTGCGACAACGGTACAAAACGATTCGCTTGGCAGGAACAGCATCCGCGCGGACACGGCTTGCCGGATCGGCGTCCGCGGATTTGCTGAACCGAATCCTGATATCGACGCGGATCAGCTTGTCTTGCATACGGCGGTCTTGCTTGGCAGCCCGATGGCCGGGGGGGTCGGGGACCTGGTTGTGTTCGGCCAGGTGCTAAGTCCCAATGAAATTTCACGGCTTTTCGCAGGCTCCGAGAACGTGTACTCGGACGACTAACGCGGCCTTGCGGTGTTCGCAAGACGCATCCAATCACTCTCTTATGGAGAAAACGCAATGTTTAAGGCACGATTTTTGATTGCCACAGGTTTGATGATGATCGGCACAGCGGCTTCGGCCACGATCATCGCACAGGATGATTTCAGCTACGCCGACGGTGCCCTTAATGGCAACGGCAGTTCTGCAGATGCTGGCTGGGATACTGGTTGGGATACAGACTTTTCCAGTACAGGGACGCTGGAGGTCGTGGGCGGCCAAGTTGTTGCTTCTCTCGATGCCCGCCATCGTATTGGACGCGTCCTGACGACTCCCGCTGGCACTGATGGCAGCACACTTTTCGTCGGTTTCGATTACGACCCTGGCACCCGATTCAATGCGATCGAGTTTAATAACGGTGAGGTTGGCGGCACTGATCGCACCAGCTTCTTGGGCGAGGAAAACGAAGGATTGTTGGAATTCCTCACCGGCAGTGCTGGTACGACTGAGCAAATCGATTTGGGCAGCCCAACGGGTACAAACCGTTATGTTGTGCAGTTTAATTTTGGGGCGGCGAATGCAGACACCGCTCAAGTTTTCCTTAACGGCGTTTCCGTTGGGACGACTAGTACGCCAACCGATCTTACTTTTGACCGTATTAATATCGCCGCCTTTACACAGAACGGCGACACAACGGGTGGGATCGACGCGTTTGACAATCTTGTCATCGCGACAACCTTCGAAGAAGCCAATATCCCTGAGCCTGGCTCCCTGGCACTCCTGGGTCTAGGCGGTCTCCTGATCGCTCGCCGTCGTCGCGGCTAAGTTTTTAAGTTGTTTTCAGGAACGCAGGATTACCCTTTTTAAGGTGCCGTGCTTGTAATGGGTACGGCGCTTATTTCAGAAACACTACTGCTATGACTAGGACATGCCCATGCGTCGCCGAGCCTTTACCCTTATTGAACTTCTTGTTGTGATCTCGATCATCGCGCTCTTGATCGCGATCCTGCTGCCCGCGCTCGGCGCCGCGCGCGAGTCGGCCGAGCGGACGCAGTGCCTGTCCAACGTCAGGCAGCTCACGACCACCGCCACCGCGGCCGCGGTCGATGACAAGGGCACACTCCTCACCTCCCGCCTGGGCTTCGCGACGCAGTACGTTCAATTCGCATTTAACGAGACAGAGTTCGAGCGACTGGAAGAGTATGGCCACAGCGTCGAGCTAATGACTTGCCCGGGCCGCAGTTTTGTACCCTATCCCGTTACGGCCACCCCAGAGAATGCTTTTATTCATGCGTACCAATACCTCGGCGGGATCGGCGCCGACCTCGGGCAATGGATCAATACAGGTATTGGTACGACCGAATCGCGCAGCCCCATTACGCTCGAAGACATGACCAGCGAAAGAGCTTTGGTTGCGGATGTGATGATGCGTTTTCAAGGGCAATGGATTGCGCCGGCTAGTAATGAAGCGCTCATCGACGCGCCTGCGCACGGCACGAACGGTAAAGGCAACAACGCTCCAGACGGGGGCAACCACTCCTTCGCCGATGGCTCGGGCTCATGGATCAACTACGAAGACACGTATCACCTGCATTCTTGGTCTCCGGACTATGAGGCCTACTGGTTCCAAGAAGACCTGCCGGATGTTGCGCTAGAGGCGACAAGCCCGACGGACTAAGAGCACACAACCACATCCATTCAGTCAACTCCGCTACCTGCCCACGTCGAAAAAGGTTCCAGAGAGCCGTAACTCAAACGGGGGCGGTTAAGTTAGTCGATAACCCCTTTCCTACGGCTTCTCACACGATGTACAGAAACGGGGCTGCGGCACGCCGCACACCTTGATGCATCGCGAGATCGACCGGCCGGCCCCGGACGATGATGCTTGGGGGCCTGTTCGAGTTCGAGGGTGATCAAAAAGGCCCGCTTAACGCCGTCCCGCCGTGCTAAAATGCGGGGATGATCAGTGGCCTGCTCCAACCCGCCCTGCTGCTTGCAGACCCCAAGACATATGCCTCGCAGATCTATCTCTGGCTGGGGGTGATCGTGGCGTTGGCGTTCGTGCTGGGTTTCATCGCGCTGTGGCTGCGCAAGAAGCTGCTGACCGACCACGAGCAGCCGCCGATGGGCTTTACGCTCAAGGATCTGCGGGCGATGCACGAGGCCGGCGACCTCAGCGACGAGGAACTGGCCGCGGCGGAAGAGAAAGCCCTGGCCCGGAGCCGGTCGCACTACCTGGGCCATGCCGTCGCCCCGATCGAAGAACCGGAAGATATTGGGCACTTATCCACGGGTTCTGAAGACGATTTCGAGGCCGGGACCGAGAACGTCGACGGCGTCTCCGATAAGAACCCCGGCGATGAGCCGAGGCCTTGAATCACGCATTTTTGCGTGAAAAACGATCACTTTCGCTAGCTTGGGGGTGGAATTGGGTTATGATTCTTAGCACGGTTGGTCGGCGTGATAAGAGCCGGCTGGGAGAATGATTGGCCACATCTGCCGGAGCGGGCTAAGGGCTGATCTGAATCTGGACGATGTTTTTCGTGGAGACCTGCCCGGGCCATCGGTGCGGGTCCTTGATTTCACTCGGAGGCGGCCTAGGTCGCGGTAAAGGCAACTCAATGGCGGATCGCGACGGCAGCAACGGACCGGGCAACGACAGCGGCTCGGGCGAAGGCTTCAAGGGCAAGCGGGTAACCACCTGCTCGTTCTGCGGCAAGAGCTCGCGGGAGGTCGGCCCGATGGTCGAAGGCCCCAACGATGTGTACATCTGCAGCAACTGCACCGAGCTCTGCCAGAATATCTTCAAGCAGGAACGCCGACGGGTCCACAGCGGCCGGCCCGCGATGGGGTCGATCCCCTCGCCGCGCCAGCTCAAGGAGTTCTTGGACCAGTACGTGATCGGCCAGAAGACAGCCAAGCGCGCCCTGTCCGTCGCGGTGCACAACCACTACAAACGTCTGAGCGCTGCCGAGAAGGACGCGCCCATCGAGCTAGACAAGTCCAACGTCCTGCTCATCGGGCCGACCGGCTCGGGCAAGACGCTGCTAGCCAAGACCCTGGCGCGCACCCTCAATGTCCCCTTCGCGATCGGCGACGCAACCACGCTGACCGAAGCGGGCTACGTCGGCGAAGACGTCGAGAACCTGCTGCTCAAGCTGTTGCAAGCCGCGGACTACGACCTCGAAGCGGCCCAGCGCGGCATCATCTACATCGACGAGATCGACAAGATCGGCAAGACCTCGCAGAACGTCTCCATCACCCGCGATGTGTCGGGCGAAGGCGTTCAGCAGGCCCTGCTCAAGCTGCTCGAAGGCACCACCGCCAACGTCCCGCCCCAAGGCGGCCGCAAGCACCCCGAGCAGCAGTACATCCAGATCGACACCAGCAATATCCTCTTCATCTGTGCCGGCTCGTTCGTCGGCCTGGAAGACATCATCCGGCAGCGCCTGGGCCAGAAAGCCATCGGCTTCGGTGCCGAGCAGACGTCGGGGCGGAAGATCAAGGACGACGAGGCCGTGCTCCAGCACGTCACCCAGGACGACGTCCTGCACTTCGGCATGATCCCCGAACTCATCGGGCGGCTGCCGATCATCACCCCGCTTGATCGGCTCACCCCCGACACGCTCGTCAGCATCCTGACCGAGCCGAAGAACGCGGTCGTCCGCCAGTACGAGCACTTCTTCCAGATGGAAGATGCCGAGCTCGAGTTCACCGAAGAGGCGTTGTACGCCCTGGCCGATCGTGCCATCCAGCGTGACACCGGGGCCCGTGCCCTGCGGTCGGTGATGGAAGACCTGATGCTCGATCTGATGTACGACCTGCCCGACGAGAACAACAAGGGTGTGAAGTACGTAATTGATGAGTCGGCGGTCAAGAACCCTCGGCCGCTCAAGGAACTGGGCCACGTTGCCCAGAAGGAGTCGGCCTAATCGGCTCGAGCCGCTGACGGTGGGACAGCCTTGCTGGCTGTCGATGACAGGCAAAACGCCTATCCCACCCCTCGGCGGAACTGTGACCCTCACAACCCGCCCGCCGGCGGGTTTTTTCATACCAGCCGATCGAAACCCACCCGCCGCGGACAGCGTCCTACAATAAACCCCAAGCAGTTCACGAAAAGCCCCCCAACGCAAGAAGAGGTGCCCCTTGATCCGAACCGGCAAGTTCTCCATCACCCTGAAAACCACCGCCGCCGCCCTGCTCCTCGCCGCCTGTGCGCAGGTCCCGGTGGTTAAGGCCCAGCCCGCTGCAGACCTCGCCCTCTCCGAGCAGATCGTGGACCTGGCCGAGCGTGGCAAGTTCACCGAGCTGGCCCACGTGGTCGATACCCTGCCCGCCAGCCCCGAGGCCAAGTCCCTGGACGCGACGATCGACCTGTACCTCGCGCACCTCAAGGACCGCAAGGCCACCAAGCTCGACGCGCACAACGAGGCGCTCGAAGAAGCATTCAAGCTCATCGGAGAGACCAAGCCCGAAGACGCGATGATCAAAGTCATCGAGGCCCACTCGCTGGCCGAGAACCCGGACAAGTTGCTGACCGAGCAGCGCGTCGCCGAGCTGATCCAGACCGTCGCCGGCAAGGCCGAGAAGGCCTATGCCAAGAACGACTTCGTCGAATCGCTGAGCCTGTACCGCCTGCTGGACCTGCTCTACGAAAAAAACCGCGAGTACAAGAAGCAGTACGAAGACGCCGCGACCCACGTCCGTGTGCTGCAGCTCTACAACCCGCAGCTGCTGCGCGACCTCTACAAGCAGCGCGCAGAGCGGCTGGGCAACGAGGACGAGCTCGAGCTCTTCGAAGAAGCCGGCAACCAGGACATCGAGGACTGGACCATCAAGCTCGAGGGCATCAACACCGGCATGCTCGGCCAGGTCTTCGCCCACGCCGCCACCCGCCACATCGACAAGGACGGCTACGTCGCCCTGGTCCGTGGCGCCGCGACGGGCATGGGCATCATGATCCAGACCGACGGCCTGGAGACCGTGTTCGAGAGCATGGCCGATCAAGGCAAGGTCGACGCGATGCAGGCCAAGCTCGATGAGGTCCTCAAAGACCTGGGCCGCCCGGGGCGGAACCTCAACCGCGCCAACGCGATGTCCATTATCGCCGACATCATGCAGACCAACCTCGAGACGATCGCCCTGCCCGAGAGCGTGATCGTCCACGAGCTGACCCAGGGCGCGTGCACCGAGCTCGACCAGTTCACCGCGCCCATCTGGCCCGAAGACCTCAAGCAATTCGCGCGCACAATGAACGGCAACTTCGTCGGCATCGGCGTGCAGATCCAGAAGCTCGACGGCAAGCTCACTGTCGTCACCCCCCTGGAAGGCACCCCCGCCATGAAGGCCGGCCTCAAGGCCAACGACGTCATCGCCAAGGTCGGGGGCGTCCCCACCGGCACATGGACCGTCGACAAGGCCGTCCGCGAGATCACCGGCCCGGAAGACACCAAGGTGACCCTCACCATGCTCCGCGAGGGCAAAGAGCCCTTCGACGTCACCCTCATCCGCAAGCCCATCAACATCGAGTCCATCAAGGGCTTTGCCCACCGCGACACCGGCGGCTGGGACTACTGGGTCGATAAAGACGCAGGCATCGGCTACATCCGGATGACGCAGTTCCTCCGCCAGACCGCCGCCGACATGGACAAGGCGGTCCAGCAGATGCAGCGCGAAGGCGAGCTCAACGCCATCGTCCTCGACCTCCGCTTCAACCCCGGCGGCCTGCTGTCCACCGCGATCGGCGTCGTCGACCGCTTCATCGACCGCGGCCGGATCGTCTCGACCGTCAACGCCGAGGGCATCACCACCACCAGCCAGTCCGCCAGCCGGCGCAACACCTACAACGACGACATCGAGCTGGTCATCCTCATCAACCAGGGATCGGCCTCGGCCTCGGAGATCGTCTCCGGCGCGCTGCAGGACTACGAGCGCGCCACCGTGCTCGGCGAGAACTCCTACGGCAAGGGGTCCGTCCAGGACATCTTCCCGCTTGGCCGAGGCGAATCGCTCTTCAAGTGCACGACGCAGTACTACCAGCTGCCCAAGGGCGACATCATCCACCGCAAGGACGACTCGACCGAGTGGGGCATCAAGCCGGACCTTGAAGTGAAGATGACCAACAAGGAAGTCGCCGACTGGCTCGAGGCACGACGCGACGCCGACATCCTCATCGCCGAGGAAGACCGCGACCCCGAGAACCCGCAGACCGATCCGAAGGATATTCTTGCTGATGGCCTCGACCCACAGCTTGAAGCAGCAGTGCTGCTGCTGAAGGCGAAGCAGCTCTCGAGCCGAGTGGAGTTGGCGCGGAAGGGTGAGTAAACAACAAGTTTTCTCCGTTGCCATCAGCACGGTGTAGCGGGTGACGCGCAGCGTCCCGT
>JAHQVV010000081.1 GCA_019634195.1 Phycisphaeraceae bacterium | reverse complement strand
GGGCCAGGGCGAATTCGAAGGCGAGCCGATCGCGTCGAAGGGGCTATCGTCTATGACGACGGCTGCGGATCGGCCATCCGCCAATGAGCCGGTTGGGCAAGCCGATCCAGCAATAACCAAGGATGATGCCGGTCTGGACGATGCGCCATCCGCCAGATTCATCAAACGCGTGCCGATCGGGTTCGCCCGCAGCAAGCAGGTGCTTGGCTTGGTCACGGAGCAAGGCCCGATGCGTGTCGCGATGGCGGACCCGTCCGACCACCAGACGCAAGACGTGCTGCAGCGCTGGCTGGCCGGGCCGATCGACGCCGTGGCGGTGTCACGCGAAAAACTCTCCGTTGCGATCAATCAGGCGTACGGCCAACAGTCGGGCGTCGCACATGAGTTCGTCGATCAACTCGATCGCGACGCCGTGATCGACGAGGTCCGCGGGTTGGATGGCAGGGAAGACCTGCTCAATGTCTCGGACCGTGCGCCGGTGATCAAGCTGGTCAACCTGGTTCTTTTTGAAGCGGTTCAGCAGGAGGCATCGGATGTCCACATCCAGCCTTATGAAGACCGGCTGATTGTCCGGATGCGGATCGATGGGGTGTTGTTCGATGTGTTTGATCTGCCCGCGGGCGTTCAGGAGGAAGTGATCAGCCGCGTCAAGGTGATGGGCAAGATGAACATCGCCGAGAAACGCTTGCCGCAGGACGGCCGGGCGACGGTACAGATCGGCGACCGGGTGATCGACCTGCGCGTCTCGACGGTCCCGGCCAGCCACGGCGAGCGGGTGGTGATCCGCCTGCTGGACAAGAGCGCCCGGCTGTACACGCTCGACGACCTAGGGATGGATGCGGGTACGCTCCGGCGCTTTGGCCAACTCATCGGCGTCGAGCACGGGCTTGTGCTGGTGACCGGCCCGACCGGCTCGGGTAAGTCGACGACGCTGTACGCCTCTCTGGGCCAGATCAATTCGACACGCAGCAACATCATCACCCTCGAAGACCCGATCGAGTACCAGCTTGACCGGATCAGCCAGATCCAGATCAGTGACAAGAAGGGCATGACCTTTGCCAGCGGTTTGCGCAGCGTCCTGCGTCAGGACCCGGACATCGTGATGATCGGCGAGATCCGCGACCGGGAGACCGCGGTCATGGCGATCCAGGCGGCGCTGACCGGGCACATGGTCTTCAGCACGCTGCATACCAACGACGCGGCCAGCGCGGTGACACGATTGCTCGACTTGGGCATCGAGCCCTACCTGGTCAGCAGTTCGTTGGTGGGTGTGTTGGCCCAGCGGTTGGTTCGGCGGGTGTGCGAGTCGTGTGCCGAGCCTTACGAGCCGAAGCAGGCTGAGCTGGATGCGCTTGGCCACCAACCGACCCGTGAGCAGCTCGCGGGCTATCGCAAGGGGCGCGGCTGTGATGCCTGTCGGGGCACGGGATACCACGGGCGTGTCGGTTGTTTCGAGTTGTTGACGGTCGACGATCAAGTGCGGACGCTGGTGCACGACCGAGCGACAGCGGCATCACTCAATCGTGCTGCGAAGCAGGCGGGGATGCATGCGCTTTCGGATGATGGCCTGGTGAAAGTGGGGCGGGGGCTGACGACGCTGGAAGAAGTGATGCGGGTCTCGGTCAGGGCGGTGTTCTGATGGCGGTCTACGCATACATCGCGTCGTCCGGCGCCGGGCTGGCCCCGATCCGCGGGACCATCGCTGCCGACTCGCCACGCCAGGCAAGGGATCAGCTCCGTGCCCAGGGCCTGTCGGTCCGCGATCTCTCAGAGAAACGCGCGGGCAAGGGCAACGGTTTCTTTGCGCAATACCTCGCGTCGAGGCAGTCATCGAAAGTCGCGGGGCTCTTCCAGGAAATGACAACCCTGCTCTCGGCAGGCATCCCGCTGCTCGAGGCGTTGGACACGATCACCCGCCAGCACGAGGGCCGATTCAAGCAGTCGATCATGCTGCTGCGCGATCACGTCGCCGCGGGCGGATCGCTCGCCGAGGCGATGGCCCAGCAGTCCGCGCTGTTCGATCAGTTGTGCCTGAGCATCATCGAGGTCGGCGAGAACGCGGGCACACTCGACGATTCGCTTGCCCGGCTGGTCGAGTTCAAACGCCGGTCCGCGACACTGAAAAACCGTGTCGCCTCCGCGATGATCTATCCGTGCATCGTGATGGGCGTGGGCCTGGCGATCAGCCTGTTCTTAATGACTTATGTCGTGCCCAAGCTGCTGGGCGTGTTGGAACAGAGTGGTAAGCCCCTGCCGTTTGCCACGGAGGTCGTCAAGGGGGCCAGCGATTTATTGTTGGGGTGGTGGTGGGCGCTTGGGCTAGGGGCGGTGGTGGTGTGTGCCGTCTTCACCGCATGGGTACGCAGCCGGCGGGGTCGGCTGGTCTGGCACCGTTTGCAATTGCGCGTTCCGCTTCTGGGCGAGTTGATCCGTAAGCAAGGGATCGCACGCGTCGCGATGGTGATGGCCACGCTGCTCAAGAGCGATGTGACGTTCGTCCGTTCGGTACAAATCGCGCGTAAGACGGTGAAAAACCAGATCCTCGCCGATGCGCTCGACGCGTGTGAGAAGGCGGTGGTCGCGGGCCTGGATATCTCCGATGCGTTGGAGAAGACCGATGCGTTCCCGCCCCTGGTGATCCAGGTCTTCGCGGTCGGCCAGGCGTCGGGCCGGCTAGAGACCATGCTCGAAGACCTCGCGGCGGATTACGACACGCAGGTCGAGTTGACGTCCAACCGCCTGACCGCGCTGCTCGAACCGCTCATGATGATCGTGTTGGCGGTCGTCGTTGGCTTTATCGCTTTTGCAACCATTATGCCCATCCTGGAGGCCGGCAATGTGCTCTAACACGAATGAAGAAATTGGCAAGAAGATGCCGGACTGCCGCGCGCGTCGGTGTCGTGGTTTTTCGTTGATCGAGATCATGGTCGTCGTCGTGATCATGGGCATGCTCGCCGGCGCGGTCGCGGTCGGGGTGAACCAATACATGGACACCGCCAAGATCAACCGCGCGAAATCCGATATCGCGACGATTGTCGATGCGGTCGAGGCGTACAAACTGACCAAGGGTCGCTATCCGACCAGCAATGAAGGGCTCGAACCCTTGCCACTTAAGAATGATCTTGACCCCTGGGGCCGGGCCTATGGCTACAACAACCCAGGGCAGAGTGAGCCGTTTGAAGTCTTTACGCTCGGTGCGGACGGACGCGATGGCGGCGAGGGGATCGAAGCAGATATTTACTCCTGGCAGCTAGGTGAGATGGAGGAGGTCACCGAGTGAGCCTTCCCGCGCCAGGTCAATCGAAGCGCTATGGTTTCACGCTCATCGAGGTGATGGCGGTGGTGGCGCTGATCGGGCTGATGGCGGCGGCGGCCGCGTGGTCGCTCGCCGACGATGCGCAGCGCGCGACGCACGCGGATGTGATCGACCGCTTGAAGCACGCCGACGCGATGGCGCGCACCGCGGCGCGTCGGCTCGGGCCCAGCACGCTGAATATCGACATGGATCGCCAGCGGGTCTGGGTCGTCAGCCCTGGCAAACGCCAAGGCCAAGCCGAATCCACTCACACCCTGGCCATGCCGACGGGCTACCGCATCGAGCAGGTGTTATCGGTGGATGCAAGCCCGGTGACGCTGAGTCAAGCCCGACAGCGTAAACGGATGGCCGAGTCGGCGGGGCATGTTGAGATCGCGATTTCGCCCGAGGGGTTTAGCCGCAGCTACGTGATGCAGATCAGCGGCCCGAAAATCATAAATGAAGACAAACCCGCTCGACTTGATGAAAGACAAGACACATGGCTGGTGTTCGCCGGGATGACCGGCTTGGCTGTGGAAGAAGACGATGAAGAACAAGTTGAATCCATCTTTGACCTGCTCACGAGCACGCGGCCTGACGCTGATTGAGGTCGTCGCGGCGATCGCGATCCTCGGGACGCTGCTGGTGGGTGTCGTGTTGGCCAAGTCTCGGCTGACGCGTCAGTCCGGTGCTGCGCAGGACACGATGCAGGCGGTCCGCCTGTCCGATTCGTTGCTTGCGAATTGGTGGAGCCAGCCCGAGGGTGTTCCGGTCGGCTCCGCTGGGGTTCTATCTGAATCAGATGCGCTGCGCTGGCAGACGCGCGTCATCGATAACGCGGGGATTGCAGAATTCGGTGCCAGGGTGGTCCGCTATGAAGTTTTTCAAGATCAGAAAAAGTTGAGCCGCGGTGATGAGGATTTGGGTCCGCTCCTTGTGATTGATCTGGTAGTACCGGACCCGGAAGTTGAAACGCGCGAGGAAGAAGCGCTGCAGAAAGAACAGGAAGACGCCCGGCGGAACGAAGGCGGGGGGGCCAGCGATGCGTAATCGAAGCGGCTTTACACTGATTGAGATCCTGCTTGCAACCATCCTGACGGCAGTCCTGATGGTCGGCGTGTTGGCGGTGATCGTCAGCGTGTCTGGACCAATTCAGCACTCCGATGAGCCTGGGCCATCGACGATTGGGCAGGTCGATCTCGACGCGATCACGCGGGTTCTGGCAGCCGACCTTGCGCAGGCGCGACGGATTGAGACCGACGGCGGCGAACTGAAACTGATGAGCTACGGCGGGCTGGACCCGCAGGACCGATCGCGGACACAGCGCCCGGTAAACATTGATTACCGCGTGCAGTGGGCTGGTGAGGCCCCATGGCTGGTGCGTACCGAGCAGGCTTTGGACGGGCAGGCCGTGATGGCACGTCACGACGAACTCGTCGCGCCGGGGGTGACGCGCATTGCGCTGGACCCGCCCGCGGATCAACCGCCAAGGATCACACGAACCGGCAGCGGGCACCGCATTCTGGAAGAGCCCATCGTGTTGCCGGCCGACGGTTTGTGGCGGCTTCGGTTGTGGGGGCAGGGGCGCCGGGACCCCATCATCGATCGCCCGGTTGTGATCCGGAGGAGCCTGGCCCAATGAAGCGAACGGAACACAATCAGCATGGTTTCGCGTTGTTGTTGACGCTCGTGCTCCTGATGATCGGCGGGGTCGCGCTGGCGCATGTCGCGCGGCAGAGCGCGGGCGAGGCGCTCCACGCCTTGGAGGCAAGAGAAGAACTGCAGCGGCGTTGGGCGGTGACGAGCTGCCGGGAGACGCTGCTGCCCCGTGCTCCAGGCCTACTGACCAAAGCGGCGCAGGGCCCGGTGGATGCTGAGGGCGTCCCGCTTTCCGGGCGCCGACGAGTGCCCACGCGTACAGACCTGCGTGTGTCATGCGAGTTGGCGGGGCTACCTTATGACATCGTCTTGACGGACGAACAAGCAAAGTTCAACCCGACCGCACTCGGTGCAATGGCGGTTGAAGAAAAGCCAATTTTGAATAATCGTGCCCTGCGCAGGGTTGTCCATGATCTAGCGGGCTTTCGTAACCGTAGCGATGCCGACCAGCAAGGCAGTGTCGTCCTCCGCCCATTGATCGGGGTCGATACCGACGGTAAGCCCATCGAAGACGAGGACCCGGCGCGTGAACGGCATGACGTGTACAGCGGATACGGCCAGCTTTTTGAAGGCGTCTCGCCACAGACGCTTGTTGGCGATGCCTCTCGACGCGGGGTTGCTTCACGCTTGACATGCTGGGGTGATGGCCGACTTAATATGAAACGCGCGCCGGATGAGGTCGTGAGACAAACATTGAAACCGCTGCTTGGGCAGGAGGGTGTTCTCCAATTGCTTGATGCGCGGGCAGAGGCACCAGGCCTTGGAGCAAGCGACTTAATGCAGGCCGTCGTTAATGCTGAACCCGCACACAAGGCGTTCGCTGCGGGATTGCTGACCGATACCTCGCAGGTGCAGGGGCTGTGGGTGGTCGCGCACGGGCGCGGTCGTTCCTGGCACAGTTTTTCGGTCCGCGAGCGGGTGCCGCAAGACGAGCTGGAAGAGGCCGAGGAAGCTGCGCTAGAGGACCCGCCTTCGAATGACACGGAAGCGAAACCCGAGCCGATCTCCCCGTTTCGGCGATATGACTTTGCCTGGTGAACGACATGACCCATAAACAGATTCAACACTGGCTGATGAGGGGGGCATTTGCGTTCGCGCTTTTGGGTTTTAGCATGTTTGCATGGGTGACGTTTGTACCGATCAACGTCCAGGTCCAAGACGCCAAAGACACCAATCATCTGCAGACCGGGGATGGCTCGGCAACAGGCAACGGTCAGGGCAATGCCCCTAGCTTGCAACAGTTGCAGGTGTTCGCGTCGATCGATCTGCGACGGCCCTTAAAAGACCCGCCACCGGTCCAGGTCACGCCGCCCCCGATGCAGGCCCGCCTGCTGGGCACGGTCTATGAGCCGTCCAACCCCGATCAGTCGCAGGCCCTGTTTCGGATGGCCGACGGTGTTCAGCGTTTTTTCAAGGCCGGCCAAACGTTTACCGAGCCCGGCGGTGTCGTCGTGGTCAAGCGCGTTGGCGATCAGATTGCCTGGATCGAGTACCGAGATGAGCAGCGCGAATTAACCGTGAGTTCCCCCTGAGACAGAGCCCGATGATGGATGATCAATGCACAATCTTTGTGGATGACGGCCTGTGGCGCCTCGCGGTTGCGACAGAGGCCGCGGTACGGGTACACGATGTTGATTTGCCGGACGGTGAGCCGATCAATGCGACTGCCCAGCGGGTTTCAGAATTGTTAACCGAACATGGCCTGGTTGGCCCGGTAATGATGGCGTTGCCCTCGGGCTGGTGCCTCTGTGCATCTATAGAGAACGCGGACCTGGGACGGTCGAACCGTCGGCAGGCGCTGCGGTACCTGCTTGAAGAACAACTGCCGATCTCTGCCGAGGATTCTGTCGCCGACTTTGTTGAGCACCAGGCGAACGCGCTGGGCGTTGCGGTCGATATCGAGCGCTTGTCACCGATTGTCGAGGCGCTGCAAGCACATAGCATCGGGGTGAAAGGGATCTGTCCTGCCGCGTTCCTTACCGCTGCGGCGTTGGTTCAAGACTTTGGCGAGGCCTCGGCTATCGCGATCAAGTGTGAGGGTGGCGTTGACCTCATCGAGTTGGACCGTCAGAGCCCATCGCGGTGGTGGTGGATTTCGCCAGATGCTTCGTTAGCCGATCAGCTTGCTCGATGGTGCGAGACGGTGGCGGGTGACGACGACGAGGCCTATCGGTT
>JAHQVV010000080.1 GCA_019634195.1 Phycisphaeraceae bacterium | reverse complement strand
GTGCTGCCGCCCGTCGCGGCGCTGTTGTACCTCTCGGTCGGCCGTTCGCCGCTGGCAGGCATCGCCGCGGTGTTCGCGGGTGTCTCGGCGGGCTTCTGCGCCAACCTCGTCATCACCGGGCTGGACCCGATGCTCTCGGAGCTGTCCCAGTCGGCCGCGGAGCTCGTCGACAGCGATTACGCCGTGGCCGCGACGTGCAACTGGACCTTCGCCGCGTTCTCGACGTTCTTCCTCACCTTCATCGGCTGGGCCGTCACCGCGTGGTTCGTCGAGCCCAGACTCAACGCCCGCTCCGCAGAGCACGGCGGCCCCAACGCCGCCGACACGCTCGACGAGTTCGCCCAGAACCTCGACGCCGACGAGAAGCGCGGCCTGGCCTGGGCCAGCAGCGCCCTGGTCGGCTTCGCAGGCATCGTCGTCGCGCTCGTCACGACGCGTGGCTGGCTCCTGCATGGCACCGACGCGGACAGCCACAACTTCGACAAGTGGGTCGTCGTCATCGTCCCGATCATCTTCTTCGCCTTCCTCGTCCCCGCCCTAGCCTACGGCATCGGCGCGAAAACGATCAAGAGCGATAAGGACGCCGCCCGCATGATGACCGAGGCCATGGCCGCGATGGCCCCGATCATCGTCCTCGCCTTCTTCGCCGGCCAGTTCATCGCGTGGTTCGGTCAGTCCAACCTCGGCACGATGTTCGCCATCACCGGCGGCCGGGCGATCGCCGAATCCGGCCTGCCGACCTGGGCGGTGCTCATCGCCTTCATCCTACTCGTCGCGGTGATCAACCTGTTCATCGGCTCGATGTCCGCGAAGTACACCTTGCTCGCCCCAGTCTTCATCCCCATGTTCATGATCGGCGCGAGCATGAGCCCCGAGCTCACCCAGGCCGCCTACCGCGTCGGCGATTCGTGTACGAACATCATCACGCCGCTAAACGCGTACCTGATCATCATCCTCGTCTTCGTTCAGAAGTACGATAAGCAAGCGGGCATGGGCACAATGATCGCGCTGATGCTGCCCTACTCGGTCGTGTTCCTGATCACGTGGACCGCGCTACTGCTGGCATGGGTCAGCTTCGGCGTCCCGCTCGGCCCAGAGGGGCCGCTGGAGTATGTGCCGACGGTCGGCGAGTGATCCTCCGTGTAGTGGGTGACGCGAAGCGTCCCGTGCGGATCGTGATGATGGTTCGATAGGGACGCTCCGCGTCACCCGCTACACCGTACTCATTGAGCTGACTTTTCTTTCGACATACACGACGGACACGATGGCCCCGATTGCGTCACGTCGTTCTTCTTCGGCTTCGGTCGTGTGTTAATGTTCTTCAAACGCTCGGGCCACTCGAAGCTTGGGGCCTTGTCGAAGTCCCACTCGCTTAGGTGGGCTTTGCCTTTGCGGTCTTTGGGGAAGGTGTATTCGTAGTCGTTGTTACCGAAGACTTCTTCGAGGAGCTTGTACATGCGGGGGTCGTGCTCTTTGAGCTCGGCACGAGTGTTCACATCGGTGTGGTCATGGCGGGCCTTGGGCGGGTTGCAGAAGAACCAGACCTGGACACACTCTGCCCAGTACTCGCTGCGGTTGGTCTGGCCGTAGCCGCCTTCCCACAGGCCCTCTTCCATGGCGAGCTTGTAGTTCTCGGCGAGTTTGTCTTCGAAGCCCTTGTCGATCTCGGCGAGGCCGACGTCGTCGATGACGTGGGCGAACTCGTGGATGAGGATGTTCTCGTCGGAGTAGGGGTCGCCCTTGTATTGCAGCAGGTTCTCGACGCCGCAGGACATCGCCGAGCGGTAGCCGCGGGCGCCCAGGCCGCGGGCCCGGCGATCCCACCAGTCCTTGCCCATCTTGTGGTCCTTGAGCCCGGCGTGTTCGGGGACATCGGTCGTGAACTCGCCCTCGTTCATGATGACCAGCCGGATCTCCAGCTTGGCGATCGCCTTGCGCAGGTCGTCCCGGCCGGCGAGGACCTGATCGATCAGGTACGCGGCTTCTTCGAAGGCTTCATCGGGGACCTTGTCCGAGCCCAGGAACAGCAGCCCGTCGGCGTTGAGCAGCTTGGTATAGAACGCGTCGAGGGCGTACTGCTCGCGGACCTCATCGGAGATCGGCCCGGCCTCTCGCTTGGCCTGCTCCGCGAAGGCGGGGTGAAGCGTGAGAAGCAACAAAAGGGCGAGGGTCAGGCTTGTATGGATACGCCGCATGTAGGATCACTTTCCGTCGGGTGCTTGGTTGGTTAGATCGGTTGTACGCGTGTCGGCGTAGTTGAGTTTGTGAAAAGGCCTGCCGCACTCGGGGCAGTCCGGGCCGCTACTTGCACGAAGGTCGTAGCCGCAGCCCATGCACTCACGGATTCGAATGGGCGGGCCGACGCGCGGCCGGGCGAAGACTCGGGCCAAACCCGCACGGAGTTGGGCGTGTTGATCCTCGCTGGCCAGCTGCAGGCTTACCGTGAGCTTGTATCCAGGCGCCTTCAAGATCAGCTTGTTCTGTTCAAAGCGGTAGTTCTGGAAGAAGATCCACGCGTGGTGCGTATTGTGGAGCTTGGGCGCACCGACATGGATACCGACTTCATCGAAGTGTACGAACGCGTAAGCATCGCCGGTCTTGTTGTAAACAAACTTGGCGTAGTGCCCGGGCAGGGCACCGAGCCGGGACCAGACCAACGCCGCGGTCACGAGCAGCAGAGCGATAGATCCCCAGACTTCATATCGCAAGCCGGTGGTGCCCGACCGCAACCGCGACGCTTCGATCCCGACCAAGAGGGCCAGCGCGACGAAGCAAACAAACCAAGGCAACGCATCTAGGGTGCGCACGTTATACAGTGGCGCACGCAGCCCATCACCCACTCGGGCTTCCAACTGCACGCCGAGCATCGGCTCGGCCTGCGGCCCACTCGTCTCATGCTCGGCGGGTGCTTGGTCCAAATTACATCACGCGGAACCCGATATCACGGCGGAAGAATGCGCCTTCGAATTCGATCTTTTCGCAGGCTTGGTTAGCCCGTTCCTGGGCTTCTTTGAGCGTCTTGCCGAAGGCGCAGACGTTGAGGACACGGCCGCCGTTGGTGACGAGGGTGCCGTCTTTTTTGAGCTTGGTGCCGGCGTGGAAGACCTTGACCTCGCCGTGGCTGCCTTCCTCGGCGGCCTTGATGCCCTTGATCTCCTTTCCCTTCTCATACACATCTGGGTACCCGCCGGAGCACATGACGACGCAGATGCAGACGCGTTTGTCAAAACTGAGCTCCACCTGGTCGAGCGTGCCCTCGCAGCAGGCGACGAAGATGTCGTAGAGGTCGCCCTTGAGGCGCATCATGAGCGGCTGGGTCTCCGGGTCGCCGAAGCGCGTGTTGTACTCGAGGACCTTGATCCCCCCGGCCGTAAGCATCAGACCGGCATACAACACGCCCTTGAAGTCGATGTCATCACGCCGCATCGCGTCAACAGTCGGGACCAGTACTTCGCGGTTGATCTCTTCCATGAGTTCTTCGTTGACCAGCGGGGTCGGGGTGTAGACGCCCATGCCGCCGGTGTTGTTGCCGGTGTCGCCCTCGCCGACTTGTTTGTGGTCCTGGCTCGGGTCGAGGACAAAGATGTTTCGGCCGTCCACAAGCGCGAGGATGGAGACCTCTTGCCCGATGAGTCGTTCTTCGACCACGACTTTGTCGCCGGCTTCGCCGAAGGCGCGGTCGTCCATGATGAGCTTGAGCGCGGCGAGCGCTTCTTCGGTCGTGCTGGTGACGATCGCGCCCTTGCCCTTGGCCAGGCCGGCGGCCTTGACGACGACGGGCGTCTCGCGTGCTTCGGCGTAGGCACAGGCCGACTCGTAGTTGGTGAAGGTCTTGCTGTCGGCGGTCGGCACCGAGCAAGCACGCATCATTTCCTTGGCGTAGGCCTTGTCGGCCTCGAGCCTGGCACCGGCGGCGACCGGGCCGAAGACATGCCTCCCGGGGGCGGCGAGTCGGTCGGCCAGTCCACCGGCGAGCGGGTCCTCCGGGCCGATGACGACCATGGAGACACCGTTGTGCCGGCAGAAGTAGTCGATCTCATCGACGAGTTTAGTCGTGACGGTGGACGGGTCCATCGGGAGGTTCTCGCCGATCTGAGCGGTGCCGCCGTTGCCGGGTGCGAAGTAGAGCTTGCCGACCCTGGAGGACTGCTTGAGCTTCCAGCCCAGGGCGTGCTCACGGCCGCCTGAGCCGAGGATGAGGACGTTGGTTTGTTCTTTGGCCATAGGGGGCAAAGGGTAGCAAACACCGGGCTACAATGGGGCGATGAAGAAGGCTGGGACAGGCAAAAAAGTCGTGCTCGCGATGTCCGGCGGGGTGGATTCCTCGGCGGCGGCGGCGCTGCTTAAAGAAGACGGCTACGAGGTCGTCGGCTGCTTCATGCGCCTAGGCAGCGAGGACCCCGACGAGATCGCCGACGGCTACGACAACCTGCACGCTCAGGCGTGCGACCCCGCTAAGCCGCAAGCGGCGAAGAAGCACAAACAAGGCTGCTGCTCGGTCAACGACGCGGCGGACGCCCGCCTCGTCGCCGCGACGCTGGATATCCCCTTCTACGTGGTCAACTTCCGCAAGGACTTTGGGCGGATCATGGACTACTTCGTCGCCGAGTACAACGCCGGGCGGACGCCCAACCCCTGTGTCCGCTGCAACGACTGGCTGAAATTCGGCAAGCTGCACGCCTACGCCCAGTCCATCGACGCGGACTACGTCGCCACCGGCCACTACGCACAGACCGACCTATCCGACCCGGCGAACCCGCGGCTGCTGCGCGGTGTCGACACGAGCAAGGACCAGTCCTACGTGCTGTTTGGCTCCCCGCGCGAGCAGCTCGCGCAGATGCTGCTGCCCATCGGGCACCTAGAGAAATCTGAGACGCGGCAGATCGCCGAGGCCCACAACCTGCCGGTCTTTAATAAGCCCGACAGCCAGGAAATCTGCTTCGTCCCCGACAACGACTACGCCAAGCTCGTCGAGCGGCGGACCGAGGGCGGGTTCTCCCCCGGCAGTATTTTGGATGCCGATGGAAATGAAGTGGGCCAGCACGACGGCCACCAGCACTTCACGCTCGGCCAGCGACGCGGTGTCGGCGTCGCGCTGGGCTACCCCATCTACGTCGTCGACAAAGACCCGCAGACCAATACCATCACCGTCGGGCAGAAGGACGACCTCATGTCCACCGGCTGCACCGCAGGGCAGACGAACTGGCTCGTCGATCCGCCGCTGGACTGGCTCGATTGCCAGGCCAAGGTCCGCTACAACTCCGAGCCGGTGCCCGCACGCGTCCGCACGTACACGGACGAAAATGGTGCTGACGCACTGGAAATCCGCTTTGCCGACCCTGTCGAGGCCGTCACGCCCGGCCAGGCCGTAGTCTGCTACGGAAAAATCGGCGGCCCGCTGGAACAAACCGTGCTCGGGGGGGGTTGGATCGACGAGGTGATCCGCGACTAGACTATACTATTGAGAAAGGCGTCTCACATACGCCCCAACTAAACCCCTCGCTGTTTTGGAGACTACCCATGAAACTGCTCACTACTTCCGCCTTGGCCCTGTGCCTAGCTGTCATGATTGGCTGTGCCGAGGGCAACGCCCCTAGCCCCGACGCCTTGGCAACATTTGAAAACGCCAATAACACAGTCGAGGCCAACGTGACCGGCATGGACTGCACCGGCTGCTCAGGTTCCATCGAATCCGCCTTGACCAGCATCAAGGGTGTCGAGGCCGCCATGGCCGATGTTGCGTCTGGCGATGTCAAGGTTGCCCTGGCGGACGACGTGGACGCGGAAGCCGTCAAGGCCGAGATCGAACAGGCCATCGCCGGCCTGAGTGACGGCAAGTTCAAGGTGCAGACCATCGCGGTCAGCACCGCAGGCGACGATCACGGTCATGACCACGCCGATGAAGAAGAGGAGGGCGGCAATGAGGAAAACGCCGGCGACGAGCAGGCCAGCGCTGAAGATACGGCGCTCGAGTTCACGTCCTACAAGGTGTCCGGCATGGACTGCTCCGGCTGCAGCACCGAAGTCGCCTTCGCGGTCGAGGATATCGAAGGTATCAGCAAGGCCAAGGCCGACCACAAGACCGGCACGGTTATCGTCGCATTCGAT
The DNA here is from genome assembly GCA_019634195.1 of Phycisphaeraceae bacterium. Lineage (GTDB taxonomy): Bacteria > Planctomycetota > Phycisphaerae > Phycisphaerales > Phycisphaeraceae > JAHQVV01. The sequence continues at coordinate 19,111 of JAHQVV010000080.1, read as the reverse complement.
GAGGGCGTCTCTTCCGATGACAAGCGCGAGCAGATCAAGACCGTCATCGCCGGCCTGAGCGACGGCAAGTACACTTTTAACAACTGATCCTTGTTGCTTGGATAATATGCGCTAAGCCTTCAAGATGGTTGTTCTCCGTCTCATCCTGCTGATCGCCATCGGCCTGCTACCTATGACTGGGTTGCAGGCAAGTGGTATAGGTGGCGTTGGCGAATCGTCCAACACCTGCTGCAGTGATCATTGCGCATGCGTGCTGTCTGATGCGTGCGCGTGCCGTGAAGCACCAACGCGTCCCGCTCCAGGCCCGCCGACGACACCCGCGCCCGAGCGCGTTCCGGTTGAGCAACTATTTGATCGAAGCACCCTCCCCAGCTACGAACTCGAGCCGATCGAACAGTACTACAAGACCGAATGTTTCGATGTTCATCGCTGCAGGCATGACGTTATCAATGATCGTCTTGCTCTGCTTTGTTTGTGGGTGATCTAGCGCAGACAGGAGCGGTGCGCGTGTTGCGTGCTGCTGCTTGATGCCCGCTAATCCTCACCAACTCGAACAAAGGACTATTCAATGAAAACGCTATCTATTGCAGCATTGCTGCTATTCACTATCGCATTGGTCGGCTGCGCCACGACCGGTTCAACCACCAAAGCGCCGCTGGACCCGGCCCAGGCCGACGTGCAGGTCATGATCAAGGGCATGAGCTGCCCGCAGTGCGCCAACAACATCAAGGACATCATGGAGCGTGTCGACGGGGTCGACCAGGCCCGCGTTGACCTCGGCGCGGGCCGTGTGCTCATCGCGTTCACGGAAGGTAATCCCATCAGTGAAGACGAACTGGTGCTTGCGGTGAAAGACGCCGGGTTCACGCCTGGTGAAGTGAGCTACAAAAACGAGAAAGGGGGCCGCCAATGAAATGGAGCGCCCCCCTCATGATCTTCATCGCCATACTGATGCCTGCAATGAGAACCTCCGCTCAGGAGGTGCTATACACACCCTCTGCGACATCGCCGGGCACGGGCATCTTCGCGCTGAGACAGAACGTCTCGTTCGAGTCGTTTGACGGCATGCGAGCCGATGGCCCGTTCGAGCTCGACCAACTCACGTACGAGACCGCGATCGCGTACGGGGTCACAGCAGACCTCACCCTCATGGGGCACCTGCCATTGGTCTTCCGCGATTTCTCCGAGCCGGCGACGAGCAACAGCAAATCGTTCGGCATGTATGACTTGCCTGTCATGCTCAAGTACCGGTTCTTCCAGAAAGACCTCAGCAATATCGACACGGTACGCATGTCTTTGCTAGGCGGGGTCGAGCTGCCCAGCTATTCGGACCAGTTCTCCAGCGAATCGTTTGACCCATTCATTGGCTGGGCGATGACGATGATCAAAGGACGGCACGGCATCGGCGCCCACGCCAAGTACAAGTGGAACACCGGCGGCGACCCGTACGAGATCGATTTTGGAGCCGGGCAGTCCGATGCAATCCGTCTCGATGGATCGTACCTCTACAGGATTGATCCCGTTGAGTACACGATCGATACAACCAAGTCGACGTACGTCATGATCGAACTCAACCAGCGATACGAGACCAACGGCGACTACGAGACCTTGCTGTCGCCTGGTATCCTGATCGAGGCACAGACCTGGGCGGCCGAGCTTGCGATCCGTCTTCCGATCAACCAGCACGTTGATCACCGTGCCCAGCTGGACTGGGCCGTGACGTTCGGCCTGAGATTCACATTCTGATCTTTTCCATCCCGTCAAAAACCCCGTCGAATCTTCGATGGGGTTCTTCTTGCGCGGACCGGACTTGGTCCGATCCACACAGCAGGCCGCATCCCACTACAATCCCCGCCATGCCCGACACGGACGCCGCGCAGCTTGACGCCCTCCTGACCGACCTGGGTATCCGCCACGAGATGGATGCCCTGCTTGGGCCACTGACCTGGTACAACGTCGGCGGCCACGCGCAGTGCCTGGCGCACCCCGCGTCCACCGCACAGCTCAGCGAACTGGTCAGCCAGTGCCGGTCACAGCAGGTCCCGATGCGCGTCCTCGGCAGCGGCGCGAACCTGCTCGTCCGCGAGGCGGGCGTGCCCGGCGTCGTCATCCGCCTGGACGACCCGGCCTGGTCCCAGATGATTGTCGAGGGCAACGTCGTCACCGTCGGCGCGGGCTACGGCCTGATGCGCCTCGTCGCAGAAACCGCACGCCTCGGGCTCGATGGGCTGGCACAAGTGGCCGGCATCCCCGCGTCCATCGGCGGGGCCATCCGCATGAACGCCGGGGGGGCCTACGGCGACGTCGGGCAGGCGGTCAAACGCGTCCAGGTCATGTCCGCCACCGGCCAGGTCTACCACCGCGACGCGGACGACCTCGAGTTCACCTACCGCAAGTCGAACATCGACGCCCCCTTCATCCTCGGCGCCGAGTTCGAGCTCGTGCCGACAGACCCCAAGGAACTCAGCAAGCGCGTCAAGGAGATCTACCTCTACAAGACCAACAGCCAACCCTTTGCCGACAAGTCCAGCGGGTGTTGCTTCAAGAACCCGACCGAAGAAGACCCCGACTACGACGGCCGGCCAGCGGGCATGATCATCGACCAGTGCGGCTTGAAAGGTCACCGCATCGGCACGGCGGTCGTCTCGGATGTCCACGCAAACTTCATCGTCGCAGACAAGAAGGACGCCCAGGCCGAGGACGTGTACCAAGTGATCCAACACGTCGAGCAGGTCGTCAAAGAACAGACCGGCATCACGCTGCAACGCGAAGTCGTGGTTTGGCCTTAATTGATTGATAACGGGTGATTGCTACCGTGTAGCGGGTGACACGAAGCGTCCCGTGCGAACGGTCTCAACCGAAAGACGCCGGGTTGAAACAACGACTCCTTTTCACCGCGTGCCTGATATTACTTGTTGGCTGTACTTCGCCTCAGTCCCAGGTAGAAGAACCAGACAGCGCCAAAGCCATCTGGTTCGCAGGCGATGCCACCTCGGCGATTACAGTGCTGTCGAATCGAATCAGCGTTGAAGAGTATGAAGTTCGCCTGCTTGCAGAAGATGCCCTTAGAAGGGCGGGCAAAGAATCGATACCCGCATTGATCGCACATATCGATAATCCGGATCTTTCATGGAGGTGGAACGAAAGCGTAGGCGATATCTGCCGCTGGAAGCTCTATGAAAAGGTTGTTTTGATATCAGGCCGATACAAGGGGCGTTTTACACAAGACGACGAAATGATTGCACCGCCCGACTACCTACGCGATGAAGCCTGTGGCGGTCAGATCACGACAGAGAATCTCGAGCGATGGTGGGAATCGGTCAAGCATCTATCACTTGAGGAGATTCAACTCGTCGCACTTGATTGGCATATTCAGTCAGAGTTGGAAGCCGGTTTCACTGATGATGAGCAACGCGCATGGGTAATGCCCGAATTGCTGGCAAAACGAAAGTGGCTTGCCGAGAAAATCGAACAACAATGAGACGAAACGGGACGCGTCGCGTCTCCAGCTACAGTGCTAGTCCTGCGTCTTCGGCGTGATCGGCCAGACAATCGCGATGACCGCTAAGAAGAGCGACGCCGCACCGCCGAAGGACAGTGATGTCCATAGCGTAGACTCCACGATCGCGGCCCAGATGCCCAGACCCGTGAGGCCGAACATAGTGAGGCCCGTGGCGACGAGCGACACCCAGCGCTGCCCCGGGCGGTGCTGGATCAGGTAGCCCCAAGCGCACTTCGTGAACGCGAGCATGCAGACGCCCGCGAGCGCGGCGGGCCACCAGTGTGTCAAGGCCAGCGCCCCGATCATCGCCGCCAAGGACAGCACAGCAGGCCAGGTCAAGCCAAGCCCAAGTCGGACCGGCGGCGGCGTGTGGGTCTGCGCTTGTCGTGCGCGGAGCTTGGCTTTGGGGGCGACATGGAAGGTGGCGGTCGCCTTGCCGACCTTGCGTTCTTTCTCGTCCTTGTGATGCACCGCCTGGACGACCTGCATCTCGACGGTGACGTTGAACTCGAGCTTGTGCTTCTTGAGCTCGGCAATGTCGTCGACCGGCTTGACGCGGTAGATCGCCGGGCCCACGCAGGGCAGGCGGAACTTGTAATTCAGCTCCTTGCAGACGACCGTGTAGTCCGGGCCGACCTGATTAAAGATGTACATCCCCCCGGCCACTTCGGAGTTGCCCAGCAGCGCGGCCCCGGCCATGGCGTTGTACCAGTTCTTGTTGAACGTGGTGAAGGGCATGGCGACCTCGTAGTCGCCGGCCTCCGACCGCTTGCCCAGCTTGATCCCCGAGCGGTAGGCCAGCGGCAGGAACACCCAGGCCAGGAACCGGTGCCAGCGGTTGGACTCGGTGGACTTCTCGGTCAGCCAGTTCTCGAACACGCGGTACTTCTTGCCGAACCAGCCGGTGGGTGGGTCGCCCTCGTGGAGCATGTCTGTAGTGACCACCGGCGCGCCCGCCTCGACAGTCGGGGCCTGTTCGTCGCGGTCACGTTCCGGTCCATTCGTCGGGATGGCGGTGGGTGCTTCGGGAGCCATCGGTACGGGTAGTGTAGACGATGAAGCGGTTGGGGTGGGGTTAAAAATGGCTTGTGAAAAGCAGGGAATGAGTCTTAGAGCATTCGGCAGGCCGACTTGAATCGGCCCGACAGGTCCGAGCTATCGATACGGCTGGTTGGGGCTGTACCCGCCTTCGTCATCGTCAGCTGCGTCTTCCTTCTCCTCGATCCACGCCTGCTGGATCGCCTCAAGCAGTTGCTCATTGACCGATTGGCCAGGCTCGGCCTCGAAGCCCTCAAGCCCCTCGACAAAACTCCGCAGGTCCGTGAACTTCACCGTCAGCGGGTCGTCCCCCGGCCGCTGCTCGGCGAGCTGGTACGCGATCTCGTCGATGTCGGTCCAGGAGAACTGCATCACTTTGAGTTTAGCGGGAGACGCGCAGCGTCCCATGCGAATCGTGACAGATGGTTTGAACGGGACGCTGCGCATCGCCCGCTAAACCGTGCTACTGCAAATTCACCGGCATCACGACGTACAGGAAGTTCGGCCCGGTGCGGAGGATGCCCGGCTTGTTCGCGGCCTTCATATCCAGGAACACCTGGTTCTCGTCCACGACTTTCAGGGCATCCAGCAGGTACGCGGGGTTGAAACCGATCTCGACGGGCTCGCCGGTGTACTCGGGCAGCTCGACCTTGATCTCCGCCTCGCCCATCTCGGGGGCCCGGCTGGTGATGGTCAGTCCGTCCTGATCGAAGGCCATGCGGACGCCCTTGGATTCTTCGTTGGTCAGAAGGCCGGCGCGACGCACGGCGGAGATGTAGACGTCGGTAGGCAGGGTCGCCTTCTTGTCGCCGTCCTTGGGGATAACGTCCTTGTAGGGCGGGAAGTTGCCTTCGACGAGGTTGCTCGCGAGCACGGCGGTGTCCGTCGCGAACAGCACCTGGCTCTCGGCGACCTTCACACGCACCGTCTGCTCGGCGTCGTCAAAGAGACGCAGCAGGAGGTTGAGCGCCTTGGTCGGGATGATCGCGTTGCGGTCGGCGTCCTGGAGGGACTTGCACTTGCCCTTGGCCAGCGCGAGGCGGTGGCCGTCGGTGGCGACGACGGTGAGGTCTTTGTTGTGGCGCTCGAGCAGGACGCCGTTGATGGCGTAGCGCGAGTTCTCGCGGGCGGTGGCGAAGAGGGTCTGGGCGATGAGCTTGTGCAGGTCGCCTGCGGGCAGTTCGAAGTCGGCGTCTGCGGGGAACTCGGGCACCTCGGGGAAGTCGGTCACGGGGTAGCCGAGCAGCTTAAAGGTCGAGTCCTGGCCCTTGATCGTGGTCGTCTCGTCCTTGGTCGAGACGGTAAGGGTCGGGTCGATGGACTCGCGGGTGATCTGCTGGAGCTTGTCAGCGGGAATAAGCGCGTCCCCGGCGTCCTGCACCTCAACACGCGGGGTGGAGATACGGATGGAGACCTCGGTGTCGGTGGCCGAGAGCGTCAGCGCATCGTCCTTCGCCGAGGCGAGCACACAGCGCAGCGCGGGCTTGGGCGTGCGTGCGACGACGACGCCTGCTACGAGGTTGAGCGATTCAACAAGTGCCCCACGATCACAAATGACTTTCATCTTCGGCTGTCCTTTAGCTTCTTTAAGACCCCACACTTTAGCCCGTTGGGCGTTTGTCGGCAAAAAACAGGGGGTTTCAGGGCGTCTAGCGAAACCGCAGGCAGGTTTTGCACCGGGTTTCCACGATAGAGCATAAGTATGAGGAAAGCCAAAAGCCCACACCAGGGCGATGCGGGCTTTAGGGCATAAGGAGTTTAGTTTCGGCTCAGGCTGCTTGGCGGAGTTCCTTCACAGCCTTGTTACAGTCTTCGAGCGAATCGCCGACGAGGTAGTACAACAGCCCGCCGTCGCGCCAGAAGATCACCGGGCGGAGCAGGTCGTCGCCGACCCGTGCGTAGACACGGTCTTCCTCGAGCTTGTCGTGCTCGGCCTTGGTGGGGACGATCCAGACGCTGATGGACTTGTCCGGGTTGGCTTGCTTGTGGTAGACGATGTGGACCGCGCCGCTGCCGGGCAGGGAGCAGGTGCCGGTGAGCTGGTAGTCGTAGCCGATGCCGTCGAGGTTGAGCGAGAGCTTGTCCGTGTCGGTCTTGAAGTAGTCGCTGAGCTTGCCGGGCAGCTGCTCGAAGTCCTTGCCGCCGAACTGGTCGGGGTTCTTGAGCCGGTCGGGCCGCTCGGCACAGTCGAAGTGCCGGCCGGTGAAATTCTCGATCTGGTTGTCGCTCATGACGATAACGCCCGGGTCTGTTCCGACCGGCATGGTGCTGGCTTGATTAAACAGCACGCCCGCCGCGACGAGCAGCACGGCCGCGACCGCCGTAGGCACCCAGCGCCCAATACGAGCAAGCACCGGCGGGCCGGCGTATTCGGCTTGCTTCGTCGGCGCGGGTTGCGGTGCGGCAGTCTTCTTCGATGCCCCCCCCGCCATCGCGAGCAGATCGCCTGCCAACGTCTCGGGGCACTTCATCTCCGGCCCGTCCATAACTTTCGCACAGGCCTGCTTGAGTTGCTGTTCTTGGGCCAGTCGCTGCGCGGCCTTGGGGTCCTCGGCGATCTTCGCCAAGACCTGCGGCTGGTCGCGGAAGTCCAGCTCCCCATCGGCCAGGGCACGGAGCATCTCGTCCATCGTCATCGGCGTGTTATCGTCGCGTTGCATGTCCATATTGATCGGTCCCGCCCCGTTAGTAAAGGCCTAAGCCCACGCCCAGCCTCTGTCTTGTTTAACCCACGAATACGCGGGTTTATTCCGTGCCCAAACGGGCTTTAATTCGCCTGGATCCCGTGTTCTTCGGCTAGGCCCGACAGGTTCTCCGTCAGGATGCCGCGGGCCCGGTACAGCCGGCTCATCACCGTGCCCAGGGCCACGCCCAGCACGTCCGCGATCTCACGGTATTTCAATCCCTCGACCGCCCAGAGCAGCAGCACCTCGCGGTAGTGGTCGGGCAACTCGTCGATCGCGTGCTTAAGCCGGTCATCGACCTGCTCCCAGTCCAGGTGCTCGAGGTCCCAGGCCGGCGGCGGCGCATCGACTTCGCCGAGCTGTCCGCCAGCGACTTCGCCGATGACGTCGTCGCCGAGCGTGGGCTCGCGGTTTTTCTTCTTCACTTTGGTGTAGAAGTTGTTGTGCAGGATCTTGAAGAGCCAGGGCCGAACGCCGTGGTCACGGAGTTCGAAGCGTCCTTCGCTCTTAAAGGCCTTCAAAAAGGTTTCCTGCACGAGATCCGACGCGTCATCGGGGTTGCGGGCCAGGGTCATGGCCATGCGATAGACGCTGTCCATCTCTGCCAGTGCAAGCTCTCTAAATGCTGTGCTTTCCACGGGTCACCGTCCCTCAGGGTCGTTTCAAACAGTGTAGCGGGCCTATCGGCAGGGGGAGAACGGAGTAGACACTTGCGTTATTCCCGCCGCCATTGAAAATTGGGAGGGCGAGGCTCCTGCCGAGCCGCGAGTTGGAGATGATCTGTGGTTCGGCAGGAGCCTCGCCCTCCCAGACCACTTGCTATCTTGCTTCCCATGCCCGACCACCCCATCAAACACGCCGCCCTGCTCTTTGCCATGCAGGACGAGGCCCTGCCGCTGATCCGGCGGCTCGAGCTGGCCGACAAAGGCCCTATCAGCCCGCCCATGCCGATGCGCTGGTACGACGGGGCGGTTGGCGCACTGCGCATTGACGTCGTCGTCATGGGCGCCGACCGGCGCTTCGGCATCGACTGCATCGGCACCCAGCCCGCGGCGGTGGCGACCCAGCTCGTTATCGACAAGCTCGACCCGGACCTGCTCATCAACGCGGGCACCTGCGGCGGGTTCATCAAGCGCGGCGGCGAGATCGGCAAGGTCTACCTCACGGGCGGGCCGTTCAACTTCCACGACAGGCGTATCCCGCTGGCGCCGTTCGAGAAGTACGCGGACGGCGGGTGGACGCTCTGCGATGTCGATGCGTGGGCCCAGGCCCTGGGCCTGGAGCAAGGCGCGGTCAGCTCGGGCAACAGCCTGGACATGAACGACGACGACGCAGCGCGCATCGAGCGTGCGGGCACGATCGCCAAGGACATGGAGGCCGCCGCGATCGCGTGGGTCGCCGACCAGCACGAGAAACCATTGTGCGCTGTCAAGGCCGTGACCGACCTGGTCGACGGCCCGCACCCGACGCACGAAGAATTCGAACGCCACCTGCACACCGCCAGCGACGCGCTGAGCGAGACGCTGGACAAGCTACTGAATTATCTTGCGGATGAAAACCGGAGGTGACCGTTTAGCAGGTGGTACGCAGCGTCCTGTGCGAAGCATGACAGATGGTTTGAGCGGGACGCTGCGTATCACCCGCTAAACTAGAGATAACGCCAACCACGGGAATCACCGCCATGAAAAACCGCGCCCTTGCCGCCCTTTCACTGCTTGTCATCCTGACCCTGGGCTTATCGATCGCCCACGCCGAGGACCCGAAAACACGGGGCAAAGCAGGCGACACCCTCACGCCGCTGGCGATGGGCAACACGTGGGTCTACGCGAGCGATGGCGAAGACCTGGTCACGACCGACCGCATCGAGGGCGTCGTCCTCTTCGATGGCCAGCCTTGGCACCTGCTGCGTTCTTACGAGCGGGAGAAGGGCCAGCCCGTCGAGGCGAACGAGTCGCTTGAGATGGACCTCTGGCTTGCCCACATCGACGGCCACGAGTGCGACGCATTTATCGAGCCCGCGGACTCCGAAGAAGAATCTACCGGCCTCAAACTCGGCGCGGTCAGCACGTACTACCGCTACCCCGCGACGGCTGGTGAGACGTATAAGCCCAGCAAGGACGACGCGGTGACCGTGATGACCGTTGTCGCGCTGAACGAAAAGGTCAAGACCAAGGCCGGTGAATTCGACTGCGTCGTCTACAAAGAAACCAGCACCGAGGAACCGGACTTCAGCTTCACCAGCTACGTCGCCCCAGGCATCGGCATCGTGAAGCAAATCACCACCGACGCCGAGGGCACGTACACCGCCGAGTTGATCAGCTACACGCTGGTGGAAGATTGATCCGTTGAACACTCTCGCCACCGGGGAATGAAAAACCCCGCCGGTTTGACGGGGCATCGATTGGGCATACAGGCTTCAGATCGTCCGGAGGGCTATCCCTCGTCGTCGGGCTTGTCGCGGTTTCGGCGTTTCTCGTCGGCCAGTTCACTGCGGTTGATGGGGGTGTCGCGGGGGAAGTCGAAGGCGAGGCGGACCTTATCGCCGTGGATCTGGACGACCCGGATTAGCCCCAGGGGGTTGTCGGGGTCGCCGATGATGACTTCTTCGCCTACGCGTCGGGTGAGTGCGAGCATGGTTTCGTCCTTGATAAGGCCGGCAGCGCGGCAAGTCCTTCAGCGCACATGATGCACTTAAAGCTGGTGTGATCGTCGGCCGAAACCGTGCGTTGACGGTTGTTCGGCTCTGCCGGTGTTGTTATTGGACGCAAATGAGGCCGTTAGTGGACCTGTTCAACGCCGGTCACACCGGGCACCTTCTCGACGAGGTTGCGTTCGATGCCCATCTGGAGGGTCATGGTCGAGGAGGGGCAGCCGATGCAGGCCCCGAGGAGCTTGATGAGGACCGTGCCGTCGGAGCGGATGCCGATGAACTCGAGGTCGCCACCGTCAGACTGGATCATCGGGCGGATCTTTTCAAGGACCGCGGTGACCTGCGATTCGAGTTCGCTCTTGGGTTCGTGTGGCGTGGTGGTCATAGGGCAGTCTTTCGGGCCGATCATCTTTGCAAGTACGCCTGCATCATAGGCGCACAACAGGACCGGGACAACGGCAGGGCCGGACTCATCGAGATCGTGTGAATGGGCTGCTCAGCGCTGCTCTGCCGTGGATTCGCCGGGCAGCGGCTTGAGCATGTCGGCGAACTGGACCCAGGCGGGGACGAACCCCGGCTGGGTTTGTGGCGAGCAGTCGCAGCTGGCCATCGGGTCGGAGCCGGGCACGCCGGGGACGTGAATGTAGGCCAGCGGCTCAAAGGGTTTGAGCTCACGGACCGAGACGGCGTCCTTGGTCGGGAAATCGTCGGGCTTCTCGATCGTGACCTTGCCGGTGGCGAGCCACTCGATGCTGCGGGTGAAGATGGTCTGGAAGCCGGCGCAGGCCAGGGCGGGGCCGTCTTTCTGGTTCTTCCACCAATGGCCCATGACGTTGGTCATGATCAAGCCGTCGCCGTAGGGGATGGTCCAGACGATCGGCTCATGCACGCCGGTGCCGCGCGTCTTAGGCTCGGCATAGGCGGTGAGCAGGACGGTCATGTTCAGGGCCGGGCCGCGCTGGCCGTGGTACAGCTCGTCCTTGGCGTGCATCCACTGGTCGGGCAGGCCCTTGAAGACGGGGTGCTCGTTGTCTTTGGTATCGACGACGTAGGCGTGTTGGCTGCCGTGGCCAGCGCCGGGGCCTTCGCCTTCGTCCTGAACAACCTTGTTGCCTTCGTCGTCGAAGTAGACGCGTTTGCCGTCTTTGTTACCGCGCCATAGCAGGCCGATCATCTGTTCGAACTCGGCCCAACCCTTGAAGGGGTTGTTGCCCGCATGGAAGGAGTAGACCTTGCCGCCGCCCGCGACGTAATCGACCCAGCCCTTCTTGATGTGGTCAGGCCACATCTCGCCGTTGTAGTTCAGGACGATCACGTCGAATTTGGTGAAGTCGGGCTTGAACGCCTGCCACTTCGCGGCCTTGTCCGGGTCCTTGCGGTCGGGGGTCTGGAGGACCGTGGTGTCGAATATCTTGTGATCGTCGAGGATGTCCTCGAGGACCGGGGTGTCCATCATCCAGCCGTGGTTGTTCTGGCCGGTGAAGATGGCGACCTTGACCTTGTCTATGGCCTTGTCGCCGTGGTCCTCGGCCTGGATGCCGGTGCAAGCAAAGAGCATCGCGGATAGTACGAGTAGTAGCGTGAAGTGGCGTGGCATGGCGGGTTCCTCTCGGGCGAAGTCTGTGGATGTAGACGCGGGATTGAAGAGGTATTGTACGGCCTATGCGGGTGTAAAAAAACACCGCCCAGAGCGTTGGGCGGCGCCTTGATCTCTTGGAAAGATGCGGAATTTACTTGCGCTTGATCTTGTGAAGCGTGTGCTTGCGCAGGCGGGGCGAGTACTTCTTCATGCCCTCTTTGAGCTTGTCGGCAATCCCGCCCTTGACGTTGATCGGTGTGCGATAGTTCAGGTCACCGCACTCGGTGCACTGAAGCCAGACATGTTCAACAGCGCCTTTGGATTTCTTTGCCATGGTTCTTCTCGTTTATGAGGGCTTGATAACCCGGGGACAAAGCTGGCCATCGGCGTAAACCGACGGCCAGCATGGATTGCTTCAATCAATCAGATCACTTGATGATCTTGGTCACGACGCCTGCACCCACGGTGCGGCCGCCTTCACGGACGGCGAAGCTGAGCTGCTCTTCCATCGCGATGGGCTTGTCGCCCAGGTCGATCTTCATCTGGACGTTGTCGCCGGGCATGCACATCTCGGCGCCGCCCATGAGCTCGATCTTGCCGGTCACGTCCGTGGTGCGGAAGTAGAACTGCGGGCGGTAGCCGTTGAAGAACGGGCTGTGCCGGCCGCCTTCTTCCTTGGTCAGGACGTAGACCTCGGCCTCAAACTCGCTGTGCGGGTTGATGGACTTCGGTGCCGCGAGGACCTGGCCGCGGGAGATGTCGTTCTTTTCAACACCACGCAGGAGGCAGCCGACGTTGTCGCCCGCTTGACCTTCGTCAAGGATCTTCTGGAACATCTCGACGCCGGTGACGGTCGTGGTCTGGGTGTCGCCCAGGCCGACGATCTCGATGGAGTCGCCGACGTTGACTTTGCCACGCTCGATACGGCCGGTGGCGACGGTGCCGCGGCCCTTAATCGAGAAGACGTCTTCAACAGACATCAGGAAAGGCTTGTCGATTTCACGCTCGGGTTCATCAACCCAGGTGTCGACCGCGTTCATCAGCTCGGTGATGCAAGCGGTCGCCGCGTCATCGGTTGGGTTCTGCAGCGCGGGGAAAGCGGCACCCTTGATGATCGGCGTTTCGTCGGAGAAGTCGTACTTCTCGAGCAGCTCCTGGATTTCCATCTCGACCAGCTCGAGGAGCTCGGGGTCGGCGACGTCGCACTTATTCAAGAAGACAACGAGCTTAGGCACGTTGACCTGCTTGGCGAGCAGGACGTGCTCACGGGTCTGCGGCATCGGGCCGGTATCGCCAGCGACGACGAGGATCGCGCCGTCCATCTGAGCCGCACCGGTGATCATGTTCTTGACAAAGTCCGCGTGACCCGGGCAGTCGACGTGGGCGTAGTGGCGTGCTTCGGTCTCGTACTCGACGTGCGAGGTGGAGATCGTCACGATCTTGTTGGCGTCACGACGGCCGTCCGACTCGGATGCCTTGGCAACCTGGTCGTAGGCAACTGCTTCGCCAAAGCCCTTCGCGGCTTGGACGGTCGCGATCGCGGCGGTGAGGGTGGTTTTGCCGTGGTCGACGTGGCCGATGGTGCCGACGTTAACGTGGGGCTTGGTACGGTTGAAAGTGTCTTTAGCCATCGCTTGCAAACCTCCGCTATTGCGGTGCTGGGGTTGTTGGCCCGCCGTCGGGCGGTGCCGTGTCTTATCCGTTGAACGTTCTTATATTGTGCAACAGACGGTCGCGTCTGTCACGTCGGCCTGTCTGACAACGCGTCAGGAGGCCAAAGCCACCCATGGGATTTGAACCCACGACCTCTCCCTTACCAAGGGAGTGCTCTACCACTGAGCTAGGGTGGCGATTCGCCGGCCAGCCAAGCGGTGGGGCGGCTATGTCTTAACGCCGCCGGTTTTTCAGTCCGGCCCCCGATACACAAGGGGCGAGACTCGGCTTGCCGTGCTTCAATCCGGCTTACCCAAACTCGCCCCGTGGCTCGGAGCTGGCGTTACACCCTGCCCGGCGGCACGAGGCCCGGCCCAGACAGAACGAATACAGTAGCAAGCCGAAATCCCTGCGTCAAACAATCCGAGCTCTCAAAACACCCAAAACCCCGATGCCTGATAACCAACCAAACCAACGGTACGTGAAACTGCAGATAACGATTTCAGCTGCCGTCGATCCCAAAGACCCGGCAGTAGACGACCAGATCCTTGGAATCGTTGAGAAACACCGCTGCGGATTCGGCGGGTTATGCTCAACCCGCGTCTGGGAGGGGTACCTAGGGGCCGAACAAGGCGGCTTCCCGGACGGGGACGTTTCGGCAGTAATCGGCGAATTGGCCACCTCTCCGTTGGTCGAGCGACTGGTCGTTGAAGCTGCAGACGGAGAAGGCAATGTACCGCCACCCCCTTGACCGCCCCGCCCGGATCGGGTTTAATACGTGACGCACCGCAGGCCCCCCGACAGGGGGCCTTATCAATAGGTGCGGCTAAACGCGTCAAGCGAAAAAGGGCTGGCCACGCGTCGGCCCGGTTACGGGTGTAGCTCAGTTGGCAGAGCAGCTGATTCCAAATCAGCAGGTCGTGGGTTCAAGTCCCTCCGCCCGTGTTTCATAACCCCCGCCACGCCGCTGTTGGCAAGGCGAATTACCGACTCGAGAACGCAACGATGGCACTGCAGGTCTATAAATCCGGCCAGGGCTACTGGACACGCATGATGACCGCGATCGCGGTCATGACGTTTACCCTCGGCTTCGCCGTGTGGTTCAACGACAAGCTGCTGTTCAAGTTCATGGACAACGAGAAGAACGAGATGTACTGGCAGGCCGGCATCATCGCGGTCACGGCCGTGGCGGTCGGTGCCCTGCTGTGGTGGCTGCTGAATAAGCCGAAGATCGCCGACTTCATGATCGCCACCGAGAACGAGATGAAGAAGGTCAACTGGCCGACCAAACAGGCGGTCATCGGGCTGACGTGGATCGTCATCGCCGGCACGCTGATGATCGCTGCGATCCTATTCGTCGCCGACTTCGGCTTCACCAACGTGGCCACATGGATCGGCATCCTCGAATCCGCTGAGACACCCTGACCGATCCGAATCGCCCTACCCGCGAGCGCAACAACCCACTTAAAGACAAGCTATGAGCGAAGAAACACCCCAAGCGACCACCGAAGCCACCGACCTAGAGGCCCCCAAAGAGGAGCCGCTAGTAGCCGACGGCATGGACTGGTTCGTCCTCCGCGTCGCCTCGAACAAAGAAGACTCGGTCCGCCGCACGCTCCTGCGCAAAATCAAGATCGAGGGCTTTGACGGCGAGGACCCCGAGAAACCGATGCTGGTCAACCGCATCCTCGTGCCCACTGAAAAAGAAAAGGTCATCAAGGCCGGCAAGCAGAAGATCGTCGAGACCAAGCTGTACCCCGGCTACGTCTTCGTCGAGATGAAACTCGAAGACGACGGCCGAATCCCACAGGACATCTTCTTCCTCATCAAAGAAACCACCGGCGTCGGCGACTTCATCGGCACCGCGGGCCGGCCCAGCCCGATGACACTGCCCGAGGTCGAGAAGATGATCAACGCGGCCAAGCCCCCCGAAGAGCAGCCCGAAGTCAAGATGGAGTTCCAGAAGGGCGACCACGTCAAGATCATCGACGGCGCCTTCGAGAACATGGAAGGCACCGTGGACCTCACCCTCCCCGACCAGGGCAAGGTGCGCGTGATCGTGATGATCTTCGGCCGAGCGACCCCGGTCGAGCTCGAATACTGGAGCGTCACCCGGGCAGACGAAGAATAAGGCTCGGACCCAAGCCCGGCAGAGCGCCGCGGATCTCCGGATATGCCCCAGCCCACATCGTAATCCTAAAAACCCGCCCACAGGGCGGGTTTTTCTTTAGTAAAATAGCCCGCAAAACCAGCGTTTACATTGACTTACGACTGCCCACTCAAGAAAATCCACAATCTTGCCGATAGTGTTAGTGCGACGCACCGTTCTGGGATGGCCCCAGAACCGACCCCGGAATCCTCCTATGAGCACCATCGGCACCGGCATCGCAGCGGGAGTGGCCAACGCCGGCCAAACCGCACGCACGCAGGCCGCGACCCAAAGCGGCCGGGAGGCTCAACGCGCCAGCTCCGCCGAGCAGACCGACAAGGTCACCCTCACACAACTGCACGACGCCGGGGCCGCGCGCGACACCGATGAGGACCTGCCCGACGGCCAGGCCCCCGGCTACGAGGACGTCTACGAGGGCGACGCCCAAGGCGAAGAAGAACAGGACAACCCCAACGATCAGATCCACGATCAAGACGCCCCGCCAAGTTCGCCCACGAACCTCCCGCCACAGCCGACCTACGGCCCAGCGGGCAAAGAAGAACACCCCCTCTTCCATGCGATCAACCTCAAGGCGTAGATACTCTTAGATGCCTTGCCCAGGGACGGTGCTGCGCTCTGCTCCGGACCGAGCTCCAACACTCAAAGCATCTGCGGCAGCTCCTCATCTACTTTCGGGAAGTATCTGCGAATCACCGAGCAATCGAATTTGCTCATGATCGCGCTCGCCGGCTCGTTGGCCAGTAGGAACTCAAACGCTGATTCGATCACCCGGCTGGGCCTGACCCGGCCCCGGCTCCACAGGTCGTAGTCCTGGAACGACAGCGTCACGCGGTAGTCGTGCTTACGCCCGCCATCAAACACGCTCACGTCGTAGGCCCAGTGGTTAGCCGCTTCGGTCTCTTGCCCGACTTCGATATCTGCCATGAACCTATCCTAACCGTATTGATCAGCGTTGCTGAACCGTCACAACGTGCAGACACGTAGAATAAACGGCTCGGATCTCGCACACCGAACATCGGACAGCCCCTGACCTTCCTGATCGAAACACTCCGCCTCGGCCTGGCCAACCTCATGCTGCACAAGCTGCGGTCGCTGCTGACCGCACTAGGCATCATCATCGGCGTCGGCGCGGTCGTCGCGATCGCGGCGTACGGCGAGGGCTCCAAGCAGGCCGCCCTGGCCGACATCAAGGAGCTGGGCGCGAACAACATCATCCTCCGCTCGGTGCGGCCGCCGAAGTCCGACGAGCAGGAGGAGGAAGACGACGGCGGTGGCGGCCGAGGCCGACGCAGCTATGGCGAGGAGTCGCAGCTAAGCGTCACGCCCTACGGCCTGACCCGGCTTGACCTGCGCCGGCTCGATACCGACAGCATCCAGCCGATCGATGAGATGGTCCCGCTCAAGAAGGTCGGCAACTTCGTCTACAAGAACGGGATCACCGCGCAGGCCGCGGTGGTCTACGGCACGACGCCCGCCATCGGCGACGCGATCCCGATGACCGTCGCCCGCGGCAGACACCTCACCCAGCAGGACCGCGAGCAGGTCGCACCGGTCGCGGTAGTCGGCGCCGACGCGGCCCAGGACCTCTTCCGGCTTGAGGACCCGCTTGGCAACAGCTTCAGCATCGACGGGCAGCGTTTCACCGTGATCGGCGTGCTCGAACCCGTCGGCCTGGCCACCGGACGCGATATCAACTTCGACATCTACATCCCCATCGAGACCGCCCGCGCACGCTTCGGCGACCAACGGCTCTTGCCCGGCGGCAGTGCGGCAGAGCTGATCGAGATCAACGAGCTCATCATCCGCGTGCCCGAGCCCAGCCAGGTCGAACTCATCGCGGACAAGGTCCGGCGCGTGATCACGGTAGGCCACCCCGAAGACGATGTGCAGGTCATCGTGCCGCTGGAACTGATCAAGCAGGAGGCGCGCACGCAGCTGCTTTTCACGATCATGATGATCGTGATCGCGTCGCTGTCGCTGGTCGTCGGCGGGATCGGGATCATGAACATCATGCTCGCGAGCGTGACCGAGCGCATCCGCGAGATCGGCGTCCGCCGGGCGATGGGCGCGACCCGCAAGCACATCATCGCGCAGTTCATCGTCGAGACAACCACACTGTCCGTGATCGGCGGGGTGCTGGGTGTTCTCACGGGGCTGGCGCTGGCGGGCACTGCGGCCATCCTGGCCAACTTTTTCCCCGGCATCGAAAAGCCCATCCCCGTCGCGTGGTCGATGATCGTCGGCTTCGTCGCCGCGGTCGTCGTCGGCCTGCTCGCCGGCCTGTACCCCGCCATCCGCGCCGCCTGGCAAGACCCGATCGTTGCGCTGCGGCATGATTAGTGTTCCCCACCGGAATAGGCCTTGAAGATCAACCGCAGACAGTTCGTTGCGAGCACGGCCGCTGGCCTGCTCATCCCCAGCGTCTATGCCGTTGGTCATGAGCAACCGATCGACCGCGAACTCGCCGGCAAGACCATCTGCGGCTACCAGGGCTGGTTCAACGCCAAGGGTGACGGGATGGACCTGGGCTTTCGCCACTACGACGTCGCGGGTGTGGGTTTTCGGCCCGGCCATTGCTCGATCGATCTCTGGCCGGACCTGTCCGAGATGAACCCCGATGAGCGATACGACACCCCATTACGACATGGCGCAGCCGCCGCCACAGCAGCCGCCGGGGTTACCGCAGTCCAAACCGGAGGCCTGCTTATCGCCGGTGACGATCATGCCGGCGCTGAGCAGTTTTTCCACCGGCTCGCTCGACGCGGTTTTGCCGGGCTGCGTGTCAGACAGTTCGCAGAGCTCGCCCCAGGTCGTGACGGATCGCGACATGCTGTGCATGACTTCGAGTGTCTTGTGGTTGGCCGGGCAGTAGTATTCGTAGGTAGGCATGTGAGGATTTTACTCCGTCACCACCCGGCCCGGCGAGCCGACGTCTTCTTTGCTGTACTCGTCGGTTTCCTTGGCGTGGTCGGCACCGAGCTCGCCCTTCTTTGAGCGCGACCAGTTCTTGCCGGCGTCGTTCTTCTCTGGGTCCAGGCCGTCCGGATTAAGCGTGATCGATGGCCCGTCAGGGCTGTCCTTGGGCCAGTCACCCTCGTCGTCGTAGTTGACCTCATCGACGACTTCACCCTCCTTGTTGCGCAAGGTGAGGACCTCGTTGGTGGAACTGGGCCCGTTGGCGAGGTTGCTCAACGGGTCGTCGCCGACGGCCCAGCCGTCAAGCTTGTAGACGTCAAAGCCCTTGCCCCAGGCCTTGCGGAAGTCGCCGATGGTCTGGGTGCCGGGGATCAGGACGATAGCCTGGCCGGGCTCGATCTTGGCGGAGCTAGGCAGTGGCTCGGTCTTGCCGTCCTCGTCCTGCAGATAGAAACCCGCCAGCGAGACCGTCTCGTCGCCCGCGTTGTACAGCTCGAGCCACTCCGACTGATTGAGCTGTGCGTCCTTGCCGATGCCGCCCTCGTACGAATCAGGGTTGTACATGATCTCGCTGATCAAGACCTGCCCGGAAACAGGCCCGGATACGACGAGCACCACGGCAGCGGTGAGGGCAAACACGACGATCTTTCGCATGGCGGATTTCCTTTCTGCGTTTGGTTTCGGTTCGGGGCTACTGTAACAGCGTGTTTCACGGGTGTCACGCCTTTTCTCGAGGCAAGTGACAGCTAGTTGTCACGCGCCTAGGGCCAACCTCTGTGATGTGACCCAGAACGTGCACCTCACGGCCTTTCAACGCCGGCCCAAAACCCGGCGCGCATCACCGGGGCGTCGCTGCGCACACGCGTCCCCGAAGCCGCCGATGCCATCGGCGGTCCGTCAACACGGGTAATAACCAGCC